>NZ_JAAYXO010000074.1 GCF_012515855.1 Gordonia sp. (in: high G+C Gram-positive bacteria)
ACCGCGACCACGTCGGACGCCCGATACACCTGCGCCAGTCGTTCCGGCGGCTGCGGCGGGAGGAAGTCGACGCGATCGGCGATCCCCAGCTGCGCCGCGAGGTCGATCAACGCCGACGGCTGCGCAAGCCCACTGCCCGAGGGCCCGCCGACGACCATGACGCGGAGTCGCCCGGTCGCGTCCGCCTTGATGAGCGGCGCCATCGCGGCGACGAGGACGTCCGGCGCCTTGAGCGGCTGGATCCGGCCGACGAAGGTGACGAACACGTCGTCCGGTCGCAGTCCCAGTTCGGCCCGGGCCGCCATGCGGTCGCCCGGCGAGTAACGGTCGAGATCGGCGCCGGGGACCACCACATCGATGGTCGACCGGTCGGCCCCGTACATCTCGACGAGTTCGGAGGCCTCGGTGTCGGTGTTCGCGATCAGCCGGTCGGCCTCGTCGACCACCTGCTGCTCCCCCACGATGCGGAGCATCGGTTCGGCGGCGTCGCCGCCCGCCAGCGAGGCGTTCTTGACCGCGGCGAGCGTGTGCGCCGTGTGGATCAGCGGGACGCCCCAGCGGTCACGCGCCAGCCACCCGACCTGACCCGACAACCAGTAGTGCGAGTGAATGAGGTCGTAATGACCGGGATCCTGGGCGGCTTCCGCTCGCAGCACGTTGGCCGAGAACGCACAGAGCTGACTGGGCAGGTCGCGTTTGTCGAGCCCCTCGAAGGGACCGGCGACCACGTTGCGGACCGTGACACCCGGCGCAGCTTGCACCACCGGCTCATCGGTCGACGCCGTCGCGCGCGTGAAGATCTCGACCTCGACGCCGCGGCGCGCCAGCCGGGTGGCGGTCTGCCACACGTACACGTTCATGCCGCCGGCATCCCCCGTGCCGGGCTGCGCCAATGGGGACGTGTGCACCGACAACAGTGCGATCCGCCTCGGGGTGGGACCAGCCGTCATGGGATCCAGAGTAATGAATCCCCGGATGCCGCGGCGTCCGCCTCTGCGATACCCGCGGCGTCCGCCTGTGCGATTCGGCGCATACCCGGCGACACATGCGAATGCAAGCATCGCTTGGACAACTGTCGCGGATCGGTAATACACTTGCCGGGAACGATTTTCATTATCCCTCGAAGGTGGATCCCCGCATGACAGATACCAGGACCGCGCGACGCGCACTCCTGGCGCTCCTGGCGCTCATCACGGCTGTCGTCGCAACCGCATGCAGCGGCAGCGACGGTCCGGTCGCGACCGACAAGCCGGTGGTCGTCGCATCGACCGACGTGTGGGCGGCGGTGGCCTCGGCAGTCGGCGGCGAGCACGCGGACGTCACCGCGCTCTACTCCTCGCCCGACGGCGATCCCCACGAGTTCGAGCCGTCCAGCGCCGACACCGCACGCGTGCTCGACGCGAATCTGATCGTGATGAACGGCGGCCACTACGACGAGTTCATCGCCACGGCGGCCCAGGACGCCAAGGGCAGCAAGGTGATCGCCGCCGACGTCCGTTCCGACCCCTCACGCGGCAACGAGCACGTCTTCTACGACCTGGTCGCCGTCGCCGACACCGCCGAGGCGATCGCCGACGAACTGGCGCGGATCGCCCCGACGAACGCCGACTACTACCGTCAGCGCGCCGCCGAGTTCACCGGAGAGATCGACGGACTCAAGGCCTCGCTCGCCGAGATCAAGACCAAGCACAACGGCCAGAAGGTGGCCGCCACCGAGCCCCTCGCCGTGGCGATTCTGGCCGACGCCGGGCTCGTCGACGTCGCCCCCGAGGGCTTCGTCAACGCCGTCGAGCAGGGCCAGTCACCGTCCGCGGCCGACCGCGCGAAGTTCGACGACCTCATCTCCTCACGCACCGCGAAGGTGCTGATCTACAACACCCAGGCCGTCGACGCGAGCACCAAGGCCGTTCTCGCCGCCGCAGGCAAGGCGGGCATTCCGGTCGTCGAGTTCACCGAGACCCTCCCGGCCGGGACCACCGACTTCATCGCATGGCAGCGCGCACAGATCGACGCGCTCGCCAAGGCCCTCGACTCGTGAGCGGGCCCGTCCTCGAGTTCCGTGACGCAGGCCTGCAGTTCGGCGACCGCATCCTGTGGCGCGGCCTGGACCTCGACATCGAGCCCGGCGAGTTCGTCGCCGTCCTGGGCCCCAACGGGTCGGGCAAGACCTCCCTGCTGCGCGCGATCCTGGGCCAGACCGAGTTGAGTTCCGGCACCATCACCGCGCACGGCGACATCGGCTACGTTCCGCAGCAGCACGCCGCGGACTCGGACAGCATGATGCTCCGGGGCCGTGACCTGGTGGGCTTCGGCGTCGACGGCGCGCAATGGGGTTTCGGACTCCGCGGGATCGCCAAGCGACGCGAGGCCGTCGCCGCAGCCATCGAGCAGGTCGGGGCGTCGGCGTTCGCCGAACGACCGCTGGGCCTGCTGTCAGGCGGCGAGCAGCAGCGACTGCGGATCGCGCAGGCCCTCACGCGCGACCCGTCGTTGCTGCTGTGCGACGAGCCCCTGGCCAGCCTGGATCTCGCCAGCCAGCAGGTGGTGGTCGACCTGCTCGACACCCGCCGCAAGCGCGACGACACGGCGATCCTCTTCGTGACCCACGAGCTCAATCCGGTGCTGCCGTTCGTCGACCGCGTGCTGTACCTGGCGGGCGGGTCGTTCCGGATCGGCACGGTGGAGGAAGTGATGAACTCCCGGACGCTCACCGAGCTGTACGGCAGTCCGGTGGAAGTCCTGCGGATCGGCGGTCGCCTGGTCGTGATCGGCGGCGAGGACGACCACCACTGCAACGCCCACACCTATCCGGGCGACGTGCTCGGAACCGATGTCGGCTTCGCCGTCGCAGGAGACGATCTGTGAACGGAACTTCGACGACCCTCCTGGCCGCCGACATGGGACAGTTCTGGAACTTCTCGCAGACCGCCGACCTGCTGTCCCGCGGCTTCGTGCAGCAGTCGCTGATCGCGATCGCCCTGCTCGGCCTGATCGGCGGCCTGCTCGGGCCGATGATCGTCGCCCGGCAGATGAGCTTTGCCGTCCACGGCGCCGCCGAGTTGTCGTTCACCGGCGCGGCCGCGGCATTGCTGGCCGGCGTGAGCGTGAACATCGGCGGCATCATCGGCGCGGTGCTGGCCGCTGCCGTGTTCGGACTGCTCGGCAACCGCGCCCGCGAGCGCGACTCGGTAATCGGTGCCGTGATGGCCTTCGGCCTCGGCCTCGGCGTGCTGTTCCTGAGCCTGTACGGCCGCGTCGGCACCGGGTTCTCGCTGTTGACCGGCCAGGTGGTCAGCGTCGGGCGCGACGGTCTCATCGCCGTGTCGGTGACCGCCGTCGTGATCGTCGCGGTGTACGCCGCGATCTACCGGCCGCTGATGTTCGCCAGCCTCGATCCGCGCGTCGCCGTCGCCTCCGGCGTGCCGGTCCGCGCACTGTCGGTGATCTTCGCGATCCTCGTCGGCCTCGCCGCCGCCCAGGGCGTCCAGATCATCGGCGCCCTGCTGGTGATGAGCCTGCTGATCACCCCCGCGGCCGCCGCGGTGCGGTTGTCGGCGAATCCGACGACCGTGCTGATCCTGTCGATCGTCTTCGCCGAGGTCTCGGCGATCGGCGGTGTGATCCTGTCGCTGGCCCCCGAACTCCCGGTGTCGGTGATGGTCACGACCATCTCGTTCGCGATCTACGTCGTGTGCCGCGTCGTGGGGATGCGCGCGCGGGAGTAATCGCGCGCCGGAGTACAGCAGCGTCAACCCGCGGATGGGCTAGCCCGAAAGAATCGCCTCGAACATCGCCTCCCAGTGACCGAGGGCCGGGTCGGTCTCTGGATCACGCGGATGGAAGGTGTAGGCCAGACGCGCACCGCGCATCGACGTGATCATCACCTCCCGGGTCCGGTGGTAGTCCGGCTGGGCCGTCACCCGCTCGCCGAAGAGCTCGTCGGCCCGGTCGCGCAGGATGCCGAGCATCTTCCGCTCCACCCCCGAGAGCGCCTCGCGCAGTTCCGGATTGGCCGTCCGCGCGCCCATCCAGAGTTCCATCGTCGCCCAGAAGCACGACTGCCCGGTGATCTCCCACATCGCGGCGACGGCGAACCGGATCCGATCGCCGAGGTCGACGGGGATCGTGACGCCCGCCGTCAGTTCGGCGATCCGCACGTCGGCGAGGTGGTGCACCGCAGCGGTCAGGAGCACCTCGCGCGACGGGAAATGGTGGAGCAGTCGGCCGCGGGAGACCCCGGCGACCTGCTGAATGTGCAGGGTCGTCGCCGCCGAGTACCCCTCCTCGAACAGCACCTTCGCCGCCGCTTCGAGGATCACATCGCGCGTCTGTGCCGCCCGGTCCTGCTGTCTTCGTTCCACCCGTCTCATTCTCCACGTTCTCGCACTGACCGTTGACAAAACAGTCATCTCTGACTGTATCGTTCGAAACATGACACTCCCGGAGATCCTTCAGACCCCGCTCACCGTTCCCGTCGTCGCGTCGCCGATGTTCATCGCATCGGGTCCCCGACTGGTGAGCGCCCAATGCCAGGCCGGCGTCATCGGGTCGTTCCCGGCGTTGAACGCCCGACCGGCGTCCCAGCTGTCGGACTGGCTCGATGAGATCACCGAATCCAACGCCGCGTACGCCGCCGCCGATCCCGATGCCGTCGTGGCACCGTTCGCCGTGAATCAGATCGTCCACCGGTCCAACGACCGACTCGAGGAAGACCTCGCGACGATCGTCGAGCACCGAGTGCCGATCGTCATCACTTCCCTCGGCGCGCGCCAGGACGTGAACGACGCCGTCCACTCGTACGGCGGCATCGTCCTGCACGACGTCGTCAACAACACTTTCGCCCGCAAGGCCGTCGAGCGCGGCGCCGACGGATTGATCGCGGTCGCAGCGGGTGCGGGCGGGCACGCGGGCACGCTGTCGCCGTTCGCGCTGGTCCAGGAGATTCGCGAGTGGTTCGACGGCCCACTCCTGCTGTCGGGCGCCATCGCCCACGGCCGCTCCATCCTTGCCGCGCTCGCCGCGGGCGCCGACTTCGCCTACATCGGCTCGGCGTTCCTGGCCACCGACGAGGCCAACGTGGTCGACGACTACAAAGACATGGTGGTGGCCTCCGCCGCCGACGACATCGTCTACAGCAGCACCTTCACCGGCGTCCACGGCAACTACCTGCGCGGAAGCATCGAGAAGCACGGCTTCGACCCTGCCGATCTGCCCAAGCCCACCTCCGGCCCCGACCCGCTGAACGGCGGTCTCGGCGAGGTCAAGGCCTGGCGCGACGTGTGGGGATCGGGTCAGGGCATCGGCTCGGTGTCGTCGCGCACGACGGTCGCCGAGACCGTCGACCGGCTCGCCGCCGAGTACCGCGCAGCGCGGGAAGGCCTGCTCGATCGGGTCGGCGTCGCCGTCTGACGCGTCCGGGGGCTCAGCGACATCCGTGTGCTCCCTGCGCATGCGGATGCCGCTGAATCGCGCGAGAACCGCGGATTCGCAGACCTGTGGATAACCTATTCTCCGTTTCGCGCATCTCCGTAAAGTGGTCACCGACCAGGCGAGACGGGAGGGCCATACATGGACGCTCGGGGCGACAGTGCCTTCGATCGCATAGATGTCCGAACCAGCACACGACTTGTCGCACCAGCGATCGAAGTCGACATCGATGCCTGAACCACCGATCCCGAGCACCGCACCGTATCCGATCTTCGATCTCGACAAGTGGACACGCGGTGAAGCTGAGCCCGGCGGAGACGAAGAGAAGCGCTGGTTCCACCCGCCGAGCGACCATGACCTCATCAGCCGATGGTTGTTCAAGCCCCGCACCGTCAAGGAACTGAAGCGTTCCAAGGCAGCGATCAAGAGCGGCGACATCCCGAAGATGCACGTCGGAGGCGAAGACTGGGCAGAGAAAGTCGCCTTCGAAACTGCCCGTCTGCTGCACATGCCCGCTGCCGAGACACAACTCGCCACTGTCACTCGCTTGACTACCGGCGCTCGTGTCCAAGGCTCGATGAGCCGAGACATGCGGTCAGACAACTGGACATGGAGCGCCGGCGCAGCCCTGCTCTCGGAATTGGACCCGATCGGCTTCGACGCAGACTCGTGCGATGGCCACACGCTGGAGGCCATCCACTCAGTCCTCAACGGACTGCACCCCGCTGACCTCGCTTTCCGGGTGTGGCCTGCCTTCGACATGTTCGCCGGCTATCTAATGCTTGATGCTCTGATCGCCAACACCGACCGGCATGCCCATAACTGGGGCATCCTGACTTCTCCCGACGGAACGCAGTTCCTCGGCCCGACGTTCGACCACGGCACCGCGTTCGGCTCAGGACTCGGGGAAACGAAGATCGCCCAGATCGTCAGCGAAGACGGGACAGCCGATTGGTGCCGCAACGGCCTGACGAAACGCTTCGACGGAGGTTCGAGAATCGATCTCGTCGAGCTGGCATCGACTGCCCTGTTGCTCGCCAGTCAGCCTGCACGCGAATACTGGACCCAGCGAATTGAGTCCCTAGAACTCGCGCACTGCGAATCGATCATCGCAAGCTGCTCTAAGATGTCCGAACCCACGCGTATCTTTGTGCATACGGTGCTTGAGACGAATAGAAGGCGACTGATCGATGTCCTCCACTGAGGTTCTGGACCAGCTGGCCGACACCGGCCAGCGGGCCCTCGGACGACGGCTCTTAGTGACGCGACGGTCTCCTTCCGACAAGCGGTACCGCGCGCTCGGCTACCTCGATCGGACCACTGACTCCGGGTCCACATCCGAATACCGGTTCCGGTACCTCGCTTCAGCTGCGACGAACGGTATCGTTCCGCTGACTGGCTTCAGCGATCTAGAGCGCGACTACCGTTCCCCTCGATTGTTCCCGTCCTTCGCTGAGCGGGTGATGAGCGCGAAGCGTCCCGATCGGCCCGCATATCTCGAATCACTGGACCTAGCCGAGTCAGCCGATTCCTGGGAGATTCTCGCAGCGTCCGGGGGCCATCGCGAAGGCGACCCCATTGAGCTGATCCCCCTCCCTTCGTTCGACCAGGGCACCGGTGAAACCACGGCGCACTTCCTCGCTCACGGTGTCAGCCACCGAGGTCCGAAAGCGAGTGCGATCATCGATGGGCTCGAGCAAGGTACGCAGCTCGATCTCGTCCCCGACCCTCAGAACCCGGCGGAGCCACGCGCGATCGGGATCGAGTCACGCGGCACCTTGCTGGGTTACGTGCCACAACCGCTTCTAGACCACGTCCACAGCGTCATCGCGAACGACGGTCATCGACTCACTGTCATTCGCGCGAACTCGGCCGAGACTCATCCCCACCTACGGCTCCTGCTCCGCCTCAAGGGCCGCGTGGGGTCGTTCGTGTTCGACGATCCAGAATGGCGACCCGCCGAGTAGTGCGTCTCGCAGACTGAGAGCCCTATCGCCTACTACGTACCGTTAAGCCACCATGCGGTCGCGAACTACGGACTAGCATTGTTGGCCCGCCGATCCCGTCAGCTCGCCGCCACCAACGCCGACTCCCGCACCGACTGCAGCACCGCCAGGATTCCGTCGACACCGTTGTCGTCGAAGACTCCGGCCACGCCGTCCGACGCGTTGTCGATGTACGGGCTCTCGAACAACCGTCCCGGCTCCATGACGCCGTTTTTGGTCAGCTCGTCGATGATCAGGTCCACGAAGCGGATCTGCTCGACGGAGAAGCGGGAGCCGTCAAGGAACTCGGCGAACGCATCCGAGGCCGCCCCGCGATCCAGTCCCACCAGGCCGCGGATGAAGATGCCCAAGCCACCGGGCTGGGATGACGCCCACGTCAGATCCCCTTGGTCGCCGACACCGCTGTCGATGAGCATGGCCTCCAACGACGTCAGGTCGTCTGCGGTCAACTGCTTGTTGCGGCGAAGGCGTTGCAGTGCGACGTGATCGACGTTCGCCTTCAGATACGCCTCCGCCTTGGAACGGAAGCGCTCCAGGTTCGTACCCGGAGTGACGCCCGGGAGGTCGACGACGACGCCGTCGATCATCGTGTCCGTGAAGGTGCTGTAGATGGGATTCGCGGGCTCCCGTCTGATCAGATTCACGAGACCGCGGATCCGCAGGCGCGCCAACTCCAGCATCGGCAGGGTCACGTCGATCCACCACTCGTCGCCGGCGACGGACTCCAACAGTTCCATCTGCTGCTTCACCGAGGGAATCGCGTCCATGCCCTTCAACTGCGCGGCGATCGCCTGCACGGTCTCCCGGATGCGTTCAGCCGTCGACGTGTCCCCGTCCAGCTGTGCGAGTTGGCGGCGCAGGATCAAGATGTCGAATCGCTTCGCCTGCTCGTCGGCGTCGCCCACCGTCGACGGCAGCCCGGCGATGGCGTCGAGTTGCTCGGCATCCTCCGCAGACAGCGACTCCCACGCGTCGGGCTCCGCGAAGCGTTCGACGGCTCTGCGGTGCGGCCGCACGACGAAGTTGTCAAGGTTCATGCCTGCGACGATCTCGCGCAGCGTGACGGCCGTGTCGTCGCGCAGCGTCCGCTCGGCAGGGTCCTCCGCCACTGCGAGTCCGCGGATCAGTGCCACGCGTGCCTCGAAGATCCGATGCGACAGCGATTTCTGCGTCTGCCCCTCGGAGCCGGGCAGGTCTTGGCTGAAGAACTCGAGGTTGCCGCAGAAGTCGAAGACGAAGAAGTCCTTCTTGTCGTGGCCCGGCCCGTACAGGTTCGGGCACAGTCGAGTGCCACGACCGATCATCTGCCAGAACTTCGACTTGGCGCGCACCATCTTGAAGAAGACGAGGTTCACCACCTCGGGCACGTCGATGCCGGTATCGAGCATGTCCACACTGATCGCGATGTGTGGCGCCTTGTCCACCTGCTTGAACGAGTCGATGAGCGATTCCGCGTACGGCGTCCCGTGCGTGATGACCCGCGCGAACTGTCCCGCGTACTGCGGGTAGTTGATGTCGAAACGCTCGCCGATGAACTCCGCGTGCCTGCGACTCTTGGCGAAGATGATCGTCTTGCCGAGTCGATCACCACCCTCCACCGTGTGCCCCTGCGTCATCAGGTGCTTCAGCACTTTGTCGACCGTGTCGGTGTTGAACAGGAAACGGTTGATCGCCTCGGAGTCCACCTCGTCGGGCGGTCCGTCCTCACCCCAGTCCAGCAGGTCCCACTGGTCCTTCTCCTCCGGCGTCAGCTCGTCGTACCGAATGCCCGAGCGAAGGAACTTGGTGCCGACACTGATGGCCTTCGGCGGCACCAAGTAGCCGGCGTCGACGGCCTCCTCCAGGGTGTACGCATCGGTCGGGACGCCGTCCTCCAGATGGAACAGGCGGTACGTGTTGTGGTCCACCTCGTCCTTCGGCGTCGCGGTCAAGCCCACGAGCAGGGAGTCAAAGTAGTCGAAGATCGCACCGTACTTGGCGTACACCGAGCGGTGAGCCTCGTCGATGATGATGAGGTCGAAATAACCGGGACCGAATCGTCGGCCACTTTCGTCGACGGCATTGATCAGGTTCATCATCGTCGGGTAGGTGGAGACGAAGACCCGTCCCTCCGTGGACTTCTCGGTCACCAGGTTGACGGTGGTGGCACTCGGCAGGTGCTCCTTGAACGCGCCGACAGCCTGTGAGACCAGGGCCGTGCGGTCGGCGAGGAACAGGACCCGCTTCATCCAGTTCGCCTTCATCAACTGATCGACGAGGGCGACAACGGTCCGCGTCTTTCCTGTTCCGGTCGCCATGACGAGGAGGGCTTCGCGGTTCTTGTTGTCGAACACGGCATCGACCGCTCGGATGGCCCGCTGTTGATAGGGACGGCCCGCGATCTCCGCATTGGTCGACGCTGCCGACAGTGGCTGCCTAGTGGTGCGCCGCTGGATCAGGAGCTCCAACTCATCACGTGTATAGAAGCCGCGGACCTGGCGCGGCGGATACCCTGCGGCGTCGTCCCACATCCAGTGCTCGTAGCCGTTGGTGTAGAAGATGACAGGGCGCCGACCGAACTTCCGCTCCAGGCAGTCGGCATAGAGCGACGCCTGCTGCTTGCCCACCTGCGGCGACTTGCTGGTCCGCTTCGCTTCCACCACAGCGAGCGGCAGGCCGTCGGCGCCCCAGAGGACGTAGTCCACGTACCCGGTGCCGCTGGCGCTCGGCATCCCGCTGACCTCGTACTCGCGGTCGCGCGCCTGGTCCAGCGGCCAGCCGACCTCGTTCAGGAGAACGTCGATGACGGCATCGCGCGTCGCGCTCTCGTCGTAGTCGCGGTCGTCGGGTGCGGTCTTGGTCGCCTGGGCGGCCTCGATCTCCTTGCGGAGCCTGGCGATCTCGGCTTCCTGTTCGGCGAGGAGCCCTTCCTTTTCCGCGAGCGCCTGCTTGTGTGCTTCGTCCTGGTCGTTGAACATCTGCAGCAGGCGAGCGACCTCGGCCTTGCTGAGCGGCGCCGACTTCTTGGCCAGCGCGATGTCGAACCGCGCGCCCATCGGTGCCGCTGCGGGATTCGGCGAATGGTTGTACGACGCCCAGAGCATCACGTGGTGCAGGTCTTTGATCACCTGGAACGCAGCATTCGGCGGGATCGGCTGAACCTCGTGCGCGGCGGTGTTGCCGACCTTGCGAATCAGGTTCAGCTTGGCGACGATTCCGTTGCCCACCCGGGCCTTGAACGCACCATCGTTGATGTGCGCGGACAGATCGTCCCGGTACGGGTCGGCCAGATTCATCACGCGGTAGAGATGCCCGACCAGCAGTTCCACTGCCCGACGCGCGTAGACGCACGCCGACCGGGGATCGGACCGCATGTAGCTTTCGGCGCGAGCGCAGTCCTCATAGACCGCCGGGAGCGTGGTGTGTACGAAGTCGAAGTTGCCCATCGCCTGTGATCCTATGCCGTGGTTACGACATACCGGTCAGAACTTCGGCACCTGCAGATCGATGTCACCCTTGCTGCAGCGCATCGTGTAGCCGAGGTCGTCCACCATGCCGAGCGTTGTGGTCGCACAGTTGTAGCCCTGGTACATGCGGATATTGCTCGACCCGTACGTTCCGTCGTTCGGCAGGGCTTTGTAGCCGTCGATCACCGCGATCGCGTCGGTGCAGGAGATGCGACCACTGACGACCGTGACGGGCGTGTTCCCAGTGGAGACGCCGCACAGAGTTCCGGGTGCGACAGGTTCGGTGCCCTCCGTGTAGTTCTCCATCGGCGAACCGTCGGTTGCCGGAGCGCTGCTCTCTGTCGTCGACGTCGGCGCGTCAGGCGTCGACGGAGCGATCTCAATTCCAGAACGCGTCAACGTGCCTCCGACGACCTTGAATCCGGCAGCACCCGACGAGCATTCGATTCCGTCGTTCGTCAGTGCGGTGCATGAAAAACCGTCGATGGTGATCCGATGGTCGGGAGCCAGCCGCTTCGCGGTGGTCGATCCGCCTTCTTCGATCGTCGCCTCGGTCCCCTGCTTCGAGAGCCTGATGGTGTTCGGCTCACCGACGAAGACGTCGTTCTTGACCGTGGGCGATCCCTTCGGGAAGGCTACCGCGCACGTCACCTTCATCTCGCCCGAACCCGCTCCGAAACCTGTTCCCGCGGTGCACCATCGACCGGAGGCGTACTGCCACTCAATCAACCCCGGGTACGACGCACTCTGATACTCCGCTGAGTCCACGTCCGTCACAGACGCCGCCGACGAGGATTGCGCAGACGACGCTGTGGTCGACTCGCTCGCAGCCTGATTCTCAGAGCACGCCGCCAGCACGACGGCCAGCCCACCCAGTGCGAGCAACGAACAGATCCGCTTCACTTTTCAACCCCCGATTTGTCTGTGATGAACGTTTGAACGTCATGCTAACGATCGACACCGACAGTCCCGCAGCGAGGACCGCCGCACAGATCCGCGCACGGTTACAGTTGCACTGTAACGGTGTCGTCAAGTATGCTTCAGCGAAGAGGTGAAGCTGATGCGACAAGATGATTTGCACCGGCGTTCAGTCAGCGCCGACCTGAACGCCACAAGTCATGTGAGGCAGCCTCTTTGCGCATCATTTTCGAGGACGACACCCTCCAACGCGCGGCCTCCGACCGCCAGTATCGCCCGAAGGGCTGGGGACCGGACGTCCTCACGGCCTACCGCAAGAAGATTCAAATACTTGCCGCTGCCGTCGACGAACGGGACCTCTACGCCCTCCGTTCGCTGCGACTCGAGAAGCTGAGTGGCGACCGTGCTGGCACGTCCTCCATTCGACTCAACAAGCAATACCGACTCATCATCAAATTTCGCACCGTTGCCGACGGTCGCGTTGTGATCGTCGTGGAGATGGTCGACTACCACTGAAAGGACGGTGAACTCATGGACACGCCCCTCGCCGCCGAACTGTTCCCCGCAGGCGAGCACCTGGCCGACGAACTTGATGCACGGGAACTGACACATGCTGAGTTCGCCACCATACTTGGCCGCCCTGCCCAGTTCGTTTCGGAGATTATCTCTGGCAAGAAGGAGATCACGCGGGAATCCGCAGCTCAGATCGGCGCCGCACTCGGAACATCAGCCGAGATCTGGCTCAACCTCCAGAATTCCTATCTACTATGGCAGCAGTCGCAGGACGCGGAGTCCCAGCAGTCCCTCGCCGAGATACAACTCCGCGCCAAGATGCACGAGCTTGCGCCGGTTGCACTCCTCGTCCAACGAGGATTCATGACACCCAACGACGTGAACCAGCAAGCGCGCGAAGTCATGGACCTCTTTGAGATCTCGTCGATCGATGAGGCACCTCGCTTCCAGTTCGCCGCTCGGCGGAGTAACACCGCCGAAAGAACCACGGGACTGCAACAGGCCTGGGCAGCATGCGTGCGATCCGTCGCCAAAAAGCTGCCCGTCGCACGGTTCAATCACGAAGCGCTTCAACACCTCGCCGGAAATCTGTCGCGCCTCGCTCGCGACCCCAGTTCGTTCGCGAACTTCCAATCGATGTTCGCCGAGGTGGGCGTGAAGCTCGTCTACATCGAGTCGTTTCCCGGCGGGAAGTTGGACGGCTGCGCACTACTCGACGGGGGCACACCCGTGATCGGGCTTTCGGGCCGCGGCAAACGACTCGACAAGATTCTGTTCACTCTGCTCCACGAGGTATCGCATGTCTTGCTAGGGCACTTGAACAACGACGAAGTGATCCTCGACGATTTCGCCGCCTCCGATGGAGCCCGCGAGGACGACGCCGACCAACTCGCGAGCACGTTCGCCGTCGCCGGCGAGATTCCGCAGACACCCGCCAGAATCGATTCGTCATGGATCCGGCGCGTCGCTGACGACCTCCAGGTAGCGCCGATCGTGCTGATCGGTCACCTTCAACAGGCGGGCGTCGTGGCGCGGAGAACGACACTCGTTCGGGACGCGCCAACGGTCATCGAGCATTTGAGCCATTGGAAACCAGTCCGCACGTAACGTCGCTCGGCGCGTAGAACATCACGACCCGCCGACGCATCAGCGACGACCGCCCTCGAAACTCCCGGAGATCCGGTGGTCAAGTGCGTCCTGACTGACTTCAGGAATCGGCAACCGAGATCCCGCGCAGGGCAATGAACGTCGGTTGTTATGAGAAACGAGGACACCAGAACGAACAGAGACGTTGCGGAGGCATCTCGGACATCTGCGGGTCTCACCCGGTGACGCAGCCTTGCCCGCTTTTTTCTTACGCGCTGAACCACCGGATTTCCCACGAGACTTTTGCGGGGCTCCGCTCTTGGATTGTTGCCTGATTCGCTGCGTCGAACTCAGGCACCCGTCGTTGCAACGAAACGTCCCGGGATTGTAGTAGCGAAGCGGTACGTGCCTCTCACACTTACCGCAGAAGCGTGTTTGCGCTGTTCCCATGGAAAATACCCATTCCGTGTCTGGCCAAACCGACAAAGCAGTCAGGAATCGGCGAGTTCAACGATTACCGTCAACGTACCCTTCTCGTCGTGACGACCACCGGGAAACGATCGGCTGAGGCGTTACTCGAAGAAGTCTTCATCCACTTCGACGACGTGCAGCGTCTGCTTCACCTGGACGCCGACACCGAACCTGATCATCAAGCGAGTCAGACGATCCCCGTCGATCAAGACGACGCGCGTCGGCACCGAGTCAGCATAGGCGATGGCATCGGCGCTGTACCTGCTGGTCGTTATGAAGACACCTTGACTGGCCTGGTTGCCGGCGAGAGCACCGACAAAGCCTTGAATCGCGGGCCGACCGACGATGTTGTCGGGTCCGTACCGCTTCGCCTGCACGTAGATCCGCGACAGTCCGAGCGCGTCCTGGTCGATCACCCCGTCGATGCCGCCGTCCTTCGACAGCCGAGTATGGAGTGCCGATCCCTCGGCTCCGCCGTAGCCCATACCGATCAGCAGGTCCAGCACCGCCTTCTCGAAGAACGCCCAATCCTGGTCCAGCAATCGACTCAGCAACTGATCCGCGACGTCTGCCTTGATCCGAGCGATCCCCTCTTCGATCTGCTCACGCGGATCGAGCGCCGTCTCGATTTCTGACGGCACCACTGCCGCAGCCTCCCCGCTTGGACTCGGAAAGGCCTTCCAGGTGTGCGGCGCATTCGGGTCACCGGACAGCGCCCGGAGATGCTTCTCCGTAATCCCGTCCGGATGATCGGCGAGCAGCTTCCGTCCGACGTCGGTGATCCGATAGTGCGCACGACTCGTCCGCTCCAGCGCCCCGACCCGAGTCAGGTACGACAGCGACCAGTTCCCGCGGTTCACCCACTGGTTCTGGCCGGACGGGATGACGATCGCGCGCTGCTCCTCCGACAGCCCGAGAAGGTCCGACGCGGCCTGAACAAGGTCCCGATTCCGACGGATCTCACCGTCCAGCGAGGCGCGCAGCGTCGGAGCCATGTACTGATCCCACGTCGGTGCCGCCATCAGAGTTCGCCTCGGAAGGCTCGGGATTGGAGAGAGGCGAAGAGTTCGTCGGCGGCGGCGAGGGCGCGTTGGACAGCTGCCTGTTCTGACCACACTACCGACAGCCTGTTAACAACCGATTCCTGCACTTCAATCTGTGGAACGAGGATTCCAATTGACTCGAACGCACTCTTGTTCACAAGGCCTTTCATTCCACCAGTTGACTTTTCGCGAACAATGCCGGGGAAATTCTTCAACTGTTGCAGCAAAAACAGCGCCAGAACCTCCTCGCCCGGGACCACAGCGTTAATCTGCTGATTGAATGCAACATCGCGATCAACGATCGAACATTTTCCGATACTCTCAGGACTACCCGCAATGCAGGTGACCAGCACGGAACCACGATTAACCATGCGCGCATGACTCATGCCCTTCTCTGACAGGCACTCCTCCGCCCGACTCGCTACGTGACCCCCAATGTTTGACGATTTTATCCACTCGATCTGCGATCCAAAGTTGTCCGAATCAAGCCTCGACGGAGAATTACCGGTCACGACCATTGAAACATCTCCAATTCTCGCGATTCTAAACCCATATCGGTTCGTACGCGGATCTCCAACTCTCGCCTGGAAGATCGACTTCGTAAGGTCGTCGAGGTGGGCCAACGTCTGGCGACGCTTGGTGCGGATGGCGTCGGCTTGGTCGAGGATCGCGGCGATGCGGCGTTGTTCGTCGAGGGGAGGCAGGAAGATCTCAAACCCGAGCAGATGCTCTTCGGTGATCCGCTGCCGATTAGTCGCACCGAAACTTGCCGCACGAATCTTCTCCTGCAGGCGACCCGCACGCAGAAAATGTACCAGATACCGTTCATCGATCTGCTCACGTCGCACATCGAATACCGGAAAGTCCTTCGACACGACCGCCCCATGGAGTTCCTCGGGAACTATCGCGAACGCTCCATTACGGGCGTCGATGCGCGAGTAGATGAATTGGCCTGCACGAACGCGATATCCGGTAAATGGAACTGGAACCTTGCCACTCTTGACCACCCGCTGAACCGCGCCGCCACAGTTCAACTTCACCGTCACAAACAGCTCTTCTCCCGGGGCACTAATCCGCTCAGGCCGGCCGGCTACATCGAGCACATCCGCAAGTACCGTCACGACAGCATCGCCTTCAACTCAGCCACACCAGCAGCGATCTCGCCGTTCAACGCCTCAATGTCGGCGATGATGCCCAGCGGCGGGCGGTGCTCCACCTCGTCGTACTCGATCTGCTTGTACCGGTTGATCGAAAAGTCGTAGCCCTGCGCCACGATGTCGGCCTTCGGGACCACGAAGCTCTGATCGGTCCGGGCACGCGCATGTTCGGGCGAGTCCTCATCCGACAAGGTCTTCCAGCGCGCGACGACGTCGGGAAGATCGTTGGCCTCGATCGGGTTGCGCTTGTCGTCGAGGGAGAAGCCGTCGGCCTGTACGTCGTAGAACCAGACGTCGTCGGTGCCACCGGAGTTGGTCTTCGTGAAGAACACGATCGCCGTCGACACCCCCGCGTACGGCTTGAACACCCCGGACGGGAGCTTCACGATCGCGTCGAGCTTCTGTTCCTCGACGAGGATCGTCCGCAACGCCTTGTGCGCCTTCGTCGACCCGAACAGCACGCCGTCCGGCACGATCACCGCCGCACGACCACCCGGCTTCAACAACTTCAAGAACAGGGCCAGGAATAACAGCTCGGTCTTCTTGGTCTTCGCGACCACCTGCAGCTCCTTGCTCGTGGACTCATAGTCCAGAGAGCCGGCGAACGGCGGGTTCGCCAGAATCAGCGTGTATTTGTCCGCATCCTCACTCGCACCTTCAGAGAGGGAGTCACGGTAGCGGATATCAGGCGCCTCGATCCCGTGCAGCAGCATGTTCATGCTGCCGATCCGCAGCATCGTCGAGTCGAAGTCGTAGCCGTGGAACATCGAGTGGTGGAAGTGGTTGCGCTGCTCCGCATTCAGCAGCGCATCGGCATGGTGCTCGCGCAGGTACTCGCTCGCTTCCACCAGGAAGCCTGCGGTACCGCACGCCGGGTCGCAGATCTCGTCGCCTGGTGCGGGAGCGGTCATCGCCACCATCATCTCGATGATGTGCCGCGGCGTCCGGAACTGACCGTTCTTGCCCGCGGAGGCGATCTGCGACAGCAGGTACTCGTAGAGATCGCCGTTGGTGTCCCGGTTGTCCATCGGGATGTCGTCGAGCATGTCGACAACCTTGCTCAACAGCGCCGCCGTCGGGATCGTGAAGCGAGCGTCCTTCATGTGCTCGCCGAACGTCGAATCGTCGCCTCCGAGCTGCCGGAGGAACGGGAACACCTGCTCGCCGACAGTCTGGAACATGACCTCCGGGGCGGAGTTCTTGAACACGCTCCACCGCAGATGATCCTGCCCCGGCAGGAACGTCGGGTTCTCGATCTTCCCGGTGACCCGTGCCTTCTTCTCCGCGCGCGTCTGCAACTCGTCCAGACGACGGATGAACAGCAGGTACGTGACCTGCTCGATCACCTCGAGCGGATTGCTGATGCCGCCCGACCAGAACGAATTCCAGACAGCGTCGATCTTGTTCTTCAAGTCACCGGTGATCACGGGTCAGACTCTAGTGGCAGGGTCGGACATTTCTGCCGTCGGATGTCGGGTGGACGGCCGTGGTTCGCGGGACCCAGCCCGGCGTCGATTTCGATGCGCTCGTCGCTCCGCTCCTCACTTACTCGATCAGCGTGAGGCAACGATGACAGTGGCAACGGCGGAGGGACAGCGTGGTGCGACGACGCGTTGGCGACTGCGGCGCAAGGGGTTCGGGTACCCTACTCCTCCGCGAAGCCGGGGTTGCACCTGGTGCGGACCATCTCATCCGGACTCACGACGGGGCGGCCGGGCTCCAGATTCCAGGTCGGCTTGTTCGGCTCCACCAGGCGCGCGAAGGTCCAGTGGAAGTCGAACTGCGCCTTCATGCCCGGGGTGTCGGCGCTCGGGTCGAGCGCCAGGACCTCGGCCCAGGCCTTCGCTCCCGCCGTCGGGGACGCGACCTTGCGACCGTTATTCGTCGGCGCGACCTGCAGGCTCGGTCCGACCGCGGTGTCGGCCCAGGTGGCCGACGCGATGTACGGCGGCGGCAGCACCGCCTCCGACGAACCGAACGACGACGAGCCGAGCGACCCCGACACCGACGTCTTCCCTGGCGAAGTCGAGGCGGACGGGGACGAGACCGGCGAGGTCGTCGTCACCGATGCGCCTGCCGTCGACGCGACCGGGCTCTCCGCATCCGAGCATCCGACCAACGCGAGCGCCCCGACGCAGCCGAGGACGCCGAGCGACACCCGCCGCATCATGCGTTCACCATCTGGTGCACCCGTTCCCAGGCTTCCCGCCGTGCGCCGTCGGGGTCGCGTTCCACCCGCGGCGGGTCGTCGAGGATCATCACGCGACGATCGTCGCGGGTGTAGGC
>NZ_JAAYXO010000075.1 GCF_012515855.1 Gordonia sp. (in: high G+C Gram-positive bacteria)
GAGGTCTTCCAGTCCAGGCCGGCACCGAGGCGCCCGGAGCGCTCGATGATCGGCTCGAAGAGATTCATGATCACTCGCTTGGACACCTCGATCCCGTGATCGAGGAAGATGGCGCCGAACAGCGATTCGAGGCCGTCGGCCAGGATCGACGCCTTGTCGCGTCCGCCGGTGAGTTCCTCGCCGCGTCCCAGTCGCAGGTGGCTGCCGAGGCCGCCCTCGCCGAGTCCGCGGGCCACGTCGGCGAGCGCGTGCATGTTGACCACGCTCGCGCGGATCTTGGCGAGCTCGCCCTCGGGGCGATCGGGAAAGCCGAGGTACAGACGTTCGGTGACCACCACGCCGAGGACCGCGTCGCCGAGGAACTCCAGACGCTCGTTGGTCGGAAGGCCGCCGTTCTCATAGGCGTACGACCGGTGCGTCAGCGCCAACTCGAGAAGATCGGCGTCGACGGGGACGCCGAGGACGTCGGTGAGGAGCGTGGGGTCGGGACGCTTGCTCACTTCTCCCCGCCGGTCTCGTCCATGCGATCGGCCAGCTTGGCCCAGCGCGGATCGATGATGTCGTGCCCGTGATCGGGCTCCGCGTCGGCGAGCTTCACCCCGCATTCCGGGCACAGGCCCGGGCAGTCATCGGTACAGAGCGGCGAGAGCGGCAGATCGGTCGCGATGGCGTCGATGACGATCTGCTCCAGATCAATCTTCTCGTCGACGATCCGTTCGACTTCCTCGTCCTCTTCCGCGGTGCGATCGGTCTCGCTGTCGGGGTAGACGAACAGTTCCGTCAGGAACACCGAGATGTCCTGATCGATCGGGTCCAGGCAACGACTGCACTGGCCTTCGGCGTGGCCGCCGAGGGTCCCGGTCACCAGGATTCCCTCGGACACCGATTCGAGACGGAGGTCGAACGCGATCTTCTCTCCCGCCGGAATCCCGATCATCTCCGCGCCGATGCGCTCGGGTGCGTCGAAGGACCAGGCCTTCTCAGTCAGCGAGCCGGCGCGCCGCGGCACCGACCGGACGTCGATAACGAATCCAGAATCAGTCACTCAAGCCATGTTACTGCGTCGGTGCGGGTCGCCAACCGAGGCCGGTCAGCCCGCCATCTGCGCGGGACCGGGCATGCCCTCGTCGACACCGTGGGGGTACTCGACGTAGTCGTGCACACCGGCACCGGTACGGAGTTGCTGACGTCCGCGGTTCACCGAACGGAGCGTCCCGGTGAGGATGTCCTCGAAGTCGGCGAGCTTGTCGTCGACGTAGACGTCGCAGTCGCCGCGCAGGCGGTCCGACTCGGCGTGGGCCGCATCGACGATGCGTTCGGCCTCCGACTTCGACGCTGCGACCACCTCCGACTCCGACACGAGACGTTGCTGCTCGACGATGCCGTCCGAGACCGACTTGTTGTAGCTCGCGTTGCCGGCTTCGACGACGCGTGCCGCCTCGGCGCGAGCGCGGCCGGTCACGGCCTCGTACTCGCGGTTGGCACTGTGCTCCAGGCGTTGCGCCTCGTCGTTGGCATCACCGATGATCGCGTTGGCATTGTTGGTCGCCTCGTCGATCATCCGGTCGGCGCGGGCCTTGGCCTCGGCCATGATGCGATCGGCTTCGGCGCGCGCATGCGCGACCATCGCCTCGGAGTCGTTCTCGGCGCCGGTGATCATCCGGTCCGACTGCTCGCGGGCATTGGCCACCAGTGTGTCGCGCTCGTCAAGCACATCCTGGGCGTCGTCCAGTTCACCCGGCAAAGCGTCGCGCAGGTCGTCCATCAGTTCCAGGACGTCGCCGCGAGGAACCACGCACCCGGCGGTCATCGGCACGGTGCGCGCCTCTTCGACGATCGCGACCAGCTCGTCGAGCGCTTCAAATACGCGGTACACGATTTCTCCGATCCGGCTCAGCCTCGGTACGGCGGCCATTGATATCTCTGAGGCCATTGTGCCGAATGTTGCGGCTGTGACTGAGGAGGCGGACCGGGCGTGTCGCGGAGGGTCAGGCCTTGCGGACCCCCGCGATCCGATCGTGCAGCGCATCGTGAATCGGGCCGGAGAGATACGGACGCACATCGCCGCCCAACTTCGCGACCTCCTTCACCAGCGAACTCGAGACGTGCGCGAACCGCGGGTCGGTGAGCATGAACAGGGTCTCGCAGCCCGTCAGCTCCCGGTTCATCTGCGCCATCGGGATCTCGTACGCGAAGTCGGTCTCCGACCGCAGGCCCTTGACCATCGTGTCCGCGCCTTCCGCGGTCAACAGGTCGACCACGAGTCCGGTCCAGCTGCGGACCTCGACATTCGGCAGGTCGGCGCAGTCCCGTTCGATGAGAGCGATGCGTTCGTCGACGGTGAACATCCCCTGCTTGTTGGGATTGACCACCACGGCGACGATCACCCGATCGAAGCGCGCGGCGGTCCGCTCCACCACGTAGCGGTGGCCGAGCGTGAAGGGATCGTACGAGCCGGGGCAGACAGCAGCAGTCATGTCTGCTGAATCTACTTGGATGCCGAGGGTCCGGAGTCAGCGGCTCGCCAAGACGACGACGCTGTCGCCGTACTGCTTGGCCGCGACTTCTTCCAGCCCGGCCGGCCACGTGACGTCGTCGCTGCGCCGGCCGCGCTCCACGACCACCCAGCCCTCCGGCGAGAGCAACGACGACAGCGCAGCGAGAACCTGATTGACGTCCTCGGTCGACACCTCGTACGGCGGATCGAGAAAGATCAGGTCGAACTCACCACTGGGAGCGGCGATGAACGATTCGACGCTGCGGTTGACGATGCGCACGCGCGCCGCCGCCCCGCACACCCCGATGTTGCCGCGGAGGACCCCCGCCGCGCGGCGGTCGGATTCCACGAGCACCGCCGACGCCGCCCCTCGCGAGACCGCCTCGAGACCGAGCGCGCCGCTGCCCGCGTAGAGATCGAGGACACGCATGTCGGACAGGTCCATCCGCGAACCGAGCATGGAGAAGACCGCTTCCCGCACGCGATCGGACGTGGGACGGGTGGTCTCGGCCGGAACGGAGAGCCGACGACCGCGGAACTCTCCGGCAATGATTCTGGTCATATCGCCGTCCATCCTAGTAGGCGCCGTCGACGCCCATCAGCGGACTCCGCCCCGCAGACCTCCCGCTCCGTACCCTGGTGGGCATGAGAACTCGAAGCACCGCGTGGACTCCGGCACCGGCCACGGTGGCCGACTCCGATCCGACGCGACGCGCCGAGGAACTCGCCGAACTACTGACGGGCCGCCGCACCGTCGTGCTCACCGGAGCGGGGATCTCGACCTCCTCCGGCATCCCCGACTATCGCAGCCCCGGCTCCCCGTCCCGGACGCCGATGACGATCGACGCGTTTCTGGCCTCCTCCGAGAACCGGCGACGGTACTGGGCGCGGAATCATCTCGGCTGGCGCCACATGGATGCCGCCCAGCCGAACGCCGCGCACCGAGCGATCACCACGCTCCAGACACAAGGGGTCGTCAGCGGGGTCATCACCCAGAACGTCGACATGCTGCACATGAAGGCGGGGTCGCACGCGGCGATCGACCTCCACGGCTCCTACGCCCGCGTGCGCTGCCTGGACTGCGGATCAGTCCTGTCCCGCCACCGCCATGCCGAGGCGCTAGAAGCCGCCAACCCCGGATTCACTCGTCGGGTGGTGTCGCGGGGCGCCATCGAGGTGGCGCCCGACGCCGACGCAGCGCTCGAGGACATCGGCGACTTCGTGATGCTCGACTGCGCCGAGTGCGGCGGCATCCTCAAACCGGACATCGTGTACTTCGGAGAAGCAGTTGCGAAGGAGTTGGTCGAACACGCCTACGCGTTGCTCGACGAGGCCGACGCCCTCCTGATCGCGGGTTCCTCACTCACCGTGATGTCGGGCCTGCGATTCGCCCGCCGAGCGGCGTCTACCGGCAAACCGCTGTACATCGTGAACCGTGGAGGAACCCGCGCCGACGACCTCGCCGAACTCAAGATCGACCATCGCTGCGAAGTGATCCTGCCCGCCGTCGCGACCCTCATCGAGACCCCGCGTTGCACCCGAGTGTGACATATGCCACACAGCTTGGTTGAACTGCGCAAAGGTTGAGCGTCGTCGCACCAATATTCGATCGACCATGACTTTCATCTGATGGGCCGATAACGTCGAATGCGTCATGAAACCGAATACGAAGTCCCCGGAAACAGACACCGGAAACACGGTCGCCTTCCGTCGACCGCGGGCCCGTGACGGAAAACGGATGTGGGAGATCGCTCGCGATTCACGAGTACTGGACGTTAATTCGCCCTATTCCTACGTCCTATGGTCACAGGATTTTTCCGAGACCTCGATCGTGGCCGAAGTCGACGACCATGTCGTCGGATTCGTCACCGGTTATCGTCGCCCCGCAGCCCGCGACACCCTCATGGTGTGGCAGGTGGCGGTCGATGAAGCGCAACGCGGCAAGCAGATTGCGAAACGAATGCTCTGCGAGTTGTTCGACTACTGCGCGCCGACCGGCGTCGTCGCCATCAACACGACGATCAGCCCCGACAACGAGGCATCTCAGCGACTGTTCGCAGGCGCTGCCCGAGCCCTCGGCCTGCATTTTGAACGCGAGCCGTTCTTCAGCGCGGATCTCTTCCTCGACTCGCACGAGCCCGAAGATCTGTATCTGCTCACGCCGGCGCAAACCACTGTGTGACGCCGACAAAACACACGAGGATTGACTCGAACAATGATTATTGAAACTGCAATGGACGACCGAACTTTCACCAAGCACGAATCTGAAGTCCGCTCCTACTGCCGCGCCTGGCCGGCCGTCTTCGACACCGCGCAGGGCAGCTGGATCACCGACGTCGACGGGAATCGTTACCTCGACTTCTTCGCCGGCGCCGGCGCACTCAACTACGGGCACAACAATCCCGCGCTGAAAAAGGCACTCCTGGAATACATCGCGGGCGACGGGATCACCCACGGACTCGACATGTCCACCCGCGCCAAGGGCGAGTTCCTGGAGACCTTCGCCGCCAAGATCCTGGCACCGCGCGGCCTCGACTACAAGGTCCAGTTCCCCGGCCCCACCGGCACCAACGCCGTCGAGTCGGCCTTGAAACTGGCCCGCAAGGTCACCGGCCGCGAAGCCATCATCAACTTCACCAACGCCTTCCACGGCATGACGCTGGGATCGCTCGCCGTCACCGGCAATGCGATGAAGCGCAACGGCGCGGGCGTGCCGCTGGTGCACACCACCCCGATGCCGTTCGACAACTACTTCGACGGCGCCGTGGAGGACTTCGCCTGGTTCGAGCGCGTGCTCGACGACTCCGGTTCGGGTTTCAACCGCCCGGCAGGCGTCATCGTCGAGACCGTACAGGGCGAGGGCGGCGTCAACGTCGCGCGCGCCGAGTGGCTGCGCGGCCTGGCCGACCTCTGCAAGCGCAAGGACATCCTGCTCATCGTCGACGACGTGCAGATGGGCTGCGGCCGCACCGGCGACTTCTTCTCCTTCGAGGAAGCGGGCATCGTCCCGGACATCGTGACGCTGTCGAAGTCGATCGGCGGTTACGGTCTGCCGATGGCCCTCACCCTGATCCGGCCCGAGCTGGACGTGTGGGAGCCCGGCGAGCACAACGGCACTTTCCGCGGCAACAACCCCTCGTTCGTCACCGCTACCGAGGCCATCAACGAGTTCTGGTCGGACGACACGCTGTCGGTCCAGATCAAGGCCAAGGGCATGGAGATCGCCCAGGCGTTCGACGAGCTCTGCAAGCGCCACGAGGGTCTCTCGCACCGCGGCCGCGGCATGGTCCAGGGCCTGGTCTTCGAGCAGGCCGAACTCGCCGACCGCGCCTGCGAGATCGCCTTCGGCAAGGGCCTCCTCGCGGAGACCTCCGGACCGAACTCCGAGGTCGTCAAGCTGCTGCCGCCGCTGACCATCACCAGTGAAGAACTCGCCCAGGGCCTGGCCATCCTCAGCGACGCCGTCGACGAAGCCATCAAGGAGCACAACGCATGATCGTCCGCACTACCGATGAGATCACCGGCACCGAGCGCGAGGTGGCCGACCCGCTGGGCAACTGGGTCTCCAAGCGCATCGTGCTCGGTGGCGACGGTGTCGGGTTCTCGTTCCACGAGACCACCATCGCGGCGGGCTCGGTCAACGAGTTCCACTACGCCAACCACATCGAGGCGGTCTGGTTGGTGGAGGGCAAGGGCACGCTCCTGGATCGGGAGACCGGCGAGAGCTATCCGCTGGCTGCGGGCAGCATGTACCTGCTCGACGGCCATGAGCGCCACACGGTGATCGTCGACGAGCAGATGCGCATGATGTGCGTGTTCAACCCGCCCGTCGTCGGCACCGAGGTGCACGACGAGAACGGCGTCTACCCTCTGGTCCCCGTACCGGTCGGCGACGCCAAGCACCGCCGGGACTGACTACCGGCTCAGCTCTCACGGACTGACCAAGCACAGCGAGTCGGAACTCTTTCACGGGAGTTCCGACTCGCTTCGTTCGTTTCTGCGCGGCGCTAGTTCACGGGGACCAGATCGTCGGCGTGCACAATCGCACGCTGCAGGTCCTGCGGCAGATCGGCGGTGGAGCGGCCGATCATCGTCGCCACGGCCTCGGCGTCGTACGACGTGACTCCCCTGGCTCGAATCCGCCCGCCCACGTCCAGCAGTTCCACGACGTCGCCGGCCGAGAAGTCACCGGACACCGCGGTCACCCCCGCGGGCAGCAACGACCGCCGCCGCCCGCAGACCGCTTCCACGGCGCCGTCGTCCAGAGTCATCGAGCCGAGGGCCTCAGCAGCGTGTCGAACCCAGAATCGGCGTGCCGACAACCGCGACGGGCGCGCCTGGAACACGGTGCCGACGGAGGCGTCCGAGAGCGCCGCACCGGCCTGCGAGGCCGCAGCCAAGAGCACCGGCACCCCGGAGTCCGCGGCCAGTCGCGCCGCCGCGAGCTTGGACGCCATGCCGCCGGTGCCGAGCGCCCCGCCCGAGCCTGCGATCACCCCGTCGAGGTCCTCGGGACCGTCGACCTGGTCGATCAATCGAGCGGGCAGCCCGTCGGGGCCGGGCTTGCGCGGATCACCGTTGTACAGGCCGTCGACGTCCGACAGCAGCAGGAGCGCATCCGCCGACGCCAGGTGCGCCACCAGCGCCGCGAGTCGGTCGTTGTCTCCGAAGCGGATCTCGTTGGTCGCGACGGTGTCGTTCTCGTTCACCACGGCCACCGCGTGCAGCGCCCGGAGTCGATCGAGGGTGCGCTGCGCATTGGCGTGATGCGATCGGTTCGACACGTCGTCCGCCGTCAGGAGCACCTGCCCCACCACCCGGTCGTAGCGGGCGAACGAGGTGCCCCAGGCGTGAGCCAGGCGCAGCTGCCCGACGCTCGCCGCGGCCTGTTTGGTCGCGAGGTCGCGGGGCCGCTTCTTGAGCCCCAGCGGCGCGATGCCCGCCCCGACGGCACCCGACGACACCACGATCACATCCGAGCCGGCCCGCATCCGCGCCTCGAGGGCGTCGACGAGCGCATCGAGACGGGCGTAGTCGATGCCGTCGACCATGTCGGTGACGGCGGACGAGCCGATCTTGACGACGATGCTGCGCGCATCGACGATCTGCTGCCGCGCAGCGCTGACCTTTCCGGTCACCGGTTGCGCGGCCGAGGCGTCACTCGTCGACATCGGCGTGGTCGGCGACCAGATCGTCGTCGGTGTCGTCGTCCGAACCCCAGCCGAGTTCGGTGTCGTCGCTGGCCTCGCGGCGCATCTTGCGAGCGATCTTGCGATCGGCAGCACCCACGCGGTCGTTCTGCTCCAGGCGGATGTCCGTACCGCGTCCGGTGACCGGAACGGCGTCGCCCATCGGCGTCGACGGCTGCCAATCGAAGGTCATGCTGCCGATCGTCACCGAACAGCCGGGCTCGGCGCCGCGCTTGACGAGTGCGGCCTCCACCCCGAGACGATTGAGGCGATCGGCGAGGTAGCCGACGGCCTCGTCGTTCTCGAACTGCGTCTGGCGCACCCAGCGTTCGGGACGCGAGCCGCGGACGATGAAGCCGCCCTCGATCTCCGGATCGTCGACGATGGTGAAGTCGGCCTGATCGATCGCCTTCGGTCGGATCACCGGACGCCGTGCGACCGGCTTGGCATTCTCGGCTCGATACTTGCGGACCATGTCGGCGAGCGCATACGTCAGCTCCGACAGTCCCTTGTGAGCGACCGCCGAGATGCGGAAGACGGGCCACCCGCGCTCAGCGATCTCGGCTTCGACGATGTCGGCGAGATCGGCAGCGTCCGGGATGTCGATCTTGTTCAAGATGACGACGCGAGGCCGGTTGGCCAGGTCGCCGAGCGAGTGGTCCTCGTCGAGCGCCGGCTGATAGGCGGCGAGCTCCGCCTCGAGCGCGTCGATGTCGGATACCGGGTCGCGTCCCGGCTCCAGCGTCGCACAGTCGACGACGTGCGCGAGCACCGCGCAGCGCTCCAGGTGCCGGAGGAAGTCCAGGCCCAGGCCACGTCCCTCGGACGCCCCGGGGATCAGGCCGGGTACGTCGGCGATCGTGAAGACCTCGGCGCCCGCGGTGACCACTCCCAGATTCGGGGCGAGCGTGGTGAACGGGTAGTCGGCGATCTTCGGTTTGGCCGCCGACAGCACGGAGACCAGCGACGACTTGCCCGCAGACGGGAAGCCGACCAGGCCGACGTCGGCGACGGACTTGAGCTCGAGCGTCAGTTCTCGCTCTTCGCCGTACTCTCCGAGGAGCGCGAAGCCAGGCGCCTTGCGGGCCCGCGAGGCGAGCGCGGCGTTGCCGAGTCCTCCGCGACCGCCCTCGGCCGCGATGAACTCGGTACCCGCACCGACCAGGTCGGCCACGATCTCGCCGTCGGCGTCGATCACGACCGTACCGTCGGGCACCTTGAGGATGAGATCCTCGCCGGTGCGACCGGCGCGGTTGCCGCCCTGCCCCGGCTGCCCATTGGTCGCGCGGGCGTGTGGCCGGAAGTGGAAGTCGAGGAGGGTGTGCACCTGCGGGTCCACGACCAGCTTCACGTCGCCGCCACGACCGCCGTTACCGCCGTCGGGGCCGCCCAGCGGCTTGAACTTCTCGCGATGGACAGATGTGCAGCCGTGGCCGCCGTTACCGGCCGTGGCGTCGATCTTCACGCGGTCGACGAAGCGTGACATGTACGCCCCTTCCTCGAAATCTGTAGAAATACGAAAAGAGGGCGGGTCTGGGCGCTGTGCGACCCTACCCGCCCTCTCTCAAAGAGCTATGAGTTCCGTAGCCGGGTCAGACTGCGACCGGCTCCGGGACGATGTTCACGGTCTTGCGACCGCGCTTCACGTCGAACTTGACTGCGCCTGCAGCGAGGGCGAACAGCGTGTCGTCCTTGCCGCGGCCGACGCCGACGCCGGGGTGGAACTTGGTGCCGCGCTGGCGGACCAGGATCTCGCCTGCGTTGACCTGCTGGCCACCGAAGCGCTTCACACCCAGTCGCTGGGCGTTGGAATCGCGACCGTTCCGGGTGCTGGACGCGCCCTTCTTACTTGCCATCTGACTGTCCTCCTAGAGGTTCGAAACGAGCGAGACTACTTGATACCGGTGACCTTGAGCACCGTCAGCTGCTGACGGTGGCCCTGGCGCTTGTGGTAGCCGGTCTTGTTCTTGTACTTGTGGATCCGGATCTTCGGGCCCTTGACGTGCTCGAGAACCTCACCGGTGACCGAGACAGCGGCCAGCTTGTCGGCGTCAGTGGTCAGATTTGCACCATCGACGACCAGCGCCACGGGCAGCTGCACAGAGCTGCCGGGCTCGCCGTCGATCTTCTCGACCTTCACAATGTCGCCCTCTGCGACCTTGTACTGCTTACCGCCGGTCTTGACGATCGCGTACGTTGCCATGCCGCTGTCCTCTTACTCGTCTCATCAGGCCGGATTATGCAGGTCAATCTGCTGATCCGGCGTACTTTGGTGTGTGTGGTTCCGAGCAACCTCAGCCCGTGAACCCCTCCCGATGCTGCGCGCAACGATGCACGCGCCTGCGGGAGGCGACCTGTCAAGGCTACGGTACCGCGCCTGTCCAGGTCAAACTCTCGGCGCGCGGGGTGCGCGCCGAGAGCAAAGTCACTCTCCGCTGGGCGGGGCACCTGCCGAGCGACGTCCGCTCCGGCGTCGCGCTGAACGCTTGACCGCCACGATCGGTTCGCTCGACTGTGCCGCGACCGAGGTCACCGGCGTGGCCGGAGCCGCGGTTTCCACGGGTTCCGGCGCGGTGGTCGGCGCTGCTGCGCGGCGAACCGCACGACGGCGCTGCCGCGTCACGACGCCCGGCTGCGGCTGTCCGGTCTCGGCCTTCGCGGTTTCGGCCTTCACATTGTCGCCGCGCTCGGCTTCGGGGTTCCCAACCTTGGGCGTCGGCGCCGTCTCAGCAGTCGCCTCTTCGACCGCGACCGTCTCGGTCTCGGTGACAGTGACCTGCTCGACGACCGCCGCGACCTTCCCTGAAGCAGGCGTACTCGCGGTAGTCTCCCCTGCCGGCTGCTCGGCCTCGCCGTGCTCCTCGGGATGCGCCATCGCCCGGAACATCGGGTGCTCGGCCGCAGGCTTGTGGGCTGCCTTCGCGTGCTGCGCCCCCGACTGCTGCTGGCTCTGCTCATCCGACTGCTGCGTATCGGACGACTGCTGCCCCGACTGCGACTCGCCACCGCGACGCCGCGACCGCCGGGACCGGCGAGAGCTGGTGTCGCCGCCTCCCCCGCGGTTCGCGTCCTCCGGCGCACGCACCTCGACGGGATTGGTGTGGACGATCACGCCGCGACCCGAGCAGGCGGTGCAGGTGGTCGAGAACGCTTCGAGCAGACCGGTGCCCAGACGCTTGCGCGTCATCTGGACCAACCCGAGCGAGGTGACCTCCGAGACCTGGTGCCGCGTACGGTCACGGGCCAGCGCCTCGGTGAGTCGACGGAGAACCAGGTCGCGGTTCGACTCCAAGACCATGTCGATGAAGTCGACGATGATCATGCCGCCGATGTCGCGCAAACGCATCTGCCGCACGATCTCTTCGGCCGCTTCGAGGTTGTTGCGCGTGACGGTCTCTTCGAGGTTGCCGCCCGAACCGGTGAACTTGCCGGTGTTGACGTCGACCACGGTCATGGCTTCGGTGTGCTCGATGATCAGCGTGCCACCCGACGGCAGCCACACCTTGCGGTCCAGGGCCTTGGCGAGTTGCTCGTCGATCCGGTGCACCGCGAACGAGTCGGGTGCGTTCGAATGGTCCTTGACGAACTGCTCGAGCCGCTCCGCGAGGTCGGGCGCCACGTCTCCGACGTAGCCCGAGACCTGTGCCCACGCGCGGTCACCCTCGATCACGAGCTTCCGGAAGTCTTCGTTGAAGATGTCGCGGACCACCCGGACAAGCAGGTCGGGCTCCTCGTAGAGGGCCTTCGTGGTGCCCGCGGCCTTGGCCTTGTGCTCTTCGGCGGCAGCCTCGATGCTCTTCCACTGCGCTTCGAGTCGCTCGATGTCCGACCCGAGATCCTCGGCACTGACCCCCTCGGACGCGGTGCGGACGATGACGCCGGCCTCCGCGGGGACCAGCTTCGCCAGGATCTGCTTCAGCCGACGGCGCTCGGTGTCCGGAAGCTTGCGGCTGATGCCGGTCGACGTCCCGCCCGGAACGTAGACCAGGTAGCGGCCGGCGAGCGAGATCTGGGTCGTGAGGCGGGCGCCCTTGTGCCCGATCGGGTCCTTGCTGACCTGGACCAGCACGTGGTCGCCGGGCTTCAGCGCCTGCTCGATCTTGCGCGAACCGCCGTCGAGGCCTGCGGCCTCCCAATTCACCTCACCGGCGTAGAGGACGCCGTTGCGTCCGCGACCGATGTCGACGAAGGCAGCCTCCATGCCCGGCAGCACGTTCTGCACGCGACCGAGATAGATGTTGCCGACCATCGACTGCGAGGTCTCCGTCGTCACGAAGTGCTCCACGAGCACGCCGTCCTCGAGAACAGCGATCTGCGTGTAGTCCTCGGTCGGCGCGGCGTGCGGCTCAGCCGAGGTGACGGCGCTATGGGCAGCGCGTTCCCGCACCACCATCACGCGCTCCACCGACTCGCGGCGAGCCAGGAACTCCGATTCGGTCAGGATCGGCGGACGACGACGTCCGGCGTCGCGACCGTCGCGACGACGCTGCCGCTTGGCTTCCAGCCGCGTGGAACCCGAGATGCCCTGCACCTCGTCACGCACTCGCTTGGTCCGGGGCTCACGCTCGTGAACGACCGTGTTCGGCGGGTCGTCGGTCGACGCTGCTTCGTCGGAGTCCGAACCGGCGCGGCGACGACGGCGACGGCGGCGACGCTTGCTCGACGGCACCGAGGCATCGTCGTCCGCCGCGTCGGCGTCGGTGTCGTCGGCGGATGCCTCCTCGGCGTCGCCCGACTGCGCATTCTGGTCGCCTGCAGCAGCCGAGTCCGACTCGGAGTCGCTCTGGTCGGAAGCCTGGTCACCGTGGGAGTCGGTCGACGCGGTCTCGTCGTCGCTCGAGTCGGTGCTGGTCGAGTCGGTACTGGTCGAGTCGGGGCTGGTCGAGTCGGGCTCGCCGTCGGCGCCCTGGTCACCGCGACCGCGACCGCGACCGCGACGACCGCGACGACGACGCCGCGAACGGCTCTCGCCCTGCTCGTCGGTGGCGGTCTCGTTGTCCGAATCCCCGTTGTCGGAGTCGCCGTTGTCGGAGTCGCTGTTGTCCGAATCCCCGGCGTCGGACGTAGTCGAATCCGTCGCGGGCTCCGCGTCGGCCGTCTGCTCGACGGGCGCGTCGGCCGCGACAGGCGTCTGTTCGACGGCCTCGGCCGGTGCGGCAGCACTCTCGGCCTCGATCGCCTCGGGCTTCTCGTCGGTGGCCACCGACTCCGCCTCCGCGGCGCTATCGTCAGCCTTGGCCTTCTTGCCCGACTTCTTGCCGCCGGACTTCTTACCGTTCTTCTTGCCGTTCTTCTCGGCCTTGGTGCCTGAGTCCTTGGTGCCTGCGTCCTTGGCGTCGCCCGCGGACGAGTCATTCGACTGCTCGGCGGCGTCGGTCGGCGTGTCGTCGGACTTCGCGGCAGCGGACTTGCCCGCCGACTTCTTGGCGGCCGACTTGGACCCGGCAGCCTTCTTCGCAGCCTTCTTGTCGGCCGGCGCGCTCGCGGACAGGAACAACGGGGCCGTTGCCTCGGCCTGCGCCGACGCTACGGGTTCTACGGGCTCCACGGCGGAGAACAGCGACGCCTGCGGCGCCGCCGGAGCAGCATCCTGATCGGGCGTCTCGGCGGCGGCTTCGCCACCGTCGCCGGCAAGGCGCAGCTCGACGGCGTGTGCGTCGGCCCGCGAGATGGACGACTGCGCGGTGCGCGCCGTCACCCCCATCTCCTCCAAATGCCCGAGCACCTGCTTGCTGGTCAGACCCAGCGTGCGCGCAAGCGCGTGAACACGGAGGCGTAGGGGAAATTTTTCCGCTGACTGATCCGCCGAAGCGTCAGTCGGCGACCCGTTGTCGGTCACGTGATCTCCTCAAGAACCCCCGGGCGCGTCGAACGAAACAACGCGGCCACGCGAGGGCCTTTTCAATGTGTGCCGGTCGGTACGACCGGGTGTTATGTGGTCTTCGCGTCGTCTGACGCCTTGCTTGACGCAGGCCTCGGGCCGCAGCCGGACTCCTGTGGGAGTCGGACGGAACCGGGTACCTCAAACTGGCTGTGCGTCGATCGTCGGCACCAAAGCGTGATGCCAGCGACTTGGCAAGTATCCCACATCACGGGGCTGTCCCCGTACACGAGTGGCGAAAAGGTCCTCGCGCGCCACGCTGCGAGGGGTGAATCAGGAGTTCAGAGCGGGAAACCAGAGAGCAATTTCACGAGCGGCCGACTCGGGCGAGTCGGATCCGTGCACGATGTTGAACTGGGTCTCCAGGGCGAAGTCACCGCGGATGGTGCCCGGCGTCGCCTTCTCGACGGGGTCGGTGCCGCCGGCCAGCTGACGGAATGCCGCAATCGCACGGGGTCCCTCGACGACTGCCGCGACCAGCGGCCCGGAGGTGATGAACTCCAGGAGGGATCCGTAGAAGGGGCGCTCGGCGTGCTCGGCGTAGTGCTGGCCCGCCACCACCTCGGTCACGGTGCGCAGCTCGAGCGCGGCCAGGTGCAGGCCCTTGCGCTCGATACGGGCGATCACTTCGCCGACCAGTCCACGCTGGACGCCATCGGGCTTGATGAGGACGAGAGTCTGTTCAGTCACGGAAGACACTGTAATCGAGCGCGTCGATACCGCGCGTGGCGAGTGCCCGAGCATTGGCGGGGACGGCGCTCGGGGCCGCAACCGGCTACTGCGGACAGTACTTCTTCTCAATGGCGAAGAAGCCGTAGTTGAAGAGGCCGCCCGCACCGTCGGTGCCGTCGATGATGATCTGCAGGCACGCGCCCGGAGTCTTCGCCGCCGCATCCAGCTCACGCTTGAGTGTTGTGGCCATGGCCCGGTTGGCCGCCGAGTAAGCGGGTGGGACCGGCAGGTTCGCGATCACGGCGTCGGCGCCTCGCGATTCGAGCCAGAGCGTCGCCGACCGGGTGGCGAGGTACCCGATGGCCCCCTCGCGAACCGGCATCGGGAAACTGGGGGTGGCTTCTTCCACCACCTCGGACGGACTGACCGATGTACTGGGTGCAGCGGATGCCGTCGAGCTCGGCATGGCCATCGGCGCCACCGTCGCCAGAGCGGCGCCCGTCGCGACGACAACGGCCGCCCTGCGAATCCGACGCCGGACATCACTGAAACTTCTCATGGTCACCATCGCCCTCCAGTGTCCGGGTCCGGGCACGGGAAGTCCATTCGGCGCGCAGGCGGGCCCGCTACTCGGTGATCGCCTGCTGGCCCGGGAGCCGCCCCTGCTCGATGCGCTTGGCGACATCCCGCTTGATGTACGCGATGTAGATCCACACGCAGGCGAAGACCGCACCGACGACGGCGATGGACCAGTGGATGAATCCTCCGCCGATCACGAACAACTGCATCACCAGGTTGATCTCGAGCGCATGCGGTTTGCCCTGTCTGCCCGACAAGAGCAGCAGGATCAGGGTCACGATGCCGAGGTAGAGACCCGACGCCCAGGTGACGCCGTTCGGCGTCAGCTTGGCGACCACCGGGAACGCGAGCGCGACGACGATGACCTCGAGGATCAGCGTTCCCGCCATCACCCCGCGAAAACCCTTCCAGGGATCGGTGGGTGGCGGGGTGAACTGCGCGGTCATGACGGCTCCTTGCCGAAAAGGGTACGACCGGCTCCCGCGGTGACGACGGAACCGGTGATGATGACTCCCGCGCCGGCCACGGTGCCGTGCTCGTCGGCCTCCTCGGCGAGGGCGATCGCGGCATTGACCGCGTCAGGCAGGAACGGCTCCACGACCACGCGCTCGTCGCCGAACACGTCGTTCGCGATGTCGGCGAGGGCGTCGGTGTCGAGCGCACGGGGCGAACCGTTGTTGGTCAGGACGACGGCGTCGAGCACCGGTTCCAGTTCGGTGAGCACGCCGCGGGCGTCCTTGTCACCGAGCACGCCGACCACACCGATCAGGCGCCGGAAGTCGAACTCGGAGACCAGCGCCTGGGCCAGCGCTCGAGCGCCGTGAGGGTTGTGTGCGGCGTCCACGAACACACTCGGTGCACTGCGGACCCGCTCCAGCCGCCCGGGACTGGCGACGGCGGCGAACCCCTCGCGGACGGCGTCGACATCGAGTTGGCGGTCGGCGCCCGCACCGAAGAAGGCTTCGATCGCGGCCAGCGCCAACGCGGCGTTCTGCGCCTGATGCGCGCCGTGCAGGGGCAGGAAGATCTCGTCGTACACGCCGCCGAGCCCCTGGATGGTGAGCAACTGCCCGCCCACCGCGGTGGCTGCTTCCAGCACGGAGAACTCGGAGTTCTGTCGGGCGATGATGGTTCCCGCCTCCACCGACGCGCGAAGCAGGACGTCGGCCACTTCCGGTTCCTGCGGCGCGATCACGGTGATCGGATCCATCGGGAGCACCGCATCGGTGGGGCCCGGTTTGATGATCCCGGCCTTCTCCCCCGCGATCGCGGTCAGCGTGTCGCCGAGGAAGTCGGCGTGATCCATCGCGATCGGCGTGATCACCGCGACCTGACTGTTGATCACGTTGGTCGCGTCCCAGCGGCCGCCCATGCCGGTCTCGACGACCGCCACCTCCACCGGAGCCTCCGCGAAGGCCGCGTACGCGATGGCCGTGAGGACCTCGAACTTGCTCATCCGCGGACCGCCGCTCGCAGTCGACGAATCGTCGACCATCGTTACGTACGGCTCGATATCGCGGTAGGTGTCGACGTAGGTGCGCGCCGAGATCGGCGCGCCGTCGATCGCGATGCGCTCGGTCACCAGCTGCAGATGCGGGCTGGTGATCCGACCGGTCCGACGATGGAAGGCCTGCAGCAGCGAGTCGATCATCCGCGTCACCGACGTCTTGCCGTTGGTGCCGGCGACGTGGATGGCGGGGTACGCGTGTTGCGGATTGCCCAGCAGTTCCATCAGGGCGACGATGCGCGTCAGCGACGGCTCGATCTTCGTTTCCGGCCACCGGGTGTCGAGCTCGGCTTCCAGCGCGTGGAGTTCGGCGACGTCGTCGGCCGAATCCGGCAGGCCGGTCACTGCGCGTCCAGCGCGGCGAGCTTGGCCTTGAGCCGCTCCACCTCGGCGATCGCCAGCTCCTGACGGGCCTTGATCTTGGCGACGACCGCATCGGGCGCCTTCGACAGGAACTGCTCGTTGCCGAGTTTGCCGGTGGTGCCCGCCAGTTCCTTCTCCGCCGCGGCGAGGTCCTTGGCCGCGCGCTTGCGCTCGGCTTCCACGTCGACGGTCCCGGAGGTGTCGATCGCGACGGTCGCGGTACCGGCCGACAGGCGGACCTCCACGGTGGCGGTCGCGGCGAACTCGTCACCTGCGGACTCCAGTCGGGCCAGCGAATCGAGGTACGCGCGCTGGTCGGCCAGGCCGACGGCGTCGAGACCCTCGACGGTCGCGGCCACCCGCTGGCCCGGGTTCAGCCCCTGGTCGCTTCGGAAGCGGCGGACCTCGGTGATCAGCTTCTGCAGGTCGTCGATCCGGGTCGCGGCGACGGCATCGCGCTTAGCACCCGACGGGATCGGCCACGTTGCGATGACGATCGACTCGCCGCCGGTCAGCGCCTTCCACAGCGTCTCGGTCACGAACGGCATCACCGGCGCCAACGCGCGCAGCAGCGGCTCGAGCACGTTGCCCAGGACCAGCCCGGTGTGGGCGGCACGGTCGCTGCCCTCGCCGACCTGCACCTTGGCGAGCTCGAGGTACCAGTCGCAGAACTCGTCCCACGCGAAGTGGTACAGCGCCTCGCACGCCTTGGAGAACTCGTAGCTCTCGAAGCCCTCGTCCACCTGGGCCAGGACCTCGTCCAGGCGATCGAGGATCCAGCGGTCGGCGTCGGTGAGCTCCTCGCGCGCCGGCAGGTCGTCGCAGCGGGCGCCGTTCATCAGCGCGAACTTGGTGGCGTTGAACAGCTTGGTCGCGAAGTTTCGCGAGCTCTGCGCGTGCGACTCACCGACCGAGATGTCGCTGCCGGGGTTGGCGCCGCGGGCCAGGGTGAAGCGCAGCGCGTCGGCGCCGAACCGCTCCACCCAGTCGAGGGGGTCGATGCCGTTGCCCAGCGACTTGGACATCTTGCGGCCGTGTTCGTCGCGCACCAGGCCGTGGAGGTACAGGTCCGTGAAGGGGACCTGCGGGCGCCCGTCGGTGCCCTCACCCAGGATCTCCGC
>NZ_JAAYXO010000076.1 GCF_012515855.1 Gordonia sp. (in: high G+C Gram-positive bacteria)
CGTCCAACAACGTCTCCCGCGCGCGGTCCCCGTACCGTCCCATCGGTCGCCCTCTTCCTTCGTCGGTGTGTTCTCCGTTATGTCGGCATCGCAATTCTACGCCATGTGTCTTAAAGTGGTTCGGGTACCGAGACGGCCCGAGCGAGGATGAGGAGTGGGGACATGTCACCCCAGGACGAGACACCCCAGGACGAGACATCCCGGGACGAGACACCCCAGGACGAGGCCCAGGCCCAGATCGATCAACCCCAGATGGATTAGGAAGCGCCAGACAAGGAAGCGGCGAAGCGGGCGAGGATCGAATCCATCGCCCGCATCGTCATCATGTTCGCGATGCCGCTGGTGATCGTCGGCATGATGATCTGGGGCTACATGGGTGCGATGCATTCGCCGACGCCCCACGACATGCCGATCACCGTGTCCGTCCAGGGCGCGGAGGCGTTCGCCGAAGCGTTGACCGCGGCCGACGCCGACGCCGTGGACGTCCGGATCGTCGCGGACCCGAACGAGGCGCGAGCCAAGGTGATCGACCGCGAGACCGTGGGCGCGGTGGTGCTCGACGAGCACGGTGCGACCCTGTTCACCGCGAGCGGTGCCGGCGCCTCCCAAGCGGGCATCGTGACGGGACTCGTCACGCTGGTCGCCGTGGTTCAGGGGCTGACGGTGCAGAGCGAGGACCTGGTCCCGCTGCCGCCCAACGACCCCGCCGGTCTCGGTGCGATGTTCTTGACGACCGCGATCGTGATGGCGGGCTACCTGCCGTTGAGCTTCATGTTCTCGAACTCTCCGCACCTTTTCGTCCTCCGTCGCTTCCTGCCGCTGCTGCTGGGGTGGGCGGTGCTGATCGCCGGCGTCCTCGTGCTGGTCGCCGGTCCGATCCTGCACGTGGTGCCCGGCGACGAGGTGCTCCCGGTGATGGGCATCGCCGTTCTGGGCGTGGTCGCGATCGGCCTCGTGCAGCTGTTCTTCACCCGCATCATCGGGGCGATGGCGACGATTCTCGCGATGCTCCTCCTGATGGTCCTGGGCATGCCCAGCTCCAACCTGAGCATCTCGATCTACACGGCGCCGCCGTTCTACGACGTGTTCCACTCGTTCTTGCCGCTGCCCGCGATCGGTGAAGCGCTGCGATCGGTGCTGTACTTCGGTGGGGACGGCGCGGGCAAGCACCTCGTGCTCCTCGGCATCGGCGGGTGCGTCGGACTGCTCCTGACCGTGCTGGTCGATTGGCGTAAGCGTCGAACTTCCCGCTCGGCGACAGTCCGACTGTCCATGCCGTCGCTGCGGGGCGCAGCGCAACCGGATACGCCGTTCTGGCGGTACACCGCATTGCTGTTCTTCCCGCTCACGATGGTCGCGATGATGATCACCGCGATGCTCGGCGCGATGCACTCGCCGACGCCGAAGGAGATGCCGGTCGCCGTCGTCGCGGCACCGGGCCAGGCGCAGGGCGTGGTCGACGGGTTGAACGCCCAGATGCCGGGCATATTCGACATCAGTGTCGTCGACTCGGCGGAGGAGGCGCGGTCGCAGGTCGCGGCGCGCGACGTCGTCGGGATGTACATCGCGATGGGCTGGCTGATGGCGGGCTTCATGGTGATCATCGTCGGGGCGAATGCGGCGCCCGCGAGCAGACCGCTGCCCAAACTCCTGCCGATCATCGGGGCCTATTCGGCGTTCATGTCGGGCGTGATCCTGCTGATCGCCGGTCCGATCACCGGCAGCATCGACGTCGGGCATTCCTGGGACCTGTGGGCGACGGGCGCCATCGCGATCTTCTGCGTGGCGATGTTCGCCACCGTCTTCGAGCGGCTGGTGGGCATGCTGGCGACCATTCCGGTGATCGGCGTACTGATGTTCGTCGGTGTGCCCGCGTCCAGCGGCGCCATGTCGGTCTACATGGAGGCGCCGTTCTTCCGGCAGATCCACGACGTGATTCCGATGGGCGCGGGGGTGGAGGCCGCTCGGTCGATCCTCTACTTCGGCGGTGACACCCTCGGCGCCAGCATTCTGACCTTCGTCGCGTGGGGCGTCGTGTCGTTGATCCTGGTGGCGATCATCGATCGGGTCAAACCCGTGCGCACCACGGCGGAGATGATCGAGGTGCCGCACCCCGCGCTGGGCCGTGCGTATCGCCCGGCCGAGGAGGCCGTCGATCTGGCAGAGGTGGACGAACCTGCCGAGCCCGAGACGTCGGGCGGCGTCACCGTGGGCGCCTGACCGGACCCTACCGGGCGAGCCCGGCGACGACGTCGGCCGCGGGGATCGCCTGCGCGGCGCGGAAACCGATTCCCGCCCAGAGGTTGATCACCTCGGGGTCGGTGGCTCCGGCGCGTCGGATCGCGCCCGTCAACGTGTTGACCTGCGGGTACACTGGTGGCGCCGAGGCGGTGTTGGCTTCGATGAAGTCGTTCACCAGACCGCGCGCGAGCCGTCCGGAGTAGGCCCGCGTGGTCGCGGTCTCGCTGAATCTCGGGTCCACCAGTGCGTCGCGGTGTGCCTGCTTGGTGCCCGCCTCGGGGCAGCGGAGCAGCAGGGTGCCCACTTGGACGGCGACCGCACCGGCCTCGAGGAGTGCGACGACGTCGTCGCGAGAGCGGACGCCGCCCGCTGCGATCACCGGCAGACCGGTCGCTTCGACCACTGCCGCCGTCAACGGGCGCGTCTCGATCGCGGGGTCGTCGTCCAGGATCCGGTAGGTGGCGCGATGCCCGCCCGCGGCGATGCCCTGCGCACAGAGTCCGTCGACGCCCGCGTCATGCGCGATCATCGCCTCCGCGACGCTGGTGACGGTGCCGGCGACGAAGACGTCTGCTCGGTGCAGGCGAGCGATCGTCGCCGCGTCGGCGCAGCCGAAAGTGAACGAGACGACCGGCACGCGTTCATCGATCAGCACCTGAATCTTGCCCTCGAACGAGTCGTCGGTGTACGGAACGGCCTCGGGCAGGTCGGTGCCGAGACGGCGGGCCAGCGGGAGGAGCTGCTCCCGGTAGGCGGCGAAGGCGGCGGCGTCGAACGGGATCTCCTCGGGGACGAAGAGGTTGACGCCGAACGGGGCGTCGGTGAGCGCACGGATCTCGCGGACGACGTCTCGCAACTGGTCGGGGGAGAGATAGGCGCCGCCGTAGAAGCCGAGGCCGCCTGCGTTCGAGACCGCCGCGGTGAGCTGCGGCGTCGAGGTGCCGCCTGCCATCGGGGCTCCGGCGATCCGGGCGTCGAGGTTCTCGAACCGGAACATGGTCACTCTCCTCTCGGGACCCGAACGATGTCCAGGTCGACGGTGCTGCGCAGGACGAAGCCCATCGCTTCGTACAGCTGACGGGCGGGGTTGTCGGCGGTGGTGTGGAGGAACGGGAGGTCCCCGCCGTCCACGATGAGTCGCGCGACCTCGGCGACCAGGGCGCGCGCGAGGCCACGTCCACGGGCGTCCGGGTGGGTGCAGACGGCGCTGATCTCCACCCAGCCCGGCAGGTGCAGCCGTTGGCCCGCCATGGCGAGCAGGCGTCCGTCGCAATCGCGGTAGCCGAGGTAGACGCCCGTCTCGATGGTCCGGGGGAGAAACGGCCCGGGTTTCGTCAGCTCCACGAGGGCGGTCATCTCGGGTACGTCGTCGACGCCGAGGACGGTGAATCCCGGATCTGGAATGTGCCTGTCGGCCGGTCGCGGCTCGTGGCCGACGACCATCTCGCCCGAGTACTGGACCAGGTCGAAGGTCTCGAGGTGCTGCCAGCCCGCAGGCAGCGGAGTACGACAGTCGCGCAGACCGACGGTGTTTCCAGGGCCCGCCAGCGCCGCCAGGTCGGCCCAGTCGTCGTTCGTGAGGCGGCGCGGATGCCCGTAGAACACCGAGACCTCGGGGTCGAACGCGACGATGCGTCCGCGTCGGCGAGCGAAGTGCGACTGCCTGCCGAGCAGGGCTTCGGTGAACGGGTCGTCGAGCGGGCTGAGGTCGACGGAACTGGTCACACTGCCAGCTTTCGCCGGAAGAAGTCGATGATCTCTTCCAAGGTGTCGTGGGTGGGCTCGCCCGGGGAGTCGATCAGGTGCTCGGTGACGACCGAATGCGGCGGAAGCAGTGCGTCGGGGGCCGCGGCGTCGTCGGGCAGCTCGACACCGATGAAGGCCTCGCCCAGGTGCTCGCGGAGAAAGTCGAAGCGGCTGCCCGGCACCATCATGTCGCCCTCGAAGCGGGCGCCCATCACCTGCAGGCCGCGGGCGCAGCGCGCCTGGACAGCGGCGAGGTCGTCGGGCGCGATGTCGATGTTCCGGCGGCGGCCGGGGCTGATGCCGAACGGCAGTGACGGCTGGGAGAGAACCGGTGCCAGCAGGACCGGGTCCACGGCCATCGCGAGGGCGAAGCCCCCGGTCACGCACATGCCGATGGCTCCGACGCCCGGCCCGCCGCACTCGGCGTGGGCGTGGCGAGCCAAGGCGCGGAGCCAGTGCACCACCGGCGAGCTCTTGCCGGTGGCGAAGATGGTGAACTCCCTGCTGACGCAGACTCTTCCGAGCGAGCGGGCCATCAGTGCGCCGACACGAGGCAAGTCGGTGAGGCCGTCGGGCACCGGGTCGGCGCCGTCGATGCCGAACAGCGACGGGACGAACACGGTGCATCCGGCATCGCTCACTCGTCGCGCGAACGCGGCGACCTTCGGCGTGACACCGGGAATCTCCGGAATCACGATCACCGCCGGGCCGGTGCCACGCCGGTAGTAGTGGTGGGTGACGCCGTTGTCGGTGAACTCGCCGCGGGAGAAGTCCGCCAAGACCTCTGCGCCAGGCGTCACGGCTGCTCCACGACCCGACCGTAGAGCACCGTCTTCGCGAGCAGCGCGGGGATCCGGGCCGACTTGACCACGTCGGGCGAATCGGACGGGAGCACGCGGACACCGGCGATCTCGAGGGTCTGCCCGCCGCGTTCCAGACTGAACTCGCCCGCGGCCAGCACGTTCTGGACCCAGTCGGCGTCGGCGCCGTAGTTCAGCGCGATGCTGAGGCGGCCGTCGTCGACGAACGCGAGGACCGGGGTCTCGTACCGGCGGTTGCTCTTGCGGCCGACGTGATGAACCACGCCCCAGGGGGCGATGCGGCCGGCCCAGAGGCCCTGGATCGGGTTGGTGACGTACTTGTTGGCGCGCGCGACGATGCGGGGAACCTTCATACCATCCAGCTTGCCGCATTCGAGCCCGCCGCGTGAGGCCGACCTGCCCGGTGCGTCTGCGGCGGGCGGTCGACTGCGCGATACTGGGCCCATGGTGACGACGGATCTGGTGCACACCGAGCCCGCTGAGTTCCGCATGCATGTGGTCGCCGAATCGATTCGGCTGTTCTCCGAGAAGGGCTACGAGTCCACGCCGGTGGATGAGATCGCCGCTGCCGCAGGAGTTTCCCGTCGGACGCTGTTCCGGCAGTTCCGGTCGAAGGAAGATCTGATCTTCGCCGATCACGAGACGCTGCTGGAGTTGGTGGCCGATCATCTCGCCGACGACTCTCGGCGCGACGGCGACCCGTGGTGGGCGGTCTGCGAAGCCGCCGAGTTGGTGTTCGCGCACTATGCGACGATCCGCGACCTGGCGATGCGTCGCTACCGCGTGGTGTCGCAGGTGCCTGCCCTGCGCGATCGGGAACTGGTGACGACCTATCGCTATCAACGCGTCTTCGAAGACTTCCTCCGGACTGCTCGGCCCGACGTGCCCCGGGTGCGGATCATCGCGTTCGCCGGGGCGGTCACCGGTGCCCACAACTACCTGCTCCGGTCCATGGTGCGCGGTGACGACGGTGCGACCGCCGAATCGCTGCGCCGGGAACTGCGCGCGCTGCGCGGCGTCGTCGACGAATTCGTCGACGGGGAGCAGTCGACGTCCCAGGTGGCCGTGGTGACTTTTCCGCCGGGTGCCACGCCAGACGAGATCGCGGACGCGGTCAGAAAGGGATTGACGCGGCACTGAGTGCCGTGGTGAACTGTAATAGAAGAAAACGACGGCACTCAGTGACAAGCTGGGCGTCACGAGAGCTGCGTGTCAGCTAAGGAGAGATGATGGGCAAGTTCGGAAACCCCGATTTCGACCTCTTCCAGCTTCCGGAGGAGCACCAGGCACTGCGCGAGGCCATCCGTGCGCTCGCTGAGAAGGAGATCGCGCCGCACGCGAAGGACGTGGACGAGAACGCCCGCTTCCCCGAGGAGGCTCGCACCGCCCTCATCGCCAACGGCTTCAACGCCGTGCACGTCCCCGAGCAGTTCGACGGTCAGGGCGCCGACTCGGTCGCCGCCTGCATCGTGATCGAAGAGGTCGCCCGCGTCGACGTCTCGGCCTCGCTGATCCCCGCCGTCAACAAGCTGGGCACCATGGGCCTGATCCTCTCGGGCTCGGACGAGCTCAAGGCGCAGGTCCTGCCGTCGATCGCCTCCGGTGAGGCCATGGCGTCGTACGCGCTCTCCGAGCGCGAGGCCGGCTCGGATGCCGCGGCCATGAAGACCCGCGCCCGCAAGGACGGCGACAGCTGGGTCCTCAACGGCTCCAAGTGCTGGATCACCAACGGCGGCAAGTCGACCTGGTACACCGTCATGGCCGTCACCGACCCGGAGAAGCGCGCCAACGGCATCTCCGCGTTTATGGTGCACAAGGACGACCCGGGCTTCACCGTCGGTCCGCTGGAGCACAAGCTCGGCATCAAGGGCAGCCCGACCGCCGAGCTGTACTTCGAGAACTGCACGATCCCCGCCGATCGCATCATCGGTGAGGAGGGCACCGGCTTCAAGACCGCTCTCGCCACCCTCGATCACACCCGTCCGACCATCGGCGCGCAGGCCGTCGGCGTCGCACAGGGTGCGCTCGACGCCGCGATCGCCTACGTCAAGGACCGCAAGCAGTTCGGCAAGAGCATCAGCACGTTCCAGGGCGTCGAGTTCATGATCGCGGACATGGCGATGAAGGTCGAAGCCGCTCGCCTCATGGTCTACACCGCCGCTGCCCGCGCCGAGCGCGGCGAAGGCAACCTGGGCTTCATCAGCTCGGCCTCCAAGTGCCTGGCCTCGGACGTCGCGATGGAGGTGACCACCGACGCCGTTCAGCTGTTCGGCGGTGCCGGCTACACCACCGACTTCCCGGTGGAGCGCATGATGCGCGACGCCAAGATCACGCAGATCTACGAGGGCACCAACCAGATCCAGCGCGTGGTGATGAGCCGCGCACTGCTGCGCTGACCTCGGTCGCACTTCATCAGCACCAGACGACGCCGTCCCCGCCACCCTTGATCGGTGGCGGGGACGGCGTTGTTTGGTGCGGTATCCCGGATCAGTGCCAGGTGACGGTCGCCTTCTCGGTCTCAGCGATCTTCGCCAGTCGGACGTCGTCGGCTCCGCCGTCGACGTAGACCAGCGAGGCGCCGGCGACGAGCGGAGCGGCGAAGTTGGCGACGATCTCGTCGGCCGTGTGCCATCCCCGGACGGAGAGCACGCGGTCTCCGGGAGCGATGCCCGCGGTGGTGATCGCTGCCGCGGCGGCGAGCACCTGCGACACGGTCACCGTGTCCACGGCGTCGGTGCCCGCGCCGGAGGGGGAGAAGTGGTCGCCGTGAGCGCGGATCGACTCGCCGAAGTCGCTGATGCCGACGGGCAGGTCGCGGACACCCATCGCGAACGGATCCAGGGGCACCACGATGATCTCGTCCTCGTCACGGCCGTCGATGCGGTCGCGGGCGACGAAGGCGGCGCGCTGGTCGGCGAGGTCGTCGGAGAGATCGACGGCCACGCCGGCCCACCACGCGCCGAGGAGGACCGCGGCGGTCTGCCAGTGCTCGGGGAGATCGACCCGCACGCGGTCGCCCGCCACGAGGCCCAGTTCGTCGCGCAGGTAGTTGCCGATCTTGGCGGCCCAGTTGCCGAGGGTCGCGGCCGAGAGTTCGGTGCGCTCACCGGTCGACTCGTTGTAGTAGGTCAGCATCGGGCGCGCATGGTCGGGCGCGGCGGCCAGAATTGCGGCGGTCACCGTGGGGTGATTCATCGACAGTCCTTCACTGTTGGCTCGGGTGGGGCCCATTCGAGTGCGGGCCTGGCGATTCCGGCCGGCCCGGTCAGTTGACGCAGACCGGGCCCTCGGTGTCGGCCTTGATCACTGGTTCTGCGGGTTTGGAGCTGGACGTCTTCGACGGTTCGGCGTCGGAGTCGCTGCTCTCCTCCCCATCGGTCGACGAGATGGCGCCCAAGCCGACGTTGTACGTGTTGGTCAGGACCAGGCGCAGCTTGTCCTCCGGGAGCGAGGAGTCCTCGCGGATCTCGATCTTGCCTGCTTTGAGGTCCTTGACCAGTTGCTTGGCGCCCTCGTTGTCGGTCGAGTCGGCGAAGATCAGCGAGTCGAACTCGTTCATCGGCTTGCTGGAGGTCTTGCCGGGTTCGTAGCCGAGTTTCTCGAGCAGGCGCAGCACATTGGCCGCGAGACCGGTCACGGTGCCGGCGTTGACCACGTCGACCTGGTAGTCGGTGCGCGGATTGGTCGGAGCCGACTTGTTGGAGCGGCCGAGCTGTCGGTCGACGAATCGCTGCACCTCCTGCGGATCGACGCCCAGCACGCTCTGGGTTCCGTCCTCGCTCCACGCCTGGTCGTCGGCGATGGGAATCGTCGTGAACTTCACGTTGCCGCCGGTCATGTCCTTGAGGCTCTCGGCGAACTGGATCACGTCCCAGCCGTCGTCGATCACCACCGAGCGTGACACCGCGTTCTGCAGTTCCTGGAGCTTGGACGGATCCGTGAGGGTCTGCGTCGACAGGATCTTCTGTGCCAGCGACGCCATGTAGACCTGCTGACGGGTGATCCGGTCGAGGTCACCGCGTGGCAGATCGTGACGCTGGCGCACAAAGCTGAGGGCCTTGGGGCCGTCGAGCGTCTGGCGGCCGGCACGGAATCGGGCTCCCGAGTACGGCTCGTTGACGGCGTTCTTCAGGCAGACCTGCACGCCGCCGACGGCATCGGTCAGCAGCGCGAAGCCCAGCAGGCCCACCTCGGCGTAGTGGTCGACGGTGATGCCGGTCAGATCGGCGACGCTGTCGATCAGGGCCTTGCGGCCGGCGCGGGTGCCGTCCGCCTCGGCCTGCTTCTCGGGCGTTCCGTTCTCCACTTCGCGGGCGCGCACGGTCTCGCGCGTGGCGCCGTACGCCGCGTTGATCTTGCTCATGCCCATTTCCGGGACTTCGACGTAGGCGTCGCGCGGGATGGAGATGGCAGTGGCCTTGGAGCCGTCGGTGGGGATGCGGACGAGGACGATGGTGTCGGTGCTGGTGGTCACGTCGCCGCCGACGCGGAGCCACTTCAGCTCCTCGTCGGACAGGGGATTGCCTTTGGCGTCCACGCGGGAATCGGTGCCGACGAGCAGGATGTCGATGGCGCCGTCGTCGCCGCCGCCCAGGTCGAGGTCGCTCAGGAGCGTCACCGCGCTGTTGAGGTCGCGGACCTTGACCCAGCCGAGACCGGTGACGACCAGGGTCGCCACCGTCAGCAGCGCCACCACGCCGCGGCCGATGTTCTTGGGCCGGATCCCGGCGACCGGTCTGGTGGCCCAGAGCTTGAGGGCGTCGCGGAAGCTCCCCGGCGGGGTGGCCGACTGCCGCGTACCGGTTCTTCCGGGGCGGGGCGCCGCCCGGTTCGACGCGGTGCGCCGGGAAGCGGCGTCGCGGTTTCCCGCGGGACGCTTTCGCCGCTGAGCTCCGGTGTGGATCTCCTCGGAGGAGCGGCTGGCGCGGTTGCTCGAACCGGTGTGAGTCGGCGCGGGCCGGCGTCGGCCGGTGTCGCCGACGGGACGACCGGCGTCAGCAGACTCCTGCTGCGACTTCTCCGGCTCCGGCGAACCTTCGCTTCGTGACTCCACCTGTCGCGCTGTCCCTTCGTGTCTGATCTTCGCGGTCGATCTTCCGCAAGAATACTGATCGCGGCGAGGGTTGCCCGGGAGGCGCAGCCGGTGTGGGCTTCGGTGATCTCCGGCACTGATCGTCGCGACTGGGAGGTGCGGGCGCCTCCGCGCAGGCGATGGGACAGGATGGTGGGCATGAGTGATCGCAGGTTCTACGTGATCGGCGCGGCGGGGCAACTCGGGAACCACCTGATCGAGACCGCAGACGGTCGTCCTGTGACGGCGCTGACCTCCGCCGACATCGACCTCACCGACGAATCATCGGTGTGGAGCGCGCTCGCCGAGGTACGGCGCGGCGACGTCATCGTCAACGCGGCGGCCTACACCGCGGTCGACGCCGCCGAATCCGATGCCCGGACGGCGTTCGCAGTCAACGCCGACGGGCCGCGCAGTCTGGCCGTGGTCGCGAATGAGCGCGGTGCTCGACTGATCCACGTGTCGACCGACTACGTGTTCGCCCAACCGGTTCGGGACGTGGCCGGAGAACCGCGACCCTACGAGCCGACCGATCCGACGGGTTCCCCGGCCACCGTCTACGGCGCGAGCAAACTGGCGGGCGAACTGTCGGTTCGTGATGCGGATCCGTCGGTGATCGTCGTGCGGACGTCATGGGTCTTCACCGGTCGGCGCGGCAGTGCCGATTTCGTCGCCACCATGGCGCGGCTCGAGGCCGAGCGGGAGACCTTGCAGGTGGTGGACGATCAGGTCGGCTCGCCCACCTACGCCCGCGATCTTGCGCTGGGCCTGTGGGAGCTGGCCGACGCGGTCGATGGGCCGTCACTGCGTGACGGCGCTCTGCTGCATGCGTGCAATGCCGGGTCCACCACGTGGAACGGGCTGGCCAGGGCGGTTTTCGCGGAGCTGGGATCGGATCCGGAACGGGTGCAGCCGTGCACCACGGACCAATTCCCGCGCCCGGCGCCGCGGCCCGGCTACTCGGTGCTGTCGTCGGAGAGTTGGGCAGCGGCGGGCTTGACGCCGCTGCGGAGCTGGCGTGACGCGTTGCACGCTGCGATGACCGCGCGGTCCGGCGACGACCACCCGCTCCGTTAGTCTGAGCCGGTGACTGCCAGCTTCGCCGTCGTGACCGTGACCTATTCATCGGGCGACTACCTCCACAACTTCCTCCGCACGTTGACGGAGGCGTCGAGCCAGACCCCGCAGGTCGTCATCGCCGACAACGGGTCCACCGACGGTGCGCCGGAGAAGGCCGCGACCGACTACGACAACGTGACGTTGGTCGAGACCGGAGGCAACATCGGCTACGGGGGTGCGGTGAATCGCGGCGTCGCCGAGATCGACCCCGCTGTCGAGTTCATCGTCGTCGCGAATCCGGACGTCGAGTGGTCGCCCGGGGCCATCGACGAGCTCCTCGAGGCGGCGAAGCGGTGGCCGCGCGCGGCGAGCCTCGGACCGCTGATCACCGAACCGGACGGCAGCGTGTACCCGTCGGCACGGAGCGTCCCCGACCTGGTGTCCGGCACCGGTCACGCGGTCCTCGGCGCGGTGTGGAAGTCCAATCCGTGGACGGCGGCGTACCGCAACGACGACGCCGACCGCACGGAATGTCCCGTCGGCTGGCTCTCCGGCTCGTGCCTGCTGCTGCGTCGCGCGGCCTTCGACAACATCGGCGGCTTCGACTCCCGCTACTTCATGTTCATGGAGGACGTCGACCTCGGTGACCGTCTCGGCAGGTCCGGATGGCTGAACGTCTTCGTGCCGAGCGCCACCGTCATGCACGCCAAGAGTCATTCGGTGAGCAAGCATCCCGAGAAGATGATCCCCGCACACCATGCGAGCGCTTACCGTTTCAATGCAGACCGGAATCCGGGTCCGCTCCGAGCCCCGCTGCGGCTGGCGCTCCGCGCGGGTCTGGCGGTGCGTTCGAAGATCGCCGTCGCGGCAGCCGTCCGCGAACAGAAGCGCGCAGGCCAGGCGTGAGTGACAAGTGTCGATGCATGCGTGTGCCTCGAGGGGCGCGCACGTGGAAGTAAGGAAGGTTCACCCGTGACTTCACCAGTTCAGGCACTGGTCCTTGTTGGCGGAAAGGGCACCAGACTGCGGCCGCTGACCCTCTCGGCGCCCAAGCCGATGCTGCCGACGGCAGGCGCCCCGTTTCTGACCCATCTGCTCTCCCGGATCCGTGAAGCGGGGATCACCGACGTGGTGCTCGGCACGTCGTACCAGGCGCAGGTGTTCGCCGACCACTACGGTGACGGCGCCGACCTCGGCCTCAACCTCACCTACGTCACCGAGGACGTTCCCCTCGGCACCGGCGGTGGCATCCGCAACGTCTACGACGCGCTGACCGCCGACACTGTGCTGGTGTTCAACGGCGACGTGCTCGGCGGCACCGACATCCGCGATGTGCTCGACACCCACCAGAAGTCCGGAGCCGAGGTCACGCTGCATCTGGTCCGCGTCGGCGATCCGCGTGCCTTCGGCTGCGTGCCGACCGACGCCGACGGTCGTGTCACGGCGTTCCTGGAGAAGACGCAGGACCCGCCGACCAACCAGATCAACGCGGGCACCTACGTCTTCAATCGTTCGGTGATCGGCGAGATCCCCGCAGGCCGCGCGGTCTCGGTGGAGCGCGAGGTGTTCCCGTCGCTCCTGGCTCAGGGACGCCACATTCACGCCCACGTCGACGACGCCTACTGGCGCGACATGGGCACCCCGGAGGATTTCGTCCGCGGCTCGGCCGACCTCGTTCGCGGCATAGCGCCGTCGCCCGCCGTCGCGAAGCCGTGCGGTGAGTCGCTGGTGCTCGAGGGCGCCCAGGTGGCTGCCGACGCCGTGCTGATCGGCGGAACCGTCGTCGGTCGCGGGGCCCGGATCGGGTCGGGCGCACGTCTCGACGGCGCAGTGGTGTTCGACGGCGCAGGCGTGGAGGCCGGCGCGGTGGTCGAGCGCAGCATCATCGGCTTCGACGCCGTCATCGGCTCGCACGCGCTGGTCCGCGACACAGTGGTCGGCGACGGCGCCAAGGTGGGGGCGCGCTGCGAACTGCTGCGCGGCGCCCGCGTGTGGCCGGGCGTCGAACTGCCGGACAACGGGATTCGCTTCTCGACGGACGTTTAGGCAGATCAACGGCGGAAGGCGTCTCCGGGGCCGCTCAGGCCTTCGCGGCGGCCAGAAGCCCGGTGCCAACCGGGATCACCGCGGGCAGCAGGCGGTCGTCTTCGGCGATGATCGACGCCGCCTCGCGCGCGGCGAGCGTTCGCGGATCACTCGCGTCCCGATCGGCGATGGTCCCGTCGGCCGAGGCGTTGTTGACCACCACCAGGCCTCCGGGACGCAGAATGCGGATGGCCTCGGTGACGAAGGTCGGGTAGCTCAGCGGAGCGCCGTCGACGAACACCAGGTCGTAGGTCTCGTCGGCCAGGCGGGTCAGCACGTCGGCGGGTGCGCCGTTGATCAGACGGGTCCGCCCCGGTGCGATGTGGGCGTCGGCGAAGGTCTCGCGTGCGGCCCGGTGATGCTCGGGCTCGGGATCGATCGTGGTCAGGACGCCGTTGTCGGGCATGCCCGCAAGCAGCCAGAGTCCGCTGACTCCGACGCCGGTGCCGATCTCGACGACGTGCTTGGAGCCGGCCACGCGTGCCAGCAACGACAGAAGTGCGCCCGTCGCCGGGGAGATCGCCGACGCCCCCAGTTCCTCGGCGCGGAGGCGGGCTTCGACGAGCGCCTCGTCCTCGACGATCGCGGCTTCGGCGTACTCACTCAGGGTTCCGGCGGCGGCCGCTGTGTCACTCATGCTTCGAGGGTGCCACACGGCGTTGACCTGGGGTTGGGGGCACGCCGGTGAGAGCGGGGAGCATCCTCAGGAAACGCTCAGGAGGTTAAAAGGGCGTCCACATTCGGATGGGACAGGGTAGACGCAGTGGCATGAGGAAATAGCTGCCGCGCCGGGGGCGTTACAGCAGGGGAGGACCCCTGCGGCACCGGCCGCGAAGAGAGGAAGTGGCGCTAGCACGATGACCGTCCCGATGAACGGCAAGGCAGAGCACGACAGCTCGACCGAAGCATTTCGAGGAACTGCGGGTTTCGACGCCACCGGCGATCGCACTCTCATGCCCTCGTGGGACGAACTCGTCGCTGAGCACGCTGATCGCGTCTACCGCCTGGCGTACCGACTCTCCGGCAATCAGCACGACGCTGAAGACCTCACCCAGGAGACCTTCATCCGGGTGTTCCGCTCGTTGACCAACTACAAGCCCGGCACGTTCGAGGGCTGGCTGCACCGCATCACCACCAACCTCTTTCTCGACATGGTGCGCCGCCGCAGCAAGATCCGCATGGAGGCGCTCGAGACCGAGTACGACCGCACGCCGGCCGACACTCCCGATCCGCAGCAGGCGTTCGCCGACGCGAACCTCGATCCCGATCTGCAGGCGGCGCTCGACTCGCTGGCGCCGGAGTTCCGCGCCGCCGTCGTCCTGTGCGACATCGAGGGACTGTCCTACGAGGAGGTCGGTGCCACGCTCGGCGTCAAGATGGGAACGGTCCGCAGTCGTATCCACCGCGGTCGTCAGGGCATTCGCGAGTTTCTGGCCGTCCGCGGCTACACCAACAGCCGCTCGGTCGCAGCGGCCGAGTGACCCCGCCGACCCCGGCTCCGGACTTCCGCTACCCTGGGCAGTCGAATGGAGTGAGGACGACATGCGTGCGATGAAAGGGGTGGCGCCGGTGAACTCGGGACAGACTCGACGCTTTCGCGGAAGCCGACTATTCGCCGTTTCGTCGCCGCTCGAACCCGGCCACAGCTACGGTCGACCTGTGGGTTTCGCTTCGACCGAGCATCTGAATCCGGAGGCCGTCGTCGCTTACGTCGACAATGAGCTCTCCCGGCAAGCTGCCTCGCGCGCCGACGCGCATCTCGTGTTGTGTCCGAGTTGCTCGCGTGAGGTCGCTGCGCAGGCGCGCGCCCGCAGCATGCTGCAGACCTGCCAGAACGAGGTCAGCATGCCCGATTCGCTCCGTGCCCAACTCAGTCAGATCCCGACGCAGGAGATCGATCTGCGGGCCACTCGACGTTCCAACCGCTGGGGCCGCTGACTCGTGTCCGATTCTTCGACATCGTCCGATCTCCGGTCGACCGATCCGACGCTGCCGGTCGACGCGCGCCCTGCCCAAGGCTCGGCGACCCAGAATCCGTCGACCCAGAATCCGTCGACCCAGAATCCGTCGACACCGCAGCCTTCCGCCGCACTCGCCGCGACCTTCGGCAGGCCCGCGGGAGTGGACGGCTCCTTCGCGCACCAGGATGCGCCCAGCGACCGCCCGGAGCCGCAGATCGCTCCGCCCGATCCGGTCCTCGCCGAGGCGTTCAGTCGTCCGGTCGAGGAGACCGACACCCTCCAGCGTGACCCCTATGCGGTGCCCGAGACCGAGGACGCCCCGGAACCGGACCCGTGGCGCGACCCGGCGAGCGCGGCCAGCCTGTCCGCGCCTGCCGTGGCGATTGCCGACGACCGCGGACCGGCGTCCGTCGGGCCCAAGATCGGTATCCGGGAGCTGATCTTCGGCGGCCGGGTCCACTGGTGGGCGCTGGCGACCCTGGGGGTCCTGACCCTCCTCATCGGCATGTTCGGCGGTCTCGTCGGTCGCTGGACCGCTGAAGTGGCGACCCCGCTGCATGCCGACACCGTGCGACTCGAAGGTGAGGCCCCCGACTCCGGCGACGATCCGCGAACCAACGTGGCTCGGGTGGCGAAAGCCGTGCAGAAGTCAGTGGTCACGATCGAGGTGCGTACCGCCGTCGACGGCGGCTCGGGGTCGGGCTTCATCGTCGACAAGGCCGGCTACATCGTCACCAACAATCATGTGATCTCCAAGGCCGCCAACGACTCCAAGGCCAAGCTCGAAGTGGTCTTCTTCGATCGCCAGCGCGTTCCGGCGCGCATCGTCGGCCGTGACGTCAAGACCGACCTCGCTGTTTTGAAGGTCGACGACGTCGCCGACCTGACGGTCTCGAAGCTGGGCGATTCCGCCGATCTGCAGATCGGCGAGGAGGTCATCGCGTTCGGATCGCCGCTGGGTCTGGACAAGACGGTCACCAGCGGCATCATCAGCGCCCTCGACCGACCGGTGCCGCTGCGGCCCGACGCCGACTCGGACACCGATGCGGTGATCAACGCCATTCAGACTGATGCGTCGATCAACCCGGGCAACTCCGGCGGACCGTTGCTCAACGACGACGGTCAAGTGATCGGCGTCAACACCGCAGGAGCGATGACCGGAGGCGGATCCATCGGACTGGGCTTCGCCATCCCGATCAACGAGGCGATTCCGATCGCCAACACGCTGATCAAGGAAGGCAAGGTGAAGCACCCGGCCGTCGGAATCACGGCGAGCACGGTCCGCAACGACCGCGTCTTCGGCGCTCAGGTCAAGGATGTCGCACAGGGGAGCCCCGCCGCTCGGGCCGGTCTGCGCGAGGGCGACGTGATCACCAAGTTCAACGGACGTCCGATCGAGGGCGCGGACGAGTTGACCGTCGGCGTCCGGACGTCGAAGATCGGTGAAGAGGTCGACTTCACCTACTGGCGCGATGGTCGGTACTTCGACGGTGAGATCACCCCGGTCAGCGACTAGCCGACCGCAGTCAACTCGAAGCGCGAAGAGAGCGGCGAAGAACGATGTTCAGCAGTGTCGGATGGGGTGAGCTCCTCATCCTGTTGGCCGCAGCCCTGATCATCTTGGGGCCCGAACGTCTCCCCGGGGCGGTCAGCTGGACGATGGGTTCGCTGCGCAAGGTCCGCGACTACGCGACTGGCGCCAGTTCCCAGTTGCAGGACGAGCTGGGCACGGACTTCGAGGAGATCCGCAAGCCGCTCAGTCAACTCAACGAGCTCCGTCAGATGACGCCCAAGAGCATCGTCACCAAGCACCTCTTCGACGGCGATTCCTCGACCGTCGATGAACTGGGCAAATCAGTCCGCGACACGCTCGACGTCGGACGGATCGAGCCGCGCCGCGGCGAGCGTGCCCAGACTCCTTCCCCGACCCCCACCCCGAATCAGACCGCGAACCGGGCCCCGGATCTGCAGAAGAAGCTCCCCGACACCAGGCAGGCGTCCCCCAGGCACGACGTCTCCGACTGGGACGCCACCTAACCCGAGCTGAGAAGACCACCCGAGCAGAGAAAGACCGACGCCGCCCACGTTCACGTGGGCGGCGTCGGTCTCCGTGCTGACTACTGGTGGCGGGTGGTGTCGAGGCCGAGGCTCATGCCCGCCAGCCCGCGGCGGCGCACGGCGAGTTTCTCCGCGATGGCGCGCAGGGCCGACCCGGAGGCCGATTCGGGATCCGACAGCACGACGGGAACACCGGCGTCGCCGCCTTCGCGCAGTCCCTGCTCCAGCGGCACCTGGCCGAGGAGTTCCACTGTGGATCCGACCGCGCGGGTCAGGCGCTCGGCCACCATGGCGCCGCCGCCCGAGCCGAACGGCTCGATGCGTGAACCGTCGGGCAGTTCCATCCACGACATGTTCTCGACGACGCCGAGGATGCGCTGACGGGTCTGCAGCGCGATGGCGCCAGCACGCTCGGCGACTTCCGCGGCGGCCTGCTGCGGTGTGGTCACGACCAGGATCTCGGCGCCGGGGATCAGCTGCGCGATCGAGATCGCGACGTCGCCGGTGCCGGGCGGAAGGTCCAGGAGGAGCACGTCCAGGTCGCCCCAGAAGACGTCGGCGAGGAACTGCTGCAGTGCGCGGTGCAGCATCGGTCCGCGCCAGGTGACGGGCGTGTTGCCATCGGTGAACTGACCGATGGAGATGAACTTCACGCCGTGACTCTGCGGCGGCATGATCATCGACTCGACCTGCGTCGGTTTGGCATCGCTGCCGAGCATGCGGGGGACGCTGTGGCCGTAGATGTCCGCGTCGAGAACACCGACCGAGAGGCCGCGGTCGGCGAGCGCGGTGGCGAGATTGACGGTGACGCTGGACTTTCCGACGCCGCCCTTGCCGGACGCGATCGCGTACACGCGGGTCAGGTTGCCCGGCTTGGCGAACGGGATCTCCGGCTCGGCGCGGTCGCCCCGCAGCTTCTTGCGAAGCTCGGTGCGCTGCTCGTCGTCCATCACGTCGAGTTCCACGCGGACGGTCCCGACACCCGGCACGTCGGCGACCGCAGTCTCGACGCTCTCGGAGATCTTGGTCTTCATCGGGCAGCCGGCCGTGGTCAGGAAGATCCCGACGTCAACGCTGCCGTCATCGCCGACGGCGACGGACTTGACCATGCCGAGATCGGTGATCGGACGTCCGATCTCCGGGTCCATCACCTTGCTCAGTGCGGACCGGACGGTGGATTCAGTAGGGCTGACAGGCGTACTCACACCTCAACCATAGCCTCGCCCGGGTGTTGCGCCGCTGGCGGCTCAGCGCGGTTCAGCAGGTTTCGATGCGGCAGGACGGTTCGGCGTCGACTTCGACTGGGGCTTGGCCTTGGGCGACGGCTGCGGGGCCGGACCGACGCCCGGCGGCAGGCAGATCGGGCCGATGCAGTTCGACGGCGGCTTCGGCTTGGTCTTGCTCGGCGGCGTCGAGGGCTTCTGACTCGAGGGCCCGGTGGTCGCGTCCGGTCGCTCGTCCTTGCGGTCCCGCTTCGGCTTGTCCTTATCCTTATCGTTCTTCTCGGGCTCGCCGGCGGACATCTCGGGAATCGGGGTCGTCGGCATCACGCCGGCGGCGTAGGCGGCCGCCCAGCCGAGCACGTTGTTCGCGTAGGCGACCGAACGGTTGTAGCGCAGGATGTTGTTGACGCGGGTCGGCGCGGCCATGATGTCGGTGACGCCCGAGCACAGGTAGCGGCCCGCCGAGAATGTGGCGTCGAAGATGTTGTCCGGGTTGGCCTTGCCGTCACCGTTGCCGTCGCTTCCCCACGAGGCCCAGGTGCTGGGGATGAACTGCATCGGCCCCATCGCGCGATCATGGCGCGCATCGCCGTCGAGCTTGCCGCCGTCGTTGTCGGTGATGACGGCATTCCCCGCGAGGCTGCCGTCCAGGACCGGTCCGCGGATCGACGTGCGGGTGTTGCCGAAGACATCGACGTTACCGTTGCCTGCGTGGCCGGACTCGATGCGTCCGATGCCTGCGAGCAGATACCACGGCAATTTGCACTGCGGGGTCTCGGCGGCAACGCGCTTGGCGCTCAGCTTGTAGGCCTTGAGGACGATTCCGGGAATGCCCAGGGGGCCTGCGGGCAGATTGGCGGCGAGTCGGAACTGCGCCGCGCCGTCGACGATCGACGGATCCGCGGGAGGCGCGAATCCGACCAATTGGGCGGCGTTCGAGGGGACGGTGTTGGCCACCTCAGCAGCGGCGAGCGCGGTCCGGTCGCCCGCGAGGTCCACCGAGGACTGCGACGTGGAGGTGGGGAGCGCGGAGTGCTGGGGCGCAACGCTCGAAACGGTTCCCCCGAGAACCATGGCGCCGAGCGCTGCGGCCGTGGTGCCTGCGGCGAGGCCGCGCCGTGTGACGCGTACGCGTTTCGGGTTGTCCCCCCGGAATCTCATCCCCATCGGCGATCTTTGCTCCACTCGCGTGTCGTTGGCATCGAATGCGGAGAGACTCTGCGATCATCCCCCCGGTCGACTGTGAGCAAGCATACATGCGAAGTCCGATTCGGTCATGACGGATCTCGTTCTCGCTTCGCAGCGCGCTCCTCGAGGCGGTCGAGCAGGTCGTCGACCAAGTCGTCGAGTTCGTGACGCAGATAGTCGCGGGTGACGGTGTCGCCCACGGCCAGGCGGACGGCGGCGAGTTCGCGTGCCAGGAACTCGGTGTCGTCTTTGGTCTGTGCGGCGCGGGCTCGATCCTCCTCCAGTGAGACTCGGTCGCGGTTCTCTTGACGGTTCTGAGCGAGGAGGATCAGCGGGGCGGCGTAGGCGGCCTGCGTCGAGAACGCCAGGTTGAGCAGGATGAACGGGTAGGGGTCCCACCCGAACGCGAAGATCCCCGCGTTGAGGAAGATCCAGACGATCACCACCACGGTCTGGATGGCGAGATAGCGGCCGGTGCCGAGGAAGCGGGCGACGCGTTCGCTGTAGTACCCGATGACATCGGAGTCGAGGTTGACGTTGAATCTCGAACGACGTGTGGCCGGGGTGTCGAGGTGACGACCGACTGGACTCACTGATCGGTCCCTTCCATGTCGGTCTCGCGCCAATCGCTCGGCAGCATCGCGTCGAGGAGGTCGTCGACCACCACGGCCCCGACGAGGTGACTGTCCTCGTCGATGACTGGCGCGCACACCAGGTTGTAGGTGGCGAAGAATCTGGCCATCTTATCCAGGGGATCCGCAGGCGTCAGTCGCGGAATCTCGGTGTCGAGGATGCCGCCGACCAGGTTGGCAGGCGGCTCCCGAAGCAACGCCTGGGTGTGCACGGCGCCGAGGAACTTGCCGGTGGGGGTGTTCGTGGGCGGTCGGACGACGAACACCATGCTGGCCGCGGCCGAGTTGATGTCGGGGTCGCGAACCCGCGCGAGAGCTTCCGAGACTGTCGCATTCGCGGTGACGATCAGCGGTTCCGGCGTCATCACGCCGCCCGCGGTGTCGGGGGAGTGGAGCAGCAGTCGGCGGACCGATTCGGAGTCCTCGGGATCCATGCGTGCCAGAAACGCCTCGGCCTCGGCCTGCGGCAGCTCGCCCATCAGGTCGGCGACGTCGTCGGGGTCCATGGCCTCGAGGACGTCGGCGGCGTGGTCGGGTTCGATGCTGCCGAGGATGTCCGACTGGTCGTCTGTCGGCATCTCCTGCAGGACGTCGGCGAGGCGTTCGTTGGCGAAGGCGGCGGCGATCTCATTGCGGCGCTTGGCGGGCAGTTCGCGCAGCGCGTTCGCCACGTCGGCCGGACGCATGTCCTCGAACTGTGCGAGAGCCATCTCGACGCCCTGCCCCGGGCGGGACAGTTCGAGTCGGTTCATCCCGCGAACATGCCGCCATTCCACGACGATCGTCTCGCCGCGGCGCCGCAGACCTTTGCGAGTGGTCCGCAGCGCCACCCGGCTAACCACCCAGTCGCGTGTCCGAGTCCGCTCGATCGCGAGGTCGACGACCGTCAGGTCCTCGTTGTGCAGTTCCGGGTAGTCGGGGTCGTCGGTCCGAGCCCGGGTGTCGAGGAGTTGTCCAACGGCCAGCGCCTCGTTGGGGTGCACACGCAGCCGCCGGAGGTTCACGTGTCCGGTGGTCAGGGTGACGGCGTCCGGCTCGATGGACGTCACGCGCAGCATCGGAACAAAGATGCGTCGTCGCGTCGTCAACTCCACGGCCAAGCCGAGCACCCGCGGTTGTTTGCCCGGCATGTGCATCGACACGACGACGTCGCGGACACGGCCGATCGACTCGCCGTCGGGGCCGAGCACCACGAGGCCGACTAGTCTGGCAACAAAGACCTTGAGGGCGGGCGTCATGCGTCAAGCCTAAAGTCATCTGAACTCTGGAGCCGAAATGACGAATCCGATGCGACAGACTCCGGGCCTGCCGACGCCGCCGAAGGGGTGGCCGGTTGGCTCGTACGACACGTACGCGCAAGCGCAGCGCGCCGTTGACTACCTCTCCGACAACGAGTTTCAGGTCGCCGACATCACCATCGTCGGCGTGGACCTGATGCAGGTCGAGCGAGTGCTCGGCAGGCTCACCTGGAGCAAGGTGATCTACGGCGGGCTGGCCTCGGGCGCGTGGCTCGGCGGCTTCTTCGGTCTGCTGATGACGCTGATCGTCGGCTTCAGCTGGACGCCGATCGTGTTCGGTCTGGTGGCAGGCATGGTCTTCGGTCTGATCAGCACGGCGATCCCGTACGCGGCTACGCGGGGACAGCGGGACTTCACCTCCACGATGCAGTTGGTGGCCGGTCGCTACGACGTGCTCTGCGACCCGCGCAACGCCACGAAGGCTCGCGACATGCTCGCCAAACTCGCGATTTAGCCTTCTGGCCTCGCACGTTCGCCGATCCGCCGGCGACCTCCCGGGCCGACTCCCGACACGACCGGCGCTGATGTGCACCTCGTGTGCGCTATGTCACCTACTCGTGGGATAACCTAAGGCCCACATCAGCTTTCACAGCTGATTCTTAAGACGAGGGCCGAAGGTAGGAGGCTGGCAGCGAATGAGCAAGGGCTATTCCTCGCCACTAGGAAATCCAGGCGAATCCCCGGGTCGCAGGCGACGCAGGCTGGTCACCCGGCTGTCGGCAGCGGCGGCGGCCGCCGCTGTCGCCGCGCCGATTCTCGCCGGTTGCTCCTCCGGATACGAGGCGGGCGTGCTCAACGTCTACGCTGCCGCTGACGGGTACGACTTCGTCAAGCAGATGGCGCAGACGTGCACGGACGAGTCCGGCGGCAAGTACCGCATCAACGCCAACGTGCTTCCGAAGAGCGCGGACGATCAACGACTGCAGTTGGCGCGGCGACTCGCGGGCAACGACCAGACGATGGACCTGATGGCGATGGACGTCGTCTGGACTGCCGAGTTCGCCAACGCGGGCTGGGTGGTGCCGGTGCCCGACGATCTCGCTGCCGAGGTCGAGGAGACCAATCTGCGCGGCCCGGTCGAGACGGCGATGTGGAAGACGCCCGACGACGCCGAGAAGCGCCTGTACGCGCTGCCGATGTGGACCAACACCCAGTTGCTCTGGTACCGACCGGATCTGATGAAGGAGACCCTCGGGAGCGTCAAGCCGCCCAAGACCTGGGACGAGATGCTGTCGGACACGCAGGCCATCAAGGATGCGGGCGGGCCCAGCTGGATCATGGTTCAGGCTAAGCAGTACGAGGGCCTGATGGTGTGGTTCAACTCCCTCCTCACCAGCGCCGGCGGCACGGTGCTCGACCCGAACGATGCGTCGAAGGTGACGCTCAACGACACCCCGGAGCATCGGGCGGCCACGCTCAAGGCGCTCGAGGTGATGAAGGCCGTCGCGACCGCGCCCGGCCACGACCCGTCGATCACCCAGTCCGACGAGGGCACCGCCCGCCTCGGCATGGAGACCGGTAAGGCGGCGTTCGAGGTCAACTGGCCGTTCGTCTGGGCCTCGGCGCGCACCAACGGCGCCACCGGCGACGTCGCCTTCCTCAAGGATGTGCTCGCGCCGTTCGCGGACAAGCTGACCGACGAGGAGAATCCGCCGACCGACGCGCAACTCGCACCGATCAACAAGAAGATGCAGACCCGGTTCAATTTCGCTCCCTACCCGGGTGTCTTCACCGACAAGCCCGCGCGGTCGGCGATCGGCGGTCTGAATCTTGCGGTCGCGTCGACGTCCAAGCAGCCGGATCTGGCCTTCGAGGCTGGCCAGTGCCTAACGAGCAAGGAAGCCCAGACGATGTACGCGGTGTCGGGTGGTACCCCGCCGACCATCGCCGCCATCTACGACGACAAGGACTTCAAGCTCGCGTACCCGATGGGGCAGGACATCCGGAAGGCGCTCGACGACGCGGGTGCCACCCGTCCGGCTTCGCCGCAGTACCAGGCGATCTCGACGCTGATCACGGCGACGCTGGCGCCGGTCGGCGGCTGGGACCCGGAGACCATGGTCGACAAGCTCGCCGAGCAGGTGCAACGCGCGATCGACGGTGAGGGGATCATCCCGTGACCGATGACCAGTCGCCCGACGAGACCACGCCGGGAGGTTACGGGCTCAGTCCCAACGAACCGGTTCCCGACAGCTCGCCCGGGAGGCACTCCCGGGAGGAGGACGCCGACACCGTGAGTCCCGCTGACGTGCCGTCCGCGGACGGCACGCCGTCGGTGCACTCCGACGTGTGGGTCGCGCCGCCGTCGTCGACTCCGGCGGGTCCGCCGCCCGGTTTCGAGACGCCCCAATACGAGAGCGCGCAGTACGAGAGCCCGCAGTACGAGACACCGCAGTACGAGAGCGCCCAGTACGCGACACCCGCTCCGGTACCGCAACCGGCGGAGCGTGCCTCGGAGTTCGCGCAGCCCGAGCCGATCGCCGTCGGCGCGACACCCCAGCCGGTCGGCACCGGCACGATTGGAGGTTCGATGTCAGAGATCCTCGACACCGGTCCCACTCCGGCCCAGGCGGCGACGCCGCAGCCGAAGTCGACCGGACGCAAGTCTTCCGAGCGACGGCTCGCGTACTGGCTCATCGCTCCCGCTGCCATCGTGATGGCGCTGGTGACCGGCTATCCGATCCTCTACGCGTTCTGGCTGTCGTTGAACAAGGCGACGCTGACCGCGCCCGACGAGCAGGAGTTCGTCGGACTCTCCAACTACGCGACGGTGCTGTCCGACGGCTACTGGTGGTCGGCATTCGGCGTCACGGCGTTCATCACCGTGGTGTCGGTGCTCATCGAACTGGTGCTGGGCATGGCGATCGCACTGGTGATGCACCGAACGCTGTTCGGTCGGGGAACGGTACGGACCGTCGTGCTGATTCCCTACGGCATCGTGACCGTGGCGGCCGCGTTCTCCTGGTACTACGCATGGACCCCGGGGACTGGCTATCTGGCGAACCTGCTGCCGGACGACGCCGCGCCGCTCACCGAGCAGTGGCCGTCTCTCTTCATCATCATTCTGGCCGAGGTCTGGAAGACCACGCCGTTCATGGCGCTGCTGCTGCTGGCCGGACTGGCGCTGGTTCCCGATGAGCTGCTGAAAGCGGCTCAGCTCGACGGCGCCGGAGCGTGGACCCGTCTGTTCAAGATCATTCTGCCGCTGATGAAGCCGGCGATCCTGGTCGCGCTGCTGTTCCGCACGCTGGACGCCTTCCGCATCTTCGACAACATCTACGTGCTGACCGCCGGATCCAACGGAACCGGCTCCGTGTCGATGCTCGGCTACGACAACCTGTTCAAGGCGTTCAACTTGGGCGTCGGATCGGCGATCAGCATCTTGATCTTCCTGTGCGTCGCGATCATCGCGTTCGTGTTCATCAAGGGGTTCGGCACCGCCGCCCCGGGTTCCGACGACGAGGGGAGGTAACCACTGATGGACGCGAATATTCGTCGCAAAGTCGGCTGGACCGTCGCCAATATCCTGGTGGTGCTGTACGCGATCATTCCGCTGTGGTGGATCATCAGCCTGTCGTTCAAGCCGACCGGCAGTGTCACCGACGGCAACTTCATCCCCCGCGAGTGGACGCTCGACAACTACAAGGGCATCTTCGACACCAGCGCGTTCACGTCGGCGCTGATCAACTCGATCGGCATCGGCCTGATCACCACGCTCATCGCCGTCGTCCTCGGCACCATGGCGGCCTACGCCGTCGCGCGCCTGGAATTCCGCGGTAAGAAGCTGCTCATCGGCGCCGCCCTGCTGATCGCGATGTTCCCGCAGATCTCGCTGGTGACACCGCTGTTCAACATCGAGCGCCGCCTCGGCCTGTTCGACACCTGGCTCGGCCTGATCCTTCCGTACATCGCGTTCGCGTTGCCGCTGGCGATCTACACGCTGTCGGCCTTCTTCCGCGAGATCCCGTGGGACCTGGAGAAGGCGGCCCAGATGGACGGCGCGACGCCTGCCCAGGCGTTCCGCCGGGTCATCGTGCCGCTGGCCGCGCCCGGCGTCGTCACGGCGTCGATCCTGGTCTTCATCTTCGCCTGGAACGACCTGCTCCTGGCCCTGTCGCTGACGTCGACGGAGAACGCGATCACCGCCCCGGTGGCGATCTCGCAGTTCACCGGCAGCAGTCAGTTCGAGGAACCCACCGGTGCCATCGCGGCCGCAGCCGTGGTGATCACCATTCCGATCATCATCTTCGTGCTCTTCTTCCAACGTCGTATCGTGGCCGGTCTCACCTCCGGCGCGGTGAAGGGATAACCCATGGCCGACATCGTTCTGGAGAACGTTTCCAAGCAGTACCCGGACGGCTCGATGGCCGTGCACTCGGTGAACCTCACCATTGCCGACGGCGAGTTCGTGATCCTGGTGGGACCGTCGGGCTGCGGCAAGTCGACGACCCTCAACATGATCGCGGGCCTGGAGGACATCACCTCGGGCGAGCTGCGCATCGGCGGCACGCGGATGAACGAGACGGCGCCGAAGGACCGCGACATCGCCATGGTCTTTCAGAGCTACGCCCTGTATCCGCACATGTCGGTGCGCGAGAACATCGCCTTCCCGCTGACCCTGGCCAAGGTCGACAAGGCCGAGATCGCCCGCCGGGTCGACGACGCCGCAAAGATGCTCGACCTCACCGAGCACCTCGACCGCAAGCCGGCCAACCTGTCGGGCGGTCAGCGGCAGCGCGTCGCGATGGGCCGCGCGATCGTCCGGACGCCCAATGCCTTCCTGATGGATGAGCCGCTGTCGAACCTCGACGCCAAGCTGCGCGTCCAGATGCGCACCGAGATCGCCGCGCTGCAGGCCCGGCTCGGCACCACCACGGTGTATGTCACGCACGACCAGACCGAGGCGATGACCCTCGGCGATCGCGTCGTCGTGATGCGCGCGGGCTACGTCCAGCAGGTCGGCGCGCCGCAGGAACTGTACGACCACCCGGCCAACCTGTTCGTCGCAGGCTTCATCGGTTCGCCCGCCATGAACTTCCTGCCGGGACAGCTCACGGCGACCGGCGTCGACACGGCGATCGGGCACATCGCGTTCAGCGACCACGAGCAGCTCACCGCCCGAGCCCGTCAAGCGGGCTCCAACGGTGAGGTGCTGCTGGGCATTCGTCCCGAGCACCTCGTCGACGCCGCGCTGACGCACGAAGCCGAGCTCTCGCGGTTCCTGTCGTTCCCGATCACCGTCGACCTCGTCGAGTCGATGGGCTCGGACAAGTACGTGTACTTCGGCTGGAATGCTCCGGACAGTGCGAACCAGGTGCTGACCCAGCTGGCTGAGGACCTCGGGTCCAGCACGGCGGGCGGTCAGAAGGTCGCGCGCCTGTCGCCGTACACGCAGGCGCGGCGAGGCGACAACCTCACCTTGGCGCTCAATCCGGAGCGGCTGCACGTGTTCGACACCGCCACCGGCGTCAGCCTGCGCTGACCGGCGACGGGCCGGCGCCGCTCTCGCGTGAATCGCACTCACCCCACCCGTGATTGACTGGTGGGGTGAGTTCGTCTTCGGGATCGGTCGCCGATCGGGTGGTCGCGCATGTGTCAACGGTCGTCGGCTCGACGCCTCAGCGGGCGTCGGTGACGTTCCTCGGGGTGGAGCCGATCGACGTCCTGCGGTTCGTCGACGGCGACGAGGTGGTGTTCGCGACCGTCGGCTGCGCGCGCCATCCGATGCACGACCCGTCGGACTTCGCCCCCGACCCGGTCCGCGGCCCGCGTGCCGAGGTGACCCTGACGATGCGGGCGACGATGCCGCTGCAGGGGCTGCACAAGTCACTCGCGATGCTGGCGGCCGCACCCGCGGTGGAGGGCTTGATCCTGGAGGCCGATTCGCTGATCGACCTGCAGGAGCCGCTCTGGGCCGGTGCCATCTGCTCGGCGTTTCTGCTGACCGCGGACAGTCGCATCGCCGACCTGCCGCTCGACGACCCCGCCGACCCGGTGCGATTCCTGCGCGCCGTCCCGATCACCGCGAACGAGGCCGCGTGGGTCCGTCTTAAAGGCGCCGACGAGCTGCGCGCCGCGTGGACTGAGGCGGGAACCGACGTCACCGACCCGGCGCGGACGGCCGTCACGCCGAAGTAGCAGCTGTCCGCGCTCTGTTGTGGAGGTTGTGACCCGCTCCGGGTAACGAGCTACACATTGGGCGGCTTCACGGCGCAGGTCGGCGACGTGCACCGGCGGGGTTGGCTCGACCATCCGTGGTTCTGCAGGATCCGTCCGACTTTGGTGGCCGTCGCGCACGATCGGATGTGCGCCTGGCCCCAGGCGAGTCGGATGGTGCGGAGTGCAGCGAACGCTGCGGCGTCGAGGTGCCGTTCCAGGTCGCGATCTCGTGACACGGCGTCGTCGTGAAACGCCAGTCCATCGAGTTCGACGACCAGACCGAACTCCGGGTACTTCACGTCGCGGAAGCCCGGTCGGCCGACTTCTGTCGGCGACTGGCGTATTCCTCGGGGAAGTCCGTGTGCCCGTTCGACGCGCGTCAGGTAGGTGTGTTCGAGCGCCGAGCAGGCCCCGTCACGGATGTCGCCGAGCACCGTGTGGAGAAGGGCGCGGCGTCGTATCCGGTGCCGGTCGGCGAGCGCCGCCAGGAGGCGGTCGGGCGTGGTGCGTCGAGCTTGGACAGCGTCGGCGAGGCACGCGACGGCCCGCATGTCGTCGGGTGCCGCGGCCGCGACATCCAGCACCGCTTCTTCGAGACGGATCCGGGGCGGAAGCAGGTTGAGGTGAATCTGCCGGGGCAGCAGGGACCGGTGGTGAACGACGACGTCCTTCCGCGCTGTGACCTTGCGACCGGCGGCGACGGTGATGTGGATCGGCACGTCGTCGGACAACGCATAGTCCCCGCTGGTTGCGGCGCGCAGGGCCGATCCGTGGCTGAGGACGGCCGGGGCGGCGTCGAGGACCGCGCACCACGCGCGTTGGGACCAAGCCAACGCGCCGGTGTGCGTCAGGTAGATGCCCGGATAGATGCGTTGCCACAGCCCCGATCGGAGTCGTCGTCGCACGAACGCCGAGTCGAGACCGCAGTCGATGACCTGGGCGCGTGCGATCGCGCCGTCCTGATCCCTGATGACGTGATCCAGGCGCGCGAGCGCGACGTCGATATCCCCCATGAGAGCAGTCTGGTCGTCCGGACGGGGCAGCGACAGGCGGTCGTCGCCACTGTGGACAGTCCCGGAGATTTCCCCAGATGGAGTTCGTTACCCGCTCCGGGTAAACAACCACACGCCGTGCCGGACTACAGCCAGTGGTGCTTGTGGAAGATCCGCCAGAGGGTGAAGCATACGGTGAACAGGGCGATCAGCAGGATCGGATAGCTGTACCGCATATGAAGTTCCGGCATGAAGTCGAAGTTCATGCCGTAGATGCCCGCGGCGGCCGTCGGCACGGCGGCGATGCCGGCCCACGCCGAGATCTTCCGCATGTCGGTGTTCATCTGTGTACTGACCTTGGTGGCCGCGGCGTTCAGCAGCGTGGTGAGACGCTCGTCGTACTCGGTGACGAGGTCGTTCACCATGGTGAGGTGATCGGCGACGTCGCGGAAGTGGCGGCGGATCTCCTTGCTGGACGGGGGCAGCGCGGCGGACTCGGCCATCGGCCTGTTCCCGGACAGCAGACTGAGCGGGGAGGCGAGCGGGTGCACCGCGCGCCGGAGTTCCAGCACCTCGCGTTTGAAGAGGTAGACGACGTCGATGTCGAGATCGCGCGGCGACGCCGCGAACACCCTCTCCTCGAGTTCGTCGACGTCGGACTCCATCTCGCCGACGACGGCGACGTACGTGTCGACGACGCGATCGGCGACGGCGTGCACCACCGTGGCGGGGCCGAACTTCAGATGCTCGGGGCGTGCTTCGAGTCGGGCACGGACGCCTGCGAGGTGGGTGTGGTCGCCGTGGCGAACGGTGATGACGAAATCGCGCCCGGCGAGGACCATGATCTCGCCGGTCTCGACGATGTCGTTGGCGACCTCGTCGTCATCGTGGTCGATGTACTTGACCGTCCGCAGGACCAGGAACAGGGTGTCGTCGTACAGCTCCAGTTTCGGACGCTGATGAGCGTGCACCGCGTCTTCGACCATCAGCGGGTGCAGATTGAATGCTTCGGCGACGTCGCCCATCTGCCGCTCGTCGGGCTCGTGCAAGCCGAGCCAGACGAAACCGCTGCCGGTCTTCCGGACCAGGGCGAGCGCCGAGCGGAAGTCGGTGCCGGTGGGTTGTCGGAGTCCGTCGATGTAGACGGCGCAGTCGACCACGGCGCGGGCGACGGGGACCGGGGGCGTGGGGCCGGTGAGCGGCTGACCCGGTTGCTTACCCTGCCCGCGGTTTCCCGGCTGCAGCATTCTCGGCATGGACGGCACAGGTCGACCTTAGCGACCCCCGGCGTACGGCGCTTACACTCAGTCCGTGTCATTCGACGTCTCCGTATTCTCCGCGACAGCGATCACGCTGATCGTGATCATGGATCCGCCGGGACAGATTCCGGTATTCCTGTCGCTGGTCGGTCGACGCTCGCCCGAGTATCGACGCAAGGCCGCCTGGCAGGCGCCGCTGGTGTCGCTGTTCGTGGTGACCGTCTTCGCCGTCGGCGGTCGCGCGATTCTCGGGTACCTGCACATCGGGATCCCGGCGTTGCAGGGGGCCGGCGGCCTGCTGCTCCTGCTGGTGGC
>NZ_JAAYXO010000006.1 GCF_012515855.1 Gordonia sp. (in: high G+C Gram-positive bacteria)
ACTCCTCCATGTCCAGGTTGATGAACTTCTGCGGACTCGCCGCGGTGTCGTTCGGCCCGCTCCCGGCACCGGCCGCACGGGCGAAGAGCGGCACCAGCTGCTCGGTGATGCCGTCGACGGCCTCGTCGAACGCCCAGTGATTGTGCGGGGCGACGGTCGAGGACACCTTGATCGAGACGTAGTCCACGTCCGGGCGCGAGAGCAGCTTGTGGGTGCCGGCCAGACGGCGCTGCGCCTCGTGCTCCCCGAGGATCGCCTCGCCGAGAAGATTGATGTTGAGCCGGACACCGTCCCGCTTGATCTTGGCGATCGCCGGGCCGAGCTTGCTGTCGGTGGCATCGATGATCAGGTGGCTGACCATCTCCCGCAAGACTCTCCGCGCGGTCGGCACCACGACACCGGGCAGCGGCTGGGCCATCACTCCGCCCAGGGATACCGCGCCGCGCATCGGCGCGGGCAGGAACTTCGGAGTGAGCGGGGCGAGGCTCTTGAGTTTCTTGGCGGCTGCCTTCCGGTCCTCCGGCCGCACGACGCCGTCGACGAAGCCGACGGTGAATTCGAGGCCGTTCGGGTCGCTCAGGACGCCCGTGAGTCGCGCCGCGGCGGCATCGACCGGATACTGTTCGGCCTCGGCGAGCCAGCGCTGCACCAGCGCGACGGCGTCGTCCGCCAGATCTTGCGGTCGTACCTGCTGCCGTGCCTCTACTGCGTTCGTCACTGGACTGCCTCTCTCGATCGGCGGTGTGTGCGGGCGCACAGCGCCTGCCTCCTTGCAGCCATGCTCACCCGAATCGCCGTTGAAGTACAGCGGCATTATCTGTGCTTTATCGTTAAGTAGAACCGAATGATGAGACGACGACGGAAGGCACCGGTGAGCCCGCGATGCTGGAGGTGAAACGACTGCGCCTGCTGCGTGAACTGTCGGCACGGGGAACCGTGGTGGCCGTCGCCGAGGCGCTGAACTACAGCCCGTCCGCCGTGTCGCAGCAGCTCTCGCTGCTCGAACGGGAAGTCGGCGCGTCCTTGCTGCAGCGCAACGGCCGGCTGCTCGAACTCACCGCGACAGCCGAGTACCTGGTCGCCGAGGCCGACGAGTTGCTCAACCACATCGAGCGGATCGAGTCGGGGATCCGCCTGCGCCAGGGCGAGGTCAGCGGAACCGTCCGGGTCGCCGCCTTCCAGACCGTGATGCTGGCGCTGCTTCCACAGGTGCTCGACCGTCTGCGGACCGACCACCCCAATCTGCGGATCGACGTGATGCAGCACGAACCCGAAACGGCGCACTTCGAGACGTGGGCCCGCGGCTTCGACTTGGTGATCGCCGAACAGTATCCCGGTCACGCCACCGTGCAGTTCTCGGGCCTCGACCGCGCTCCGCTCACCCGGGACCGGATCCAACTGGCCCTGCCGCTGATCGCCGGGCGACCCGAGTTCGACTCGATCACGTCGCTGGCCGACGCTTCCGACGTCCCCTGGGTGATGGAGCCGCGCCGTGCGGCTTCGAGGCACTGGGCCGAACAGCTGTGTCGCAGTGCCGGTTTCGAGCCCGACATCCGGTTCGAGACCGCCGACCTGCAGGCTCACATCAGGCTGATCGAGACCGGCAACGCCGTCGCCCTGGTGCCCGGGCTGGTGCACGCACAGGGACGACCGCGGATCCGGCTGATCGACCTGCCCGGAGACCCGGAACGCACGGTGTTCACGGCCGCGCGATCAGCCCAGGGCGAGGACCCGGCGATCGCCGCCGTTCGCGCCGCCCTCGCGGAGGAAGCCGCGCGGAGGTAGCGCCTCCCCGGCTCGGGCTCGGTCGAAACGAGGGTGCCGGGCACCCTGGATTCGCTCTGGCACCCTCGACGGAGGGTGCCAGACCGAGACGGAGGTTCCGGGCACCCTGATTTCGGCCCGCCGACCGCGAGGATCAGGTTGCGCGCGCGATCAATGGTCTCGACTCCGCTCGACCAACGAGGAACTCCACTCGCCGATCGAGCAACTCCTCGACCAACGAGATCCCCCTCGCCGATCGAGCGAAGTCGAGATCACCCCCCGACGATCGAGCGACGTCGAGATCACGACGCGTCAGACCAGTGCCAGGATCCGGTCGCCCACCTCGGTGGTCGAGCCGCGCTCGTCGCCGCGGGTCGCCACGTCCCGGGCCACCGCCGCTTCGACCCGCTCGGCGCCGGCATCGTCGCCGAGATGACGCAGCAGCAGTGCCACCGAGAGGATCGCCGCCGTCGGGTCTGCCAGATTCTGGCCGGCGATGTCCGGCGCGCTGCCGTGCACCGGCTCGAACATCGACGGGTTGGCGCGGGTGGCGTCGATGTTGCCCGAAGCGGCCAACCCGATCCCGCCGGTCACCGCGGCGGCCAGATCGGTGATGATGTCGCCGAACAGGTTGTCGGTGACGATCACGTCGAAGCGGCCCGGATCGGTCACCAGGTAGATGGTGGCCGCGTCGATATGGCAGTAGTCCACCGAGACCTCGGGGAACTCCGCGCCCACCTCGTCGACCGTGCGGGCCCACATGGACCCGGCGAAGGTCAGCACGTTGGTCTTGTGCACCAGCGTCAGCTTCTTGCGGCGCGACTGGGCTCGCTCAAAGGCGTTGCGCACCACACGTTCCACACCGAATCGGGTGTTCACGCTGACCTCGGTGGCCACCTCGTGCGGGGTGCCCACGCGGATCGCGCCGCCGTTGCCGGTGTACGGCCCCTCGGTGCCCTCGCGCACCACGACGAAGTCGATCGCCGGATCGCCGGTTCCGTTCGCCCCGCTCGCTGCGCTCCCGGCGGCGGCCAACGGCGACGCGACGCCCTCGAACAGCACCGACGGCCGCAGGTTCACGTGGTGATCCAGAACGAACCGCATCTTCAGCAGGAAGCCGCGCTCGAGGATGCCCGGCGGCACCGACGGATCGCCGATGGCGCCGAGCAGGATGGCCTCGTGCTCGCGCAGCGAGGCCACGTCGTCGTCGGTCAGCAGGTCACCGGTGGCATGGTAGCGACGGGCGCCGAAGTCGTACTCGGTGGTCTGCACCTCGGGGTGCAGCTTGGTCAGCACGCGCAGCGCCTGTGCGGTGACCTCAGGGCCGATCCCGTCGCCGGGGATCACTGCGAGCTTCACGAGAAGTCCACCTGCTTGATCAGGGTCGCCGAGACGGCGTCGGCGACCGCGGCCAGCACATCCTCGTCCACGGTGCGGTCCACACGCAGAATGATGGTGGCACCGGGACCTTCGAGGTCCTGCGCCAGGCCGGCGGCGACGATGTCGACGCCCGCGTTGCCCAGCAGCGTGCCGATCTTGCCGAGCGTGCCCGGCTGGTCGGCGTAGCTGATGATGAGATTCTTGCCCTCGGCACGCAGGTCGAAGTTGCGGCCGTTCACGTTGACGATCTTCTCGACCTCGCGCGGCTCGGTCAGGGTACCGGCGACGTTCACGTGAGTGCCGTCGGCGAACACGGCACGCACGTCGATCATGCTGCGGTGATTCGGGCTCTCGCTGGCGGTGACCACCTCGTAGCTCACGCCGCGCTCGGCCGCGACGCTCGGCGCGTTCACGAAGGTCACCGGCTCGTCGACGACCGCCGAGAACAGGCCCCGGACGGCCGACAGGCCCAGCACGTCGACCGGACGGGCGGCCAGCTCGCCGCGGATCTCGACGGTGACCACGGTCGGCTGTCCTTCGGCGACCACGCCGACCAGGCGACCGAGCTTGCGCGAGAGGTCCAGCCAGGGCGCGACCTCGTCGTCGACCGGTCCGCCGGTGATGTTCACCGCATCCGGAACGAACTGGCCGGCCAGCGCCAGCTGCACGCTCTTGGCGACGTCGGTTCCTGCGCGGTCCTGTGCTTCGGCGGTGGAGGCGCCCAGGTGCGGAGTAACCACGACCTGATCCAGGTCGAACAGCGGCGAATCGGTGCACGGCTCGGTCGCGAAGACGTCCAAGCCGGCGGCCCGCACGTGGCCGGACTTGATCGACTCGGCCAGCGCGGCCTCGTCGATCAAACCGCCGCGAGCGGCGTTGACGATGATCACGCCCTCCTTGGTGCGCGCCAGCTCGTCGGCCCCGATCAGACCGGCGGTCTCCTTGGTCTTGGGCAGGTGCACGGTGATGAAGTCCGAACGCTCCAGCAACTCCTCCAGGCTCACCAGCTCGATGCCCAGCTGGGCTGCGCGGGCGGCCGAGACGTAGGGATCGTAGGCGATGAGGTGGGTCTCGAAGGCGCCGAGACGGGCCGCGACCAGCTGGCCGATCCGGCCCAGCCCGACGACGCCGACGGTCTTGTCGAAGAGTTCGACGCCGGAGAACGACGAGCGCTTCCAGGTCTTCTCCTTCAGGGTGACGTCGGCGGCGGGCACCTGACGGGCCGCCGACATGAGCAGCGCGACAGCATGCTCGGCGGCGGAGTGGATGTTCGACGTCGGGGCGTTCACGACCATGACGCCGCGCTCGGTGGCGGCGGGCACGTCGACGTTGTCCAGGCCGACACCGGCACGAGCCACGATCTTGAGGTTCTTGCCCGCGTCGAGCACTTCGGCGTCGACCGTCGTGGCCGAGCGCACCAGGATCGCGTCCGCGTCGACGACCGCCTCCAGCAACTTCGGCCGGTCCGGGCCGTCGACCCAGCGGACCTCGACGTCGCCGCCGAGTGCCTCGACGGTCGACGGGGCGAGCTTGTCTGCGATCAGGACGACGGGACGGCTGGATGCGGTCACTAGGTTTTCTCCAAGTTCATCGATTCGCGCATGCACGCGCCGGGCGCACGCGTCTGACGCGACTACTTTAGGCTCCCACCAACGGCAAGTCATAGTCGCCCCGGGCGGCCCGAGGGTGTCCTGGCACACGTGCCGACCTGCGAATGTGGTGTACCACACGGTTCGCCGGGTAGATTCCCTAGCGTTGTCTCTTTTCGGTCACGGCTCACCCGAGCCGTGCTCTTCGTCTGCGACGAGCGGGGAGACCGTGCATAGAGTGAGGCACTACCAAGGTCTCGGCCCCCGGGACCGCAACGAGCGGAGTTTGTACATGAAGAAGACCGCATTGGTCTTCGCGGCCGTGATCGCCGCGATTCTGGGTCTGGTCGCTGTCGGAATCGGCAACGCCGAGGCCGCGCCGAAGGTCAATGTCGGCGGCGGTTCGGGAATCCTGACCTTGCGCGGCGGCAACTCGGCCTCCGCGTGCACCGTCACCGCGGTCGGCCGCCCGACCTCCGGCGCCCACAAGGGCCGTCTGATCGCTCTGACTGCGGGTCACTGCGGCCGCCCCGGTCAGGTCGTCCTCTCCGAGCGTTCGCCGAACCGCGGCCCGATCGGCCGGTTCGCCGCCGTCAACGACAACATCGACATCGGGGTGATCCACCTCGACGCGGCCAAGGTGCGGCCGGTCCGGACCGTCCGCGGCGTCACCATCCGCTCGATCGACACCCGCCCGGTGAACTTCCCGACGATCGTCTGCAAGGACGGCCGCACCACGGGCCACACCTGCGGCGTCACCTGGTTCTCCGACGGTGTCTCGCACTTCTCCCAGATGTGCGTCGTCGAAGGCGATTCCGGCAGCCCCGTGGTCGTCGGAAACCGCCTGGTCGGCATGGTGAACGCTTACTACTTCGTGTCCTGCATCGGTCCGGAGACCGGCACCAACATGGGCGTGATCATGAAGCAGCTGAACCGCTGGGGCTACGGCGGCTTCCGCGTGGCGTAGCCACCCCGACCGGTCGAGCCACTTCGCCGGTCGAGCCACTTCGTCGGTCGAGCCACTTCGTCGGTCGAGCGCAGTCGAGACCCCCACGACGGGCGGTCCGGGATCCTTCCCGGGCCGCCCGTCGTCGTGCTGCGGTGTGCTTCGCTGCGTCGACCACCGGCCCCCTCGACACCGGCCGCCCCGCCACTCAGACGTCGAGGTCGAGGTCTTCCAGCTCGGCCACTTCGCAACTCGATCATCGACACACGGCCACCCGACGCCACCGGCCGGCGCGCGCCGCAGCGCGAAGGCGGGCGCCCTCATACGATCAGCCGAGGGCG
>NZ_JAAYXO010000077.1 GCF_012515855.1 Gordonia sp. (in: high G+C Gram-positive bacteria)
CGCGAGGAGACGCCGCCGCCGACCACCGCGATCCTGGTGCGCCGCAACGAGGACTCCGCGCCGCTGGCCGCCGAACTCGAACGACGCGGCATTCCCGCGGAGGTGGTCGGCATCGGCGGTCTGCTACACGTCCCGGAGATCACCGACATCGTCGCGACCCTGCGGCTGATGGCCGACCCGATGGCCGGGACGGCGGCCATGCGCCTTCTGACCGGCGCCCGCTGGCAACTCGGCGCCGCCGATCTCGCAGCACTGTGGCGGCGGGCCCGGGAACTCGCGGCGGGCACCGGGACGCCGACCACCGGCGCGGTCACCAGCAGGGAGGCGCTCGACGACGCCCTCGACGCGGCGCTGCCGGGGGAGGCCGTCGATTCCGCGGGACTGTGCGACGCCCTCGCCGATCCGGGCGACGCCGCCCGCTACAGCGCGGCGGGCTTCGAGCGGATCTCCACGTTCGGGTCGCAGCTCGAAGGTCTGCGGCGGCGGATCGGGCAGCCGTTGCCCGAACTCGTCGCCGACGTCGAGCAGACCATCGGCGTGGCGGTCGAAGCGCAGATCCGGGCGAGGCGCATGCGCGGCGAAGTGACCGGGCGCGAGCACCTGGACGCCTTCGCCGAGTACGTGACCCACTACGCCGAACGGTCCGGAGCCACGCTGCCCGGCCTGCTCGCCTTCCTCGAGACCGCCGAGGTGGTGGAGAAGGGCCTCGAGGCCGGGCAGGTGGAGGTGGCCCAGCAGCGCGTGCAGATCCTCACCGTGCACGCCGCGAAGGGCCTGGAATGGGACGTCGTCGCGCTCCCACACGTAGCCGATCGGATCTTCCCGAGCGGCAAGGCGGAGACCACCTGGCTCGGCTCGGCGCGGGAACTGCCCGCCGAACTGCGCGGCGATCTGGCCCACGACGGCGACGAAGGCTTCCCCCCGCTCGACCTGACCGACGTCGCCGACCGCAAGGAGCTCGAGACGGCGATCGACGAGCACAAGGCGGCCATCGCCGAACGCCGCCTGGAAGAAGACCGGCGACTGCTCTACGTCGCGCTCACCCGCGCCAAGCACACATTGCTGGTGTCGGCGCACCACTGGTCGGAGACCGGCGACAAACCGCGCGGCGGTTCGGAGTTCTACACCGAACTCGCAGCTCTCGTCGCCGACGGCGCCTCCGGTGCCGCGGTCGACGCGGGCGTGGAGGTGGACCCGAGCGGACTCCTCATCGACGTCGACGCCTTGCCGCCCGATCCGGACGCCACCAACCCGCTGACCGAACAGCAGGTCAGCGTCGCGTGGCCGGTCGACCTCCTCGGCGACCGTCGCGCCCCGATGGTGGCGGCCGCAGAACTCGTCGACGCCGCCCGCGCCGAGCGGGCCCTGTTCGCCGTCGCCGACGCCGAGCCGCTCGACAGCGACGCGCGCGAGTGGCAGCGCGAGGTGGCAGTCCTGCTCGACGAGAAGGCACAGGCGGGCGATCCGATGGTCGAGGTGGAGCTCCCCGGCCACCTGTCGGTGAGCCAGCTCGTCGAACTCGACACCGACGACGAGGCCTTCGCGGCCCGGCTGCGTCGTCCGGTTCCGTACCGCCCCAACCCGATGGCGCGTCGCGGCACCGCCTTCCACGCGTGGGTGGAACGACGCTTCGGCGCCACCCGGCTCCTCGACGTCGACGAACTGCCCGGTGCCGCCGACGCCGCCGCCGGTGCCGTCGAGGACGACCTCGACCTGCTGCGGAGCAAGTTCCTGGCATCCGAATGGGCCGACCGCACTCCGCGCGAGGTGGAGGTGGGCTTCGAGACGGTGATCGGCTCCACGGTGGTGCGCGGACGGATGGATGCGGTCTTCGCCGACGGCGACGGCGCGCTGGTGGTCGACTGGAAGACCGGCGCGGTGCCGGAACCGGCCAAACGCAAACCGCTGTTCGTTCAGCTCGCCGCCTATCGCGTCGCGTGGTCGCAGCTGTCGGGCATCCCGCTGGAGAAGGTGCGTGCGGCGTTCGTCTACGTGCGGCACGACTACACGCTCGAACCGGTCGACCTGCCGGGTCCGGAGGCGCTTGCGCAGATGCTCGCCGACCGCATGCAGTAGCCTCCAATTCGTGCGTAAGCGATTGCGCCGCAGACGCGGCGGGCTGGTAGACGAGCCGGATTACGCCCTCGTCGGCGTCGTCCGGATCCCGGAGTCGGAGAAGAGTCCGGCGCGGGCCATCGGCCGACGCGTGCTGTGGGCGCTGACCGCGCTGTTCATCTGCTCCATCGTCGTCTACCTCGATCGCAGCGGCTATCGCGACGCCAAGGGCGATGAGATGACCTACATCGACGCGCTCTACTACACGTCGGTGACGCTCTCGACCACCGGCTACGGCGACATCACGCCGATCACCGAATCGGCTCGCCTGGTGAACATCATCTTCATCACGCCGTTGCGCGTCCTCTTCCTGATCGTGCTCATCGGTACGACCCTCGAAGTGCTGACCGAACGCTCACGGCAGGCGATGAAGATCCAGAACTGGAGGAACCGGGTGCGTAACCACACCATCGTCATCGGATACGGAACCAAGGGCCGTACCGCGGTCGACGCCGTCCTCGCCGACGGAGGCAAGGCCGCCGAGATCGTCGTCGTCGACAAGGACCAAACGGCGCTCGACTCGGCCAACGCCCACGGACTGGTCACCGTTCGCGGTGATGCGACCAAGTCGGACGTGTTGCGCCTGGCCGGGGTGCAGCACGCGGCCGCCATCGTCGTCGCCGCCAACCGCGACGACACCGCGGTGCTCGCAACGCTCACCGCCCGCGAGATCAACTCCCGCGCCAAGATCGTCGCCGCGATCAACGAGTCCGAGAACACCCACCTGATGCGACAGTCCGGCGCCAACTCGGTGGTCGTCTCCTCGGAGACCGCGGGCCGGCTCCTCGGCATCGCGACCATCACCCCGTCGGTGGTGGAGGTGGTCGAGGACCTGCTGAGCCCCGAAGAGGGTTACGCCATCGCCGAGCGCGAGGTGGAGCCCTCGGAGACTGGCGGCTCGCCCGCCCACACCAAGGACCTCGTCCTCGGCGTGGTGCGCGAAGGCAAGCTGTACCGGGTCGGCGACGAGGAGGTCGAAGCCATCGAAGCCGGGGACCGCCTGCTGTACGTGCGTCAGGGCGGACCGGCCTGATGGCGTCGTTCGACTTCATCGAACCGCCCGTCCTCTCGCGGGCGGAGTTCGACCGTGCCGACCTCATCCGCAAAGACCCCGAACGACTCGCGGCGGGCTGGCCTGCCGCCCGCGTCCTCCTCGTCGATCACCGTGGTCAGTACCCGATCACCGAGCAGGGCTCCCTGCGCTGGACACCGGCCGTCGACCTCGGGGTCGAGCCGGCAGCGGGCGCCGTCTTCCTCGGCGTCGGCGACACCGATCTCTGGGCGCTGCGCGTCGAGGAGGCTCCCGCACCCAGCGCCGAGCCGCGCTCCGGCGCCGACCGACTGACCGGTGACGAGGCCGGTCTGCTGGCCACCGCCATCGGTGTCCTCAACTGGCATCGCACCACCGGATTCTCGCCGGTCGACGGCAAACCGCTCGACCTGGTCCAGGGCGGCTGGCTGCGACGCGACCCGGACACCGGGGCCGAGGAGTATCCGCGCACCGACCCGGCCGTGATCATGGTGGTGCACGACGGCGCCGACCAGGTGTTGCTGGGCCGCCAGGTGGTGTGGCCCGATCGCTGGTTCTCCACCCTCGCCGGATTCGTCGAGCCGGGGGAGTCGCTCGAACAGTGCGTCCGCCGCGAGGTCTTGGAGGAAGCGGGCATCACCGTGCACTCGCCGCAGTACCTCGGCTCGCAGCCCTGGCCGTTCCCGCGGTCACTGATGCTCGGGTTCGAAGCCGTCGGCGATCCCTCCGAACCGCTGACCTTCCGCGACGGCGAGCTCGGCGACGCCCGGTGGTTCCACCGCGACGAAGTGCTTCAGGCGCTCGAACGCGAGGACGACTGGGGTGCGGAGAACCCCGACTCGCGGTTGATGCTGCCCGGATCCATCTCCATCGCGCGCAGTCTCATCACCGGCTGGGCTCGCGCCCCGAAACCCTGAACCGCGTCCGGATGTGCTGAAATGGCGGCATGAGTGAAGCGGCAGCGAACCCCGAACTGACCCTGTACACCACCTCCTGGTGCCCGTTCTGCAACCGGCTCAAGGCCGGGCTGGAGCGCAACGGCCTCGAGTGGACCGAGATCGACATCGAAGCCAACCCGGAGGCGGCCGAGTTCGTCGGCAGCGTCAACGGCGGAAATCACGTGGTGCCGACGGCGCTGTACGCCGACGGATCGACGGCCACCAATCCGTCGGTCGGCGAGGTGATGAGCAAGCTCGGCAAGTTGTAAGCTGCTGACCAGCGCGTTGTCACCCGATGTCGGAGGTGCGTGAGAACGTGGAGGCATGACGACGGTGGTTGGGAGCGCAGCGACGGCAGGGCTCGATCCGGAGCAGCTCGAGGCCGTGCTGGCGCCGCGGGGACCGGTCTGTGTGCTCGCCGGCGCCGGGACCGGCAAGACCCGCACCATCACCCGGCGGATCGCGCATCTCGTCGACTCCGGGCAGGTCAACCCCGGACAGGTGTTGGCGGTGACGTTCACCGCGCGCGCGGCGGCGGAGATGCGCGAGCGGCTCGCGACCCTCGGCGTCGCGGGGCCCGGCAACGTCGTCGCCGCGCAGACCTTCCACGCCGCGGCCATGCGGCAGCTTCGTTACTTCTGGCCGATGGCCTTCGGCGACATGCGATGGGAACTGCTCGACCATAAGTTCCGCATGGTGGGCCGCGTGGTCCGTGATCTCGGGCTCGACGCCTCCGACCGCGACTTGCTGCGAGACCTCGCGTCCGAGATCGAGTGGGCGAAGTCGTCCGCGGTGGGCCCGGAGCAGTACGCCGCCGAGGCCCTGCGCGTGCACCGCGACGTGCCGACCGACCCGCAGACGGTGATGCGGGTCTTCGCGGCATACGAGGACGCGAAGGTCGCGCCCAACGGCGACCGACTCCTGGACTTCGAAGACCTCCTGATCTACACGACGATGATCCTGCAGTCCGATCCGTCGATCGCCGAGGAGTTCCGCTCGCGGTACCGCAGTTTCGTGGTCGACGAGTACCAGGACGTCACGCCGATCCAACAGAATCTGCTGGAGGCCTGGCTCGGCGGCCGCGACGATCTCACCGTGGTCGGCGACGCCAATCAGACCATCTACAGCTTCACCGGGGCCACCCCCTCCTATTTGCTCGACTTCACTCGCAAGTACGAGAACGCGACCCTGGTGCGGTTGCAGCGCGACTACCGCTCGACGCCCCAGGTAGTCCACCTGGCCAACGAGGCCATCGGCAAGGCACGCGGCCGGATCGCGGGCACCCGCCTCAAGCTGGTGGGGCAACGCCCCGCCGGGCCCGAACCGATCTTCGCCGGATTCGACGACGAGATCTCCGAGGTCGTCGGTGTGGTGGCCCAGATCCGCAAGCTGATCCGAGCCGGCGTCCAGCCCGCCGAGATCGCCGTGCTGTACCGCGTCAACGCCCAGTCGGAGGCATACGAAGAAGCGCTGTCCGAGGCCGGGATCGACTACCAGGTGCGCGGAGCGCAGAGCTTCTTCGAGCGGCCCGAGATCGTCGCAGCCCTGCGGCGCCTGGTGTCCCTCGCCGGTGGCCCGCCGCCGCCGATGCAACCGGTCGACGCCGTCCGCCACGCCCTGCACCAGGTCGGCCTCACCGAGTCCGAGCCGAAGGGCGCCAACGCGCGGTCGCGCTGGCAGCAGTTGCTGCGGCTGGTCGAGATCGTCGAGGCGATCGCTGCCGAAGGGCCGCAGCTCGACTTCGCCGGGGTGGTCGCGAAGCTGGAGGAGCGTTCCAAGATGCGGCACGCGCCCGTGGGCGCGGGCATCACCCTGTCGTCGATGCACGCCGCGAAGGGGCTCGAGTGGGACGCCGTCTTCCTCACCGGACTGCACGAGGGCTCGATGCCGCTCGGGCGGGCGTCGAAGTCGACCGACGACGTCGAGGAGGAACGCCGCCTGTTCTACGTCGGCATCACCCGCGCCCGCGAGCATCTGCACTTGTCGTGGAGCCTGTCGCGAGGGGAGGGGAGGGGCGCCAAGCGTCGTCGCTCGCGTTTCCTCGAGGCCCTGGTCCCGGTGTCGAAGTCCGCGATGGACTTCGAACCGCTTCCCGAGCGCACCGAGCCCGACCCCGACGTCCTCGCCGCGCTGACCGCCTGGCGCACCCGGTTCGCCGAGTCCGAGGGCATCATGGAGTCGAATGTGATGAGCAAGTCGATGGTCCGCGCCATCGCGACCGCGGTGCCGACGTCGATCGAGGAGTTGGCCAAAGTCCGCGGTTTCGGCGCCGAGCGCGCCGACGTCATCGGACGGGCGATCATCGAGGTCGTCGATGCCGCACTTCCGGGTAAGAACGCAAAGACCTAACGCTGCCCAAGCTCCATTTGGACTGATCGCCGCGCGAGTAATAGCGAGGGGAGGACAGCGTATGCGTATGCAGTCCCCTGTGATCTGTGCACACCGCGCGTATTCCACGTCGGATGGTGATACTGCGCGGACAATCAAGCAGCGATCCAACGCGGGTTCGTAAAGCTCGAGCGTTCCGTGCGTCGTGACCACACGAACGCTAGTTCTGTCGTGCCTTCTCTCGAGCTACCTGCGATACTTGGACGGTGACCGAAAATGATGGCATCGGGTCGGCACGATCCGAGGCGGTTGCGTTTGCTCCCCTGGTGTCAGTTCGGAACTACATGGCGCCAGAGCATCTCTGGTCTGCGAGGTATGCAGCTCGGATGTGTGGCGAGATCGAGGGAAGGCTGAAGGGGACCGGCGAGCTGCACCGGCCTCACCGGTCGTACGTTATCAGCGCGGTGCTGTCGTCTGTCGCGTTCATGGAGACCTACATCAACGAGGTCCTCCAGGATCTCGCTGACTCTGAGCCCGGCGAGATCGATTCCCGCTGTGCGGGTATCGCCGAGCAATCGGCGGCGATCCTTCGAGAGATGTGGAATCCACCCGGAGAACGCATCGGTTGGCTTGAGCGAGCGAGCATCTTGGACAAGTATCGGGTTTCGCTGGCAGCATGCGGTGCGGAACCCTTTGAGAAGGGCGCTTGGCCCTATCAAAGTGCCAAGAAGCTGATCGACTTACGGAACGCGCTCGTGCACTTCAAGCCCGAGACTCAAGTATCTGGCGAAGCACACAAACTGGAGAAGGCTCTCAAGTCTGAGTTCGCGTCGAATCAGATCTTCTCTGAACCGTTGAGTCCCTGGTACACCATCGGGTGCCTCGGGTACGGCTGCGCTGAGTGGTCCCACACGACTGCAGCTGCGTTCATTGACGAATGGCAGGCGCGAATAGGTCTGGAGAAAGACTACAAGGACGAGATGGGGCAGTATGACTCTCCGTAGAAGTAGCAGTGGGCGTCGCTGATGCTGGATTTGAGGTATGACAGACCTCGCTCGACGCACCATCGTCGAGCGCTGGTTCGCGAAGACCTGTGGTGTGCGCCCTGCCGCTGGGGTTTCGCGGGTCTGCGTCGTGCGCGGCAGACTAGCGTGCATCGAGGTCCCGAGGCGAACGCCGGACCGATAACCGCAGGTAGAAAATAAGTTGTGCAGGTTTCCTCGTCCGCCTAGAGTACGAGGAGTACTTACGCGGAACCGGGGCTAGCCCTGTGCCGCGAAGCGAGCCGAACGAAAGAAAGGGAGTCGACCGATGAACTGGCAAGCCGTACATATCGCTGCAGCAGCAGCACCGTTGGCGCGAGCGCGCCGGCGATTCCCCGTGGCCCGCCCGGACGTACCCATGACGTCCCCGAGAAGGTCTCTCACTTAGAGACCAGCGGAACCATTCAGGCCACGGCGAATCGCGATAGCGAACCCCGTGGCCTTTTGCCTTCCGGACGGAAGTCATCTCCGTCGAAAGCGCAGTCGGCCCGGGGCTCACCCCGAAATCATCTGCGAAGAGAAAGCCGACTTGTTTTGACCATCTTGACCGTCCCTCGAATAGAACTCCCGTGCCAGAGTGTCGAGAACGACGCCGACCTGTGGTTCGCCGACCAGCCGAACCTGCTGGAAGAGGCGAAGAACCTCTGCCAGGCCTGCCCGCTACAGCTTCAGTGCCTCGAGGCCGCCCTCGAGCGCGAGGAGCCGTGGGGCGTCTGGGGAGGAGAGATCCTCGACCGCGGCATCGTCATCGCACGCAAGAGGCCACGCGGGCGGCCGCGTAAGAACGCGGCGCTCGCGTGAGCCGACTGCTCGCCGCTCAGCCTTCGAGGCCGGGCACCCACTCGTTCAGAATCGCACGATACGGGGCCTCGGCGTCGAGCTGAGCGGCGATGCCGACGCAGCCGATCAACACGCGGAAGACCATCACGTACTCGCGCGGAACATTCAGATTCCGCGACGTCTTGTACACGTCACCGCTCAGATCGGTGGCCTTTCCCGCAGCGCGCTGCAGCCACTTGCGGGTGAAGTGGAAGGTGTCCGCGTACAGCGGATCCACATACGGCTGCAGATAATTCGCCAGGTCCTCCGGGCTCACGCGCTTGGCGTGCGAGGCCTGAATGAAATTGGCCTCCACCATGGTCTCGCGGAGCTCGTCGTACCGCTTGTCGCGCGCCAGGGCGAGGATCGGTCCGGTCTTGTCGGGCAGCCCGTCCGGGTAATGTCCGACGGCGCCGAAGTCGAGGATGCCGAAGCGTCCGTCGTCGAGCACATAGAAGTTCCCCGGGTGCGGATCACCGTGCAACAGGCCCACCCGCGCGGGTGAGCTGATCTCGAACGTCGTCATCTTCGCCGCGGCGTCGTTCCGTTGCTCCTGCGTGCCGTCGGTGATGAGCTTCGACAATCGGATGCCGTCGATCCACTCCGACACCATCACCTTCGGAGCACTGGCCACCACCTTCGGGACCAGGAAATCCGGGTCGCCGGTGAAGGCACGAGCGAAGGCGCGCTGGTTGTCGGCTTCGGCGAGGTAGTCGAGCTCGTCCTCGGTCCGGTCGATCAGCTCGTCGACCATCGCTTTGACGTCGGTGCCGGGAGAGATCTTCTGAAGCAGACCGGACATTCGACTGAGCGTCTTGAGATCGGCTTTCAGCGCATGATCGGCACCGGGGTACTGCACCTTGACGGCCACCTCGCGCCCGTCGGACCAGACGGCCCGGTGGACCTGACCGATGCTGGCCGACGCCGCGGGCTGGTCGTCGAACTCGCGGAACCGTTCGTGCCAGCGGGTGCCGAGCTGCTGGTCGAGCACTTTGTGGACGGCGGCCGCCGACAGCGGCGGGGCCTCCGCCTGGAGTTTGGTCAGTGCCTCGCGGAAGGGCTCACCGAACTCCTCGGGAATCGCGGCTTCCATGATCGAGAGGGCTTGCCCCACCTTCATGGCGCCGCCCTTGAGCTCGCCGAGCACTGCGAACAGCTGCTCGGCGGTCTTGTTCATCAGGTCGGCGCTGACTTCTTCTTTGCTCGCGCCGGTGATGCGCCTGCCGAAACCCGCGGCCGCGCGACCTGCCATGCCTATGGGGAGGGACGCCAGCTTTGCGTTGCGACGTCCTTGACCCCGGGTGATCTCGCTCAATTTTGTCCTTTCGCCGCCTGTTCGAGGATAGTGGACGCCGCGCTTTCGGGGGTACTGCCGTACGTCAGTCGACTGCCGTACCGCTGCTGACACCGACAACGCGGGTGGACCGGCATCGCCGTCGACCGGAGGGTGCTGGGGATCGGGCGAAACTCCAGCGACCGACCCACCAGGGACGGGGCCTGCGTGCGGTGTGCTCGGAGCCGCTCGACGATCTCGGCGATCTGGGCCTGTGCGACGGCGGCCGTCGCGAGGCAGGTGCTCGCGCTGGCGCCTCCGGCGACGCCGTAGAGCGTCGCAGCGACCACCGGCCACAGGGGGTCGAGGTCGGCGCGGTGCAGATCGACGCACCGCAGGCAGCTCGACCGACCCGGCAGAACCAGCGGTCCGACCGTCCCGACGTCGTCGCCCACGTGTGCGGGCAGGTGCGGTGTCGCAGTGCCCATCAGCGGTTCCCAGACGGCCGGGTCGGGGACGGGCTGGTCGGCGATCACCACCAGCTGCGGTCGTCGCCGACCGACGACGTCCAGCTCGCGCGGATCGTACGGTGCCGCCGCGTGGCCGTCGCGGGCGAGCCCGGTCAGCAGTAGCTCGGCGATCTCGCCGTGCCCGACCACCCCGACGCTGAACGGAGCCAGACCGACGGTGGGCGGCGCAGTGGCCTTGCCCGCGGCGACGATCCGGTCGAGCATCGACCAGAAGCCCGAGGCGGTCAACCCGGACGACCGTACGTCGCGTCGCAGCTGACGGTAGCGCTGCGGTGTGCGCAGGCGTTGCAGGATCGCAACGATCTTGGCGCTGGTGACCCCTGGGTCCACGTCGAGGACCAGCGCGGTGCGCGGATCAGACCCGATGTGCACCCGACGATCGGCCCGGAGCAGGACTGGAGTGCCGGGCGTGAGAACCGGAAGCGCGTCGCGAGCGGCCATGTCTCACAGGCTGGCAGCGTGCCGCCGCGGTGGCGAACCGGTTGTCCACAGGTTTGCGGACGCCGACGATCAGGCCTGCTCGGGGCCCTTCTCGCCGGTGTCCTTGTTGTCGCTGTCCTTGTTGTCCCCAGCGTTGTTGTCTTGTGCGTCGGTGTCGTTCGCAGCGAACTGGCGCTCGAGTTCGGCGATCGCATCGTCGATGCCGGAGACGTCGCCGCCGATCACCCCGTCGATGAAGCCCGCCGGATTGTCGAGATCGTCGGCGTCGGGAAGCAGGTCCGGGTGATCCCACACGCCGTCCCGCACGGTGATGTCGGACGCCTCGGTCAACGACCGCCACAGTGTGGCCGCCTCGCGCAGCTTGCGCGGGCGCAGGTCCATGCCGATGAGGGTGGCAAAGGTCTGTTCGGCCGGTCCACCGGATGCGCGCCGACGGCGCATGGTCTCGGTGAGGGCCGCGGTGCTCGGAATCCGATCGCCGAGCGCGTTCGACACGACGAGTTCCACCCAGCCCTCGATCAATGCGAGCAAGGTCTCGAGTCGACTGAGCGCAGCCTGTTGCGCAGGCGTGGTCTGCGGCTCGAACGACGCCGCCGACCCCATCAGCTCTTCGAGCTTGCCGGGGTTGGTGAACAACTCCTGCGGGTCGATGTCGGTCGCCAGGTTCTGTAGGCCGCCGAGGTCCACGCGGATGCCGCGCGCGTACTCCTCGACAGTGGCCAGGACCCGCTGCTTGAGCCACGGGACATGGCTGAACAGGCGGATGTGGGCGGCTTCACGCGCGGCGAGGAAGACGACGATCTCCTGCGCGGGCAGGTCGAGCCCTTCGGCGAACTTCGCGATCGCCTCGGGCAGCAGCACGCCCATGCGATCGGGTGCCAGGGGAAGTCCGATGTCGGTGGAGGTCAGGACCCCGCCGGCGAGCTGACCGAGGCCTTGCCCCAGTTGCGTGCCGTACATGGTGCCGCTGAGCTGACCGATCATCGCCATCATCGGGCCGGCCAGTGCTTTGGCCTCCTCCGGGAGGCCTGCGTCCATCGTCTTCGACATCTGCTCGGCGATCGGGTCGCACAGGGTGCGCCAGGTCGGCAGGGTGTTCTCCAGCCAGTCGACGGGAGTCCACGCGGCGGTGCTGCTGATGCCCGCGGGCAGGGTGGTCTGCTCGTCGAGCCACACCTCGGCCAGACGGACGGCGTCGGCCACCGCCTGATCCTCCTTGGCGAGCATCGGGGTGAAGGCGCCGATCTGCTGGCGCGCGAGATTGGCGGCGACCTCGTAGTTCACCGGGCCGGATCCGCCCGCGGACATGCCCGAGCCCATGCCGCTGAACATGTTGCCCAACTGACTGAACAACTGACCGAGCTGCGACGGGTCGATGGGGCCGTCGCCCATCGCGAACCCGAAGGGGTTGTTCGCGCTGTTGCTCGCGTCGTCGTTGTCCCTTTTTCGGTCGTCTTTGTTGTCGTCGTTCGAGGACGAGAATCCGAAGGGCAGATCATTCATGTCCTCAACGGTACCGGCATCCGGCCTCCGCGTGCGGGCTCCGCGAAGGCTGCTGCATTACCCTGGGCCGGGTGACCTTCAAGCCAGCCCACCGCCGCATCATCACGCTCTCCGTGGGCGTCGTGCTGCTCGTCGCGTTCATCGTCGCCGGATCCACCCTGCGCGTGCCGTACATCGCGCTCGGGCCGGGCGTGACGGTCAACACCCTCGGCGACTTCGAGGGCAAGCGCGTGGTGAAGGTGTCCGATGCGGTGGATCCGAACCCGAAGGGCAACCTGAACCTGACGACGGTGTCGCTGTACGACGGGCTGACGCTGTTCGACGCGCTCGGCATGTGGATCTCCGGGTCGTACGAGCTCGCGCCCCGTGACCTGTACTACCCGCCGGACCAGACCGTCGAGCAAGTCCAGGAGCAGAACACCGCGCAAATGGCCGGCTCGGAGGCCAACGCGACAATGGCTGCGATGCAGTACCTGAACAAGCCGGTGGCGCTGGGCGTCGGCGACGTCGCGAAGAAGGGGCCGTCGGCGGGCAAGCTGCTGCCGTCGGACCGGGTGATCAGTGTCGACGGGACGCCGATCAACGGTCCGCAAGCCCTGTTCGACGTCCTCGCGAAGAAGAAGCCGGGCGACGAGATCGCGGTGGTGGTGCAACGCCGCGCCGAGCGACTCACCCAGCAGGTGACCCTCGGTGCGCGCCCCGACGACGCCGAGCGGCCCTACCTCGGAATCACGCCGCAGATGGTTCCGGCGGACCCGAACACCAACATCGTTTACAGCGTCGGCGCCATCGGCGGTCCGTCCGCGGGCCTGATGCTGACGCTGTCGGTGATCGACCAGATGACCCCCGGCAATCTCACGCACGGCAAGTTCGTCGCCGGCACCGGAACCATCGACCCGAGCGGCAAGGTCGGACCCATCGGCGGGATCGAGCACAAGATCAAGGCGGCGCGTGACGCCGGGGCGACGGTCTTCCTGGTCCCGGCCGACAACTGCGCAGCGGCGACGTCGGACACGCCGGACGGTGTCGAGCTGGTCAAGGTGGAGAACCTGACCGGTGCGATGGACGCCCTCGCCACGCTCGACACCGACAAGTCGCGCCCGAGCTGCTAGCGCTGCCTACGAATCAGCGCTGCCTACGAATCAGTGCTGCAGTGTCTGGGCCAGCGCGTCGAGCAGATTCGGCGCCAGATCGGGGTGGGTCTGCAGATCACCGGACTGCGACCCGTCGTCGTTCTTGAGGGCCAGCAGTGCCACGCGCTTGCCGTTGCGCAGAACTCCGGCGGCCAGGCGGGCGGTCTGCCTGCCGGGATGGGTCGCCGCCGCCTGTCGTGCCGCCTCGTCGGCCGCGGTGGGGTCGGCCAGCAGCGGTTCCAGGGCGGCGTCCAGATCGGCCTCGGCGTCCGGCGGCAGCAGGGTGATCTCCGTGACCAGCGCGCATCCGACCACCGGCCGGGGCCACGAGAGGGTGGTCAAGAGTTCCTCGAGATCGGCGGCGTGGGTCTCCTGAACCACCGGACTCAGCGAGGAGTCGTCGTCCGGATCCACCAGACCGGGCGCTTGGGCGGCCAGGATCTGGGTCGGGACCAGACCGAACAGCGTCGGGGCCGACCCCCACGGGAGATCGGCGGTGTAGGCGAGGCACTGGGCGAGCGCGTTGCCGAGGTCGGCCTGCGAGTAACCGGCGGCTCCAGAATCAGCTGAGGACGTCACGGGTCTATTGTGCAGGCCACTCCGGTCGGCGTCGCGAGCGGCCGAACTGCGCGAATCGGTAAGGTGGTCGACATTGCTGTCGCACGCGTGTGGGCAGAGACGAATCAGGAGCTTAGCTAGTGGTGAGTATGACCGGATCGACCGGTAGGCCGACCTTGTCGCGCCGAGGAAAGATCCTCCTCGGGATCGGTGTCGCAATCCTGCTTCTGATATTGATCGGCCCGCAGGTGGTGACACTGACGACGGACTGGCTCTGGTACTCCGACGTGGGCTATTCGACCGTGATGTCCACGATGATCACCACCAGGCTCGTGGTCTTCGCGGTGGTCGCGGTGGTGGTCGCGGCCATCATCTACGGTGCGGTCTACGCGGCCTACCGGGTGCGACCCGACTTCGTGATGCTGAGCAGCCCCAACGACCCGCTGGCGCGCTACCGCACCGCGATCGGCGTCCGCCCCAAGGTGTCGTTCATTCTCCCCGCTGCGTTCATCGGCGTCATGGCCGGGCTCATCGCGCAGAGTTCGTGGTCCACGGTCCTGACGTTTCTGAACGGTGAGGCGTTCGGCACCAAGGACCCGGAGTTCGGACTCGACATCGGTTTCTACGCGTTCACCCTGCCGTTCGTGCGCATGGTGCTCGACATCGTGTTCATCGCGCTGGTCATCGCCTTCATCGGAAGCTTGATCACGCACTACGTCTTCGGCGGGCTGCGTCTCGGCGGAGGCGGCCGACAGGGTTCGCTGACCCGCGCCGCCCGCATCCAGCTCGCGGTGATTGCGGGACTGTTCATGCTGGCCAAGGCCGTCGGTTACTGGCTCGATCGCTACGAACTGCTCAGCAACGGGCGTCGCGGCGACATCTTCACCGGCGCAAGCTACACGGACATCAACTTCGTGCTGCCGTCCAAGCTGATCCTGATGGCGATCGCGATCGTGTGCGCCGTGGCGTTCTTCGCGGCGATCGTGCTGCGCGACCTCCGCATCCCGGCCCTGGCCGCGGTGCTGATGCTGCTCTCCGCCCTGGTGATCGGCGTCGTCTGGCCCGCCGCGATGGAACAGTTCTCGGTGAAGCCGAGCGCGGACGTCAAGGAAGCCGAGTACATCGAGCGGAACATCGCCGCAACCACCGAGGCCTACCGGATCCGTCCGGGCAGGGACGTCACCTACGACAACGACTGGGCTCGCAAGGAGGCCAACCCGGCCACGGTGAACTCCGACACGGCGACGCTCTCGAACATCCGCCTGCTCGATCCGGCCGTGATGTCGACCGCCTTCTTCCAGCGCCAGGCGCTGAAGAACGTGTACGGGTTCCCCGCGCAGCTGGCGGTCGACCGCTACGAGGTCAAGGAGGACGGGAAGAGCGTCTCCCGCGACTTCATCGTCGCCGCGCGTGAACTCGATCCGTCGCGCCTGAGCGGCAACCAGACCAACTGGCTCAACAAGCACACCGTGTTCACCCACGGCAACGGCTTCATCGCGGCCCAGGCCAACAAGGTCGACGAGGCCCCGAACGGCGACACCAACTCCGATTCCGGCGGCCTCCCGGTGTTCCTCGTGTCGGACGTCGCCAACGTCAACACACCCGAATACAAGGCCACCGCGCCGATCAAGGTGACCCAGCCGCGCATCTACTTCGGCGAGATGATCGCCAAGGTGAACCCCGACTACGCCATCGTCGGGACCGGCGACGGCACCACCGGACGCGAGTACGACGGCGACAACGAGAACTATCGGTACTCGGCCGACTCGGGCGTCAAGCTGAGCAACTTCGGCGTGCGCATGCTGTACGCACTGAAGTACGGCGAACGGAACTTCGTCCTGTCGAGTGCTGTCACCGACAATTCGCGAATCCTCTACGACCGCGATCCGCGTGACCGCGTCAAGAAGGTCGCGCCGTGGCTGACCACCGACTCCAAGACGTACCCGGCGGTCATGGCCGACGGTTCGATCAAGTGGATCGTCGACGGGTACACCACCCTGAAGACCTACCCGTACGCGCAGCGGATGGCGCTCGACGCCGCGACCGCCGACTCCCGCCAGTCGCAGGCCGGCCCCACGGGTCGTTCACAGGCTGAGCAGGAGGTCTCGTACGTCCGGAACTCGGTGAAGGCCACCGTCGACGCCTACACCGGCGACGTTGAGCTGTACCAGGCCGACGACACCGATCCGGTGCTCAAGACCTGGATGAAGGCGTTCCCCGGAACGGTGAAGCCGAAGGCCGAGCTCGACAAGCGGCCCGACCTGCGCGCGCACCTGCGGTACCCGGAGGACATCTTCAAGATCCAGCGCGAACTGCTCACCAAGTACCACGTCGAGGACGGTTCCACGTTCTTCAAGTCGAGCAACTTCTGGACGGTGCCCGACGACCCGACGGTCGACAAGACGACGGCGCCGCAGCCGCCGTACTACTTCACCGCGTCGTCGCCGAGCGATGAGGCGAAGGCGCAGTTCCAGCTGACGTCGGTGATGACGGCGCTGGCTCGGCCGAACCTCGCCGCCTACATGACCGCGGACTCGGATCCGGAAGGATTCGGTCGGATCACGGTCAAGACGCTGCCGACATCGTCGCAGTCGGTGGGTCCGCAGCAGGCCACCGAGGCGATGAAGAACAGCCCGTCCAGTACGCGTGACCGCCAGCTGGTCGAGAACTCGAGCAAGGTGACCTACGGAAACCTGCTGGCCCTGCCTGTGGGCGACAACGGGATCCTGTACGTGCAGCCGATGTACAACCAGGCCAAGGGCGGCGACTCCGCCATCCCGAAGCTGTACCGGGTGCTGACGTACTACAACGCCGCCGCGGGTGAGAAGAAGGCCAACGCAGGGTACGCGCCGACCATCGGTGAGGCGCTGCGTCAGGTCGGTATCGACCCGGCGGCAGCCACCGAACCGGACGCGGGAGCTCCGCCGAGCAACAGCGGCCAGCCGTCGCCGAAGCCCGCCGAGCCCGCGCCGAGCGGCGACGCGAGCCGCGATGCGGTCGTGAGCGAGCTGGGTGACGCACTCGAAGAGGTCCGCAAGGCGCAGACCAGCGGCGACTTCAAGGCCTACGGCGAGGCGCTCGATCGACTCGACAAGGCGATCAAGAAGTACGAGGCGATGGGCGGCTAGAGCCGACTGTCACAACAGAGAACGCCGGCCGAGCGAACTTCGCTCGGCCGGCATTCTCTGTTGAGTGCTTCGCCCTGATGTCGCGTCTCGGCGCGGCTTCAAGCACGCGACTCTACGACGGGCGCACCTTGCTGAGATAGCGGTCGATCTCGGCGGGGGTGTTGTCCGGCATCACGGGGGAGTGCCGGAGCTGCTTGACCAGGTAGCCGAAGATCATGGATGCGCCGACCAGTCCACCCAGCGCTAGAACGCCGTACGTGATGTTCAGCGGCTTGTCGGTGGGCAGGTCGGCCAGCGTGGCGAGCCACAGTGCCGAGAACACCCCTCCGAGTAGTAACAGCACGAAGGCGACCATGCTCATCCAATGGTTGCCGTGACCTTCGTGTGCGACGGTCTTGTTCGTCATGACTCCTCCTCGGGACTTCGGTGACCTCGGCGTACCTTCACCGTACGCCAGATCGTGACAAATCTCACAAGGGGTATCTGCGTAATCCTTTTGTCACTTATCCCCGTGCGGGTAAGGGTCGCTGCGGTTCGTCGAATCCTGTCCGATGGACCGCGCGCAGCGTCGGCGCTGTCGGAGTTCTTGCGGGACTACGCCTGCACGGTGCCGACCGGCAACCCGACGTCGGTTCGCGGCGGTGCGCGCGCATCGCTGGGCAACCCGGCCAGCCGTGGGACACCGACGCCAAGAAGATCCGGACAAGCTGAACCTCAATCCGCTCGCGAGCCGGCCGGCACAGCTCATGGGTGTGCGCTCGCGCTGACCGCGGCATCGACGTGTCCTCGATCTCGTTGGCGGCTAATCGATTTGCACGCCGGTTCACCCGTGCGTAACGTAGTGGGTGCAACGCGGGGTGGAGCAGCTCGGTAGCTCGCTGGGCTCATAACCCAGAGGTCGTAGGTTCGAATCCTGCCCCCGCTACCACTGCAGGAAGACCCGGACTTCGGTCCGGGTCTTCCTGTATTTCGAGATCGGTGCGCGGGATCAGCGTACTGTCGGCTCGCGTACTGTCGGCTCCCTTTCTGTGGCTTCGGCCAAGAAGCGCTCGGTGATGGCCAAGAACTTGTCGGTCACCTCGATCTGCGCCATGTGTCCGACTGCCGGGAGCACCGCCAGGTCGGCGTGCGGTAGCGCGGCCCGCACCGTGGCGGCGTGGGTGCTCGGCAGGATTCGGTCCTTGGCGCCCCAGATCGCCAGGGTGGGCACCGGAGACGCCGCCGCTGCGGACAGCAACTCGGCGCGCCACTCCGGACGCACACCGCGCCACGTGCACAGCTCCACCGCGACGCGGCGCGAGAACTCACCGGCGTCGGTCTCCTGCGCGATGGCCATCGAGTGGCCGATGCGACAGCGGTCGGCCGCCCAGTGAATTGCCGATCCATTGACCGGAGCGCGCCTCGCCGAGTGCGTCGAGCACCCCGATCGCGGAGTCGGGCAGAGCGTTCACCGAATGCCCCGACCCGGAGTCCTCCGAGTACCCGAAGCCGGGCACATCCATGGGTGTTGATGCCGTGGACGAGAGCCCGCAGTGGAGCCGCCGGGCCGCACGCCACGTTGACGCGGGTGCGTCGACCGTTCACGTCGATGTGCGAGATGATCATGCCGACACCGCCGATGCCGGGACTGTGTGCGGCGCGGGCTGCGCCGCGTGGACCGAGAAGTGCAGGTCCGGATCTTCCGCCGGCTCGTCGATCAGTCGGCCCTTGTCTGCGGCGAAGTCGGTGTCGGGCGGGTGCGATCGGGACTGGACGGCGGGCCCTGCGGTTGCACGTGGCCACCTGAGAGCGACACGGTCGGCGTGATTTCGCTGTCGCCGCAGTGCCGTGTAGTGTTACCTCTTGCAACGCGGGGTGGAGCAGCTCGGTAGCTCGCTGGGCTCATAACCCAGAGGTCGTAGGTTCGAATCCTGCCCCCGCTACCAATAAGAAGACCCGCACCGTCACGGTGCGGGTCTTCTTGCATTCGTCATACAATCGAATCGAACTCTTGTTCTATTGAGGTGAGCCACGTAACATAGTCGGCATCGGATTCGGTCGGCGGGGAGGCGATGTGGGGGCTCCCTCTCCGGAAACGACGTAACCCCGGCGATATGGCTGGTGCCAGGGATCGTTCCGGGGTCTTCCGACAGTAAGGATACGGGGGTGATGGCTGATGTCAACGACGGGAGATCCGGCGCTGATGGCCAAGCTGCTGACGAGTACGCGGCTTCGGTCCTATGTCGATGCCACGCGCGGCGACCTTCCGGCGGCATTGCGGTTGTACGACTGGAACACCGTGGTATCGGCGGCCGTACTCGCGACGGTGGCGATGGTCGAGGTGATCGTCCGCAACTCGATGGACACCCAACTGACGCGCTGGGCGTCGGCGCGTGGTGAGCGATCGTGGCTTGACGCGTTGCCGTTGGAACCGCGGGGCGTCGACGACCTCGACCGCGCGCAGCGAGCGGTGGAGGCGCGCGGGGTGTGCGTCGATTACCACGACCATGTGGTGGCCGAACTGAACCTCGGTTTCTGGCGGTACCTCGCGGCGCAGCGGTACCTGACGTCGTTGTGGGTGCCGGCCCTCGGCAAGGCGTTCCCACACGGATATCGGGACGTCAGGGAGCGGAGGCGGGCCGTAGAACGACATCTGACGTCGCTTGCGATCGTCCGCAATCGCGTCGCACACCACGAACCGGTGCACCGAAGGGACCTGTGCGGCGATCTCCGGGCCGGAGTCGAGCTCGCGACGTGGGTTCATCCCGAAGCGGGCGCATGGGTGGCGAGCAGATCGCCGCTCGAGGCGGTCATCGCACGACGGCCGCACTGCTGACCGAGCCGCGCTGCTGCCAGTTCTCTGCCGTCCGTTCCCTGCTCCGCCGTCACTTCCCCGCGGCCGCGAGCATGCCGTCGATCTTCTCGACGAAGACCTCGGTCGGCTGCGCCCCGAGAATCGGTTGGCCGCCGAGAATGAAAGCGGGAGTCGAGTAGGTGCCTGCCGTGACTCCATCGCTCGCTCGGCTGCGTACCGCGGTCACCACGGCGGGCGAAGCGTAGTCGGTCCGGAACTTGGGGACGTCGAGCTTCAACTCGGCGGCGAGCGCCGCGAGGGCCTCCGCGGACAACTGCTCCTTGGGGCGCGGACGACCGTCCGCGAACAGTGCGGCCTGGTACTCGCTCAGCTTGCCCTGCAGACCTGCGGCGTACGCGGCACGCGCCGCCTGCTCGGACTCGTCGCCGAAGATGTTCATGTCGCGGAACTCGATCCGCATCTTGCCTGCCTCCACGTACGACATCAGGTCGGGGAGCGTGTTGTGCGTCCACTTGGCGCAGTACTGGCACTGGAAGTCGGTGAAGACGACCATGCCGAGCGGCGCGTCCACCGGTCCGACAGCCATCGGGTCGTCAGGATCGCGGTACTCCCACTCGGACTGCTGCGGCTTCACGGTGGCTGCGTCGGCTCGGTCGTCGGACGATCCGTCGTCGCGTCCGGCGGCTTGCACCAGGACGAAGACGATCGCGATGATTCCGACCAGAACTGCGGCGGCCGGAATGAGCCACGACCGCCGCTCCGGCTTCGATTGATCGGGCATGACTGCACGATATCAACCCGTCGCGGGCGGACTCGTGGTCGAGCACGCGACCGCGTCTGCGAGAGTTGGACCATGGAACTCACCCTGGCGACACAGATCGCGCTGATCGCCGCAGGCGTCATCTTCGTCTGGGCGCTACTGCTCGGCGTGTGGAAGTACGTGCAGATCATGCGCAGTCCGGACGGTCAGGCGCACGTCTACGTCGACATCGCGCATCGCGCCGCGTTGATGTACTCCTTCGCTACCGCGATGCTGGCGGCCTTCACTCAGTTCAGCGCGTGGTCGACGACGGTGAACGTGATCGCCCTGGCGATCGTCGTCGCGTTCTTCGTCGGGGCGATCGCGTCGTACTGCCTGCACGGCTTCGCGCGCGACACCACCAACCAGTTCCACCCGGCTACCGGGGCCCTCACCGCTGCGATGGTCGCGTTGATCATCGGCGAAGTGGGCGGCAGTGCGGTGATCATCGCGGGCTTCATTGTGGAACAGGCCGGGACCTGGGGCTGACGGGTGGCTGATGGCGAGGCGCAGTTAGGTGAGCTCGAACGTCTGATGCTGCTTCGGCACCACGGCCCGCCAGCCCAGGTCGTGATCGAGGCGATGGCGCAGCGCCTCGGTGGCGTTCGGTTCGCCGTGCACCAGAAAGGTGCGACGCGGCGCCCGTTCGAAACCGCCCATCCAGCGGACCAGTTCGTCGGCGTCGGCGTGCGCCGACATCATGTGGAGGTCTTCGATCCGCGCCCTCATCGGAATCCACTCGCCGTACAGCTTGAGGTAGCGCGCGCCGTCGGCCAGTGACCGTCCGCGGGTGCCGACGGCCTGATACCCGACCAGCACGACGGTGTTCTGCGATCCCGGCCCGAACGCCGCCAGATGGTGCAGCACGCGCCCGCCGGTGGCCATCCCGCTCGCGGAGAGGATGATCTTCGGTTTGCGGTCGGCGGAGATGGCCTTCGAGGCCTCGGGGTCGCGCACGTACTCGGCGATGGCGAACATCTCGTTGGTGTGCGCGGCGTCGAGGCGATGCGCCGCCGGGTGCGACCGCATCAGTTCGCCCGCGTTGATCGCCATCGGGCTGTCGACGTAGATCGGCACCTCGGGAAGCAACCCGTCGCGGCGGAGCATCCACAGGTAGTAGAGGATCATCTGGGTGCGGCCCACCGCGAACGCCGGAATCACTATGGTGCCGCCGCGCGCGACCGTCTCGGTGACCACGCGAAGCAGTTCGGCGGCGGGGTCGAGATCGTCCCGGAGTCGGTCTCCGTAAGTGGACTCGCACACCAGGTAGTCGGCTCGGGGGATCGGCTCGGGGTCGTACATCAGCGGGTCGTCGTACCGACCGAGGTCGCCGGAGAAGGCGACGGTGACTCCGCCCCATTCGATCTCGACGGTCGCGGCGCCGAGGATGTGGCCTGCGCCTCGGTAGCGGGCCGCGGCGTCGAGCACCGGAGCGAACCGCTTGTGGGCCGGCTTGGTACGAAACTGCTCGAGGGTCTGTTCCACGTCGTGGACGTCGTAGAGCGGGCGCGCCGGATCGTGGCGAGTGGAACGGTGCTTGTTCGAGAGGGCGGCCTCGCGCTCCTGAAGATGTGCGGAGTCGCGCAGGATGATCTCGGCGACGTCGCGTGTCGCCGGGGTGGCATAGATCGGCCCGCGGAAGCCGTCCCGGATCAGGCGCGGCAGATATCCGGTGTGGTCGAGGTGCGCGTGGGTGATGACGACGGCGTCCAGGGCTGCGGCATCGATCGGGAGGGGGCGCCAGTTGGCCTCGCGCAGGTTCTTGATGCCCTGAAAGAGTCCGCAGTCCACCAGGAGTGAGCGGCCGTCGTGCTGGAGCAGGTGCTTGGACCCGGTGACCGTCCCCGCGGCGCCCAGGCTCGTGAACGACAGACTCGCCATGCTCGGTCCTCCTGTGTCGGTACACCTTCGACACTAGGACCAATCGTGCGAGACCAGGACCAATCGCTCGACACCAGGCCCGGTCCTCGACAGCGGAGTGCCGGGGCCTAGATGCAGCGAGGCCGGTCGCTGACGTCAGCGACCGGCCTCAACCGGGAAGTGTGGGTGCGTCCTACAGGTACGCGCCGCAGGTCGGCCATGCGCCGGGACCCTGGGTGGCGAGCACGTTCTCGGCGACGCGGATCTGCTCCTCGCGGGACGCGTTGGAAGCGATGCCGCTGCCACCGTTGGCCTCCCAGGTGGACTGCGAGAACTGCAGGCCGCCGTAGTAGCCGTTGCCGGTGTTGATCGACCAGTCGCCGCCGCTCTCGCACTGTGCGACTGCATCCCAGTTGTTGCCGGGAGCGGCCGATGCGACGCCTGCAGCCAGGGTCAGCGGGGCGATGGACAGGGCACCGACGATCGCGGTGCGGGTAGCAAGCTTGCGAATGCTCATAAGGGCTTTCCTCCTTGGGCGCAGACCTCAGTTGACGGCCTGCGTTCGTGGACTGAAGCGACAGTACGGGCTGGAAAAGCAAAGGTCACGCGCATGAAAGTGGTCCGAGTCACACCGTGATCGGGGATGTGAAGGGCGGCGGGCCGGCGTCGTCGCAGGTGAGGCGGTGCAACGTGCTGTTATCTTTCCGTAACCAAAATGTTGCAATATGTGAGCGGTACCACGGTCGGAAAGTGGTGTCAGTCACCCGCTGCTCGCTACCGTTGACGCCATGTCTCCCTATTCGGATGCCTTCGCCCGCAGCATCGACGACCCCGACGGCTTCTGGCTCGACGCCGCCTCCTCGATCGACTGGATCACCGCGCCGACGCGCGCGCTCGACGACTCCGCGCCGCCGATCTACCGCTGGTTCCCGGACGGCACGCTGAACACCTCCGCCAATGCGCTCGACCGGCACGTGGCCGCCGGCCGCGGCGACCGGCCCGCCCTCATCTGGGATTCGGCGATGGTCGGGTAGAAGCGCACCTACACCTACGCCGAACTGCTCGACGAGGTCGCGCGCTTCGCCGGGGTGCTCACCGCCCAGGGAGTCGTCAAGGGTGACCGCGTCATCGTCTACATGCCGATGATCCCGGAAGCGGCCATCGCCATGCTCGCGTGTGCCCGCATCGGCGCGGTCCACTCGGTGGTGTTCGGCGGCTTCGCGGCCCCCGAACTCGCCACGCGGATCGACGACGCGCAGCCCGTCGCACTCGTGACGGCATCGGGCGGGCTGGAGCCGGGCCGGACCGTCGAGTATCTGCCGATGGTCCGGGACGCCTTGGCGCAATCGGAGTCCGCCCCGGCCACGGTGATCGTCAAGGACCGCGCGCAGGTCCCGGGCGCGGCCGCCGACTTCGGCTGGCTGGACTGGGACGAGCAGACCTCGACCGCGGAGGCCGTCGGTCCGGTCGAAGTGGCCGCGACCGATCCGCTCTACATCCTCTACACCTCGGGAACCACCGGAAAGCCGAAGGGCGTGGTCCGCGACAACGGCGGCCACGCGGTGGCGCTGGCGTGGTCGATGCGCAACATCTACGACGTCACCCCGGACGAGGTGTGGTGGACGGCGTCCGACGTCGGCTGGGTGGTCGGACACTCCTACATCGTCTACGGCCCGCTCCTCCTCGGCGCCACCACCGTGATGTACGAGGGCAAGCCGGTAGGCACGCCGGATGCGGGCGCGTTCTGGCGGGTCATCGCCGAGCACGGGGTGTCGGCGCTGTTCACCGCACCGACTGCGATCCGCGCGATCCGCAAGGCCGACCCGGAGGCGGCCGAGCTGGCCAAGTACGACCTCTCGCGTTTCAAGACCTTGTTCGCCGCGGGTGAGCGACTGGACCCGGACACGTTCGCATGGGCCTCGGAGAAGCTCGGCGTGCCGGTGGTCGACCACTGGTGGCAGACCGAGACCGGCTGGGCCATCGTCGCGAACCTGCGCGGCCTGGAACCCATGCCGCTGAAGCCGGGCACCGCGACCGTCGCGGTGCCGGGCTACGACGTGCAGGTGGTGGACGCCGAGGGCGCACAGGTGCCTGCCAACGCCGAGGGGAACATCGTCGTCAAGCTGCCGATGCCGCCCGGCACGCTCGCCGGGCTCTGGCGAGACGAGGACCGGTTCCGGTCGTCGTATCTGAGCGCCTTCCCCGGCTACTACCTGACCGGCGATTCGGGCTACATCGACGACGACGGATACGTCTTCGTCCTCGGGCGGTCGGACGACGTCATCAACGTCGCGGGCCACCGCCTGTCGACGGGCAGCATCGAAGCGGTGGTCGCGGCGCATCCGGCGGTCGCCGAATGCGCGGTGGTCGGAATCCACGACGACCTCAAGGGCCAGCGCCCCAGCGGCTACGTGGTCCTCAAGTCGGGCGTGGGCATCAGCGAGGACGAGCTGCGAGCCGAGTTGGTCGCGATGGTCCGTGAGACCATCGGTGCCGTCGCGACCTTCCGCGACGTCACCGTCGTGGACGGACTGCCGAAGACGCGGTCCGGCAAGATCCTCCGCAAGACGATGCGGCAGATCGTCGACGGCGAGGAGTACTCGGTGCCGTCGACGATCGAGGACATGGCCGTTCTGGAAGCGCTGGTGGAGCAGCTCGGCCACTGACCGCGCACGACTGATCGGGACCCGCCCGATCAGTCCAGCAGGCCGTGCGTCCAGGCCATCAGTTCGATGGTCGCGGGGGAGTCGGCCGCGACGAGGGTGTCGTGGTCGCGTCGTGGAAAGGTGCGATAGGCCAGATCGGCGCCCAGCGCGCGGCGTCGGTCCACGTACCCGGCCTGCACGGCGGACGGGATGAGTTGGTCGTCATCGCCGTGCAGGATCAGCAGGGGCGTCGTCGTCGCACCGATCGGCGTGTTCTCCGACAGTCGTCGTCCCAGCGCGCCGCGGTCGAGCGAGTCGACGTACGGTGCGGCGCCGACCGCCAAGGCGCGCGTCAGGCTGCGACCGAGATTCGGTTCGGCGGTCGCGCAGCTCTGCGCCAACTGCTGCATCGGCAGTCGGGCCTGCAGTCGGAGGTACTCGTCGGCGTCGACGTCGTCGTAGGTCTGTTCGTAGGCGCTGAGGAGGTAGGCCCCGTAGATGTCGTTGCCGGTGGAGGCGGCGAGGGTCTGTCCCAGCGCTCGCAGGTCGGCGATCGGGGCGGCCGCGGCGACGCCCGCGAGCGGCACGTCGGGGGCGTAGGCTGCGGCGATCTGGTCGGTCCACAGTGCGGCGTGACCGCCCTGCGAGTAGCCCCAGACGACGGTCTTGTCGGCGAGGGTCAAGGTGTCGATGGACCGTGCGGCGCGAACGGCATCGAGCACCGATCGGGCCTCGCTGTGCCCGATCAGGTAGGGGTGCGGGCCCTGCGTGCCGAGGCCGAGGTAGTCGGTGGCGACCACGGTCCATCCCGCGTCGACGGCACTGGCCAGCGTGGGCAGGCGCTCCGCAGCGAAGGGATTGCTGGTCAGCGACGGCGCGCAGCCGCGGGCGACGCCGGTGGTCGCGTGCGCCCACGCGACCACCGGGCTCGGTGACGTCGGCTGCTCGACGGCGCCGACGACGATGCCACTGGCCACCGCGGGACGGCCCGCCTCGTTCTGGGTCGTGTAGAGGATCCGCCAACCACTCGTGCCGTCGGGGAGCCCGCCGTTGAACGGTTCCGCTTTGAGCAGCGAGCCGTGCGGGCCGTCGGCCGCCGAGTAGTAGAAGTCGTCGGGTGTCGGAACGTTCTCCCATGCCTGGCCGGTGAGGACCGCGAGCGGGACCGTCACCACGACCGCGACCACGCCGCCGACCACGCGCGGCGCCTGGGGACGGACGATCCCGGCGCGACGGCCGAACGAGTAGTACAGCCCCGCAAGTCCGGACCACACCAGAGCCACGCCGAGGACCAACGCCACGGTGAAGAGAGTCAGTCCGGGCGCGACGGCAGCCACCACGGCGAGACTCAGTCCCGCGATGCCGAGAAGGGCGTCCGCGACTCGGTTCGCGCTGGTCTTGCGGACGGCGTCGGTGAGGCGCGACAGTCCGTAGACGCCGAGGCCGACGGCGACGGCGGCGCCGACTCCGGTGACCGGCAGGCCGGGCCAGGCCGCGGTCACCATCGCCGCGCCGAGGATCAGGCACCCGGCGGCACCGGACGTGGGACTGGAGTGCTCGCGCCCGCGCATGATCTCGCCGACGCCGATGATCGCCAGCGCGATGCCGAGAGTGACGGCCAGCGCAGTGAGTGAACCGAACGGTCGGAGAAAGAGAATCACGCCGACGATGACCGCGCCTGCCGCGAGTATTGCGCGGCTCAGGCGAAATGATGACATTCGCCGATATTAGGTGTTCGTCGAATGGTCGGGCGCTCAACTCGCCCGAACGTGACCCGCCGTTGACCGTGCGCGCATCCGGTGCTCGCGCAGCGTCGTCCGGTCAGCCGAGCACGCCGCGACGCAGCATCGCCCGCATCACGCGCAGGGTGTCCTCAGCAGTCAGGTCGGGCGAATTCATCTGCTCGACGATGACCGCGTTCACCGCACCGATGAAGCCGGTCCACAGCAGCGCGTCGACGCCTCCGGACAGGACCCCGCGTTCGATCCCGGTGTCCGCGATCGCGGCCAGCGACTCGCCCCACTGCGACCGTCGCGTCGCGCGATGCTCCTCGAACTCGGGGCTGACGCCCACGGCCTCGATGAAGCAGATGCGCGTGAGACGAGGGTCGGCGCTGAAGTAGTCGATGAACGCGCCGACACCGGCGTCGAGCACCGCATCGAGGCTGCTGTCGTCGGTGAACGCAGCTTGGACCGCGGCCACCACGGCAGCGCTCGCGGCGTCTTCGGTCTGGTCGTACACGGTGCGGAGCAGATGCTCGCGATCGTTGAACTCCTCGTAGAACTGCCGCGAGGAGAGGACGGCGTGTCGACAGACCGCGGCAACGGAGGTGACCGCGTAGCCCTGCGTCCCGAAGAGTTCGATGGCCGAATCGAGGAAACGTCGGCGTCGATCGCGGCGTCTGTCCTGCATCGACAGGCCGCGATACAGTCTCGGTTCCGTCATCGGTCCAGGCTAGCCGCTGACGATCACCGATTCGCGCCGAGTGCCTTTCCGAACAGCGCTGCGAGGTCGGCCCCGACGGTCTGCGAGAACGTCGGCCACCAGCGGGCGTCCGAGGTCATGGTCAGCTGATCGCTGGTGCGGCAGCCCCGCGCGGCAGGTTTTCCGTCGAGTCGGTCCTTGAGCCACAGGAGTGCCATCGGTGCGCCCGCGACCTCGCCGATGCCGTGTTCGGACAGGTGGTCGCGCGTGTAGGTGATCTGCGCGCCCGGCATGCGGCAGTACTTCGTCACCAGCGCGTCGACCTGACGGACCGGGATGATCTCGTCGAGCGCGGAGTTCCACATGTACATCGGCATGTCGGGCAGTTCGCGGCCCATGCGAGTGTCGTTGAAGACGCGCTTGACCGCGGGTGCGCGCATGGCGCCGCCCGGCCAGTCGATCATTCCGGTGTTGTTCAGGAAGGGGAAGGTCATCGCCTGGTACTGCACGCACAGTGGGCCTTTGAGGGCCATCAACGCCTTGCCGGTCGGGTTCATGCGGCGATCGAGGAATTCCCGGAAGTAGTCGTACTCGCGAGACAGGCCCAGCACCGCGCCGAGAATCAGGCCGCTGGTGATGTTGTTCTGCGCGGCCTGCAGGACCACCTGGAGGTCGGCGGGGATGCCGCCCTCCGCGGCGCCGACGATGTTGAGCTCCGGAGCGTAAGACTTCTTGAGTTCGGCGGTGTGGCCGGTGACGATGGCGCCGCCCGAGTAGCCGTACAGACCGATCGGCGACTCGGCGGTGATCGTCGACGGCGCGAACTGCTTGGCCGCGCGCAGGCTGTCGAGGGTGATGCGGGCGCCCAGCGGGCCGGCCGCGTAGGCGTGGTTGGGGCCCTCATGGTCGGGCAGCACCACCGCGTAGCCCTGCTCCAGAAAGCCCTGTGCGATCAGCAGTTCCGCGGGCGCGACCGCTTGGCCCAGGAGCGTGCTCGCGTTGAACTGTTGGACGGCGTACGACGTCGCGCAGTAGCCGGCGGTGGAGTCCTCGGCCAGCTGCATGGAGATCACTTTGCGAGGGCCCCGGGTGGTGCCGCGTGGCTTGAGGACGGTGGTGACCGCCGGGATGGCTCGACCGCTGGTGTCGGTGGAACGGAACGAGAGTTGCCAGGCGTCGACGTTGATCGGCACCAGCCCGAAGTTCGCGGGGGTGATCCGCCGCGCCCCGAGAATCTGTCCCGGTGCCGCCGCGGTGACTGCGGCGGGCGACGGGCGGTAGAACGACGGATCGAGTTCCTGAGGCAGCGGCAGCAGCGGTGCCTGCTTCACGGTCACGCCGGGCTCGGCGTGCGCGGGTGCGACCGCCGATGTCGGGGCGGCCACGACGGTCAGGGCCGTCAGGGCGGCCAGGCCCGCGGTGGCTACGGTGCGGAATCTCATTCTTCCCCCAGTTGAAACAGAGTCATTTCACAAAGTTGGTCGAAGCCTACACAGGGGTTGCGCAGATCACAAACAGCCGGGTCGAATGGCCGTCGGTGCCGGTCATCAGCACGTGTGCCGGGAACCACAGCGTGCAGCGACCCCGGTCCGAACGGAGTCGGACCGGGGTCGCTGCGGTGTTACTGCTGTGCTGTTACTGCGGTGCGGCTACTTCAGCTCAGCGCTGCTCTTGCCCAGAATGCGGCGGGCGATGATCAGCTGCTGAATCTGCTGGGTGCCCTCGAAGATGTCGAGGATCTTGGAGTCGCGAGCCCATTTCTCGAGCAGCGACCGCTCCGAGTAGCCGTACGTCGAGGCGAGCTCGACGGCCTTGTTCGTGACATCGGTGCCGGTGCGACCGGCCTTGGCCTTCGACATCGACGCCTCGAGTGAGTTCGGCATCTTGTTGTCGGCCATCCATGCGGCGCGGATCGACAACAGGTACGCCGCCTCGTAGTCGGCCTCCATGCGGATGAACTCGGCGACGGCTGCCGGCTGGTCGGCTGCGGGGCGGTCGTAGTCGATCTCCAGGCCCGCGTCTTCGAGCAGCTTGCGCAGTTCTTCGAGTGCGGCGAGGGAGACGCCGACGGCCATGGCGGCCACCATCGGGCGCGTGTTGTCGAAGGTCTGCATGACCCCGCCGAAGCCCTTCTTGACGTCGACCTCGGGTGAGCCGAGCAGGAACGACGCCGGGATGCGGCAGTCCTCGAAGCGGATCACCGCGGTGTCCGAGGCCTTGATGCCCAGCTTGTGCTCGAGGCGGGCGACGGTGACGCCGGGATGGTCGCGGGGGACCACGAAGCTCTTGATCGCGGCGCGGCCGAGGCTGCGGTCCACCGATGCCCACACCACGATGTGGCTCGCGCGCGAGCCCGCCGTCACGAAGATCTTCTCGCCGTTGATGACGTACTCGTCACCGTCGCGGATCGCGGTGGTGGTGACGGCCGCCGAGTCCGAGCCGAAGCCCGGCTCGGTGATCGCCATCGCGGCCCAGACCTCACCGCCCATCTCCTCGATCTGGTCGTCCGTGGCGACGGCGGCGATGGCTGCGTTGCCGAGTCCCTGGTAGGGGATCGACAGCATCAGGCCGACGTCGCCGTACGAGGCCCACATCGCGTTGAGGACGGACTGCATGTTGCCGCCGTTGGCGTTGTAGCCCTCCGGGCGCTCCTTGTTCGCGTCACCGCGACCGCCGGATGCGCCTGCGCCGGCCTGGCCTGCTGCGGCGAGGCCGTTGTACAGGGAGGCGAGGGTGTCGAGCTCGACCGGGTAGGCATGCTCGGCGAGGTCGTACTTGCGCGAGATCGGACGGAAGATCTGGAGCGCCGCGTCGCGGGCCTGATCGATGGTCGTGTGCAGCTTGCGGGGCAGTTCGAGATTGATAGCCATGGAACTCTCCTGAAACTCCTTCTTCGCCGTCAGAGAACGACGATGCCCTCGCCGATGCCTGCACCGCGCAGGTCGCGGTACCAGCGCTCCACCGGGTGCTCCTTGGTGAAGCCGTGGCCGCCGAGGAGCTGCACGCCGTCGAGGCCGATCTGCAGGCCCTTGTCGATGGTCAGCTTGCGGGCCAGGGCGGCCTCGCGGGCGAACGACAGGCCCTGCTCGGCGCGCGATGCGCCGCGGAGGGTCACCAGACGCAGGCCGTCGAGCTCGGTGGCCATGTTGGCGACCATGAAGGCCACCGCCTGACGGTTCGAGATCGGCTCGCCGAAGGCCTCGCGCTCGTTGACGTAGGGGATCACGTAGTCCAGGACCGACTTCGCGGTACCGGCGGCGAGCGCCGACCAGCCCAGGCGCGACAGGCGCACCACGTTGCGGTAGGCGGCCGCGGCCTCGTCGCCCTCGACCTCGCCGAGAAGCGCCGATGCGGGAACGGCGACGTCATTGAGGAGCAGTCGGCCCATGCCGGCCGCGCGCAGGCCCATACCCGGATCGGCTTCGACGACGACTCCCTGCGAGCCGGACTCGACGATGAACAGTGCCGGGCGGCCGTCGAGCTGGGCACCGACGATGAACAGCTCGGAGCTGCCTGCCATCGGGACGAAGGACTTGACGCCCGAGAGGCGGAAGCCGCTCGGCACGCGGCGGGCCTTGGTCTGCAGGTCGAAGGCGTCGAACAGCGGTCGCGGCTCGGCGATGACGACCGAGGAGGTCGGGACGCTCTCTCCGGCGTAGTCGGGCAGGTAGGTGCGCTGCTGGGCGTCGCTGCCGAAGTTGGTCAGCGTGGTGGCCACGCCGCTCGGGGCCAGCAGCGGCAGGGCCAGGCCCATGTCGCCGTAGGCCATGGCCTCGGCGACCAGCGCGTTCGTCACCACGCCGCGGTCGGAGGCGGCGCCGTCGAAGGCCTCGGGCACGTTGATCATCGTGATGCCGAGCTCGGCCGAACGCTTCAGGATGTCTTCGGGGGTGGTGGCGGCGTTGTCGGCGTCGTAGGCCGCGGGGCGCAGGATCTCCGTCGAGAAGTCGCGCACGGTCTCCGCGATCATCTCCTGCTCGTCGTCGGGCGTGAGATTGAAGAAGCCCTTGGAGGGAGTGGCCGGGCGCTGGGGGCTGCCGCCGCCTGCTGCTTGAGCGAACGCGCGGTTGGCGGTGCCGAGGGTCTTGAATCCGGTCTTGGTGGCCTCGTAGGCGACGCGGTTGATCGGCTCGCGGAGCTTGTACTTCGCGGCGAGGTCGGAGCCGGTGATGGTGCTCAGCGCACGCATCGCGGCACCGATCGGGCTGAGCTTGTGCGGCTGCGCCCCAATGGAAGACGTATCGCGGGGTTCGGTGTTCGTCGTCATTTCCTCACCAGGTTCTCGAAGCGAATGTGTTCTCGGAGCGTCCGTTCTTACTCCGTAGTAAGTCAGAACCTTACTCTGCGGTAAGAACCTTGTCACGCGCGAGCGTCGACTAAGTTGTTTGTCATGCTCGTCACACACTTCGGCCACTCCTGCGTCCTGATCGAGAGCGGCGGAACCCGGGTGCTCTTCGACCCCGGCAATCTGTCCTCGGGCTTCGACTCGTTGACCGGGCTGGACGCGATCCTCATCACCCATCAGCATCCGGATCACGCCGATCCGGCGACCCTTCCCGCGCTGGTCGCGGCCAACCCGTCGGCGGTGCGCTACGCCGACCCGCAGACGGTGGCGCAGCTCGCCGAGCGCGGCGACGCCGGTGAGTGGTCGGTGATCGGCCCAGGGGAGAAGGTGGCGATCGGGTCGTTCCTGATCCGGGGGACCGGCGGACGGCACGCGGTGATCCACCCGGAGCTCCCGGTGGTCGACAACATCTCGTACGTGGTCGACACGACGGAGCGCCCGGGGGCCTTCATGCACCCGGGTGACAGTCTCTACATTCCGTTCGAGCGGATCGATGTGTTGGCGCTGCCCGCTGCCGCGCCGTGGCTCAAGCTGAGCGAACCGGTCGACTACCTGCGCGGCGTGGCGCCCCGGATCGCCTTCCCGATCCACCAGGGTGTCCAGTCGGACGCCGGCCGCGCGATCCACAATGCGCGGATCGACGAGATGAAGCCCGAGGGAACGGCGTTCACGGTGCTGGAGCACCGGACGCCGACCGAACTCTGAGTCCGGCCGGGGCCGGCCCCGCTACTGCTCGGCTCGCTACTGCTTGGGCAGTGGGCTGTAGAGCACCAGGCCATTGCCCTTGTTGTCGTAGACCACGGCGCGACGCTCGTGCGCGTCGTTGTACGGCTGGGTGACGATGCCGCCGCCCGCTGCTTCGACGGCCTTCGCCGTCGCGTCGACGTCGGTGGTCTTGACGCCGACCACCACCTGTCCGTGAATCGGGTGGTCGACCGACGTCGCCAGCGCGACGGTGATGGCGCCTCCGTCGAGTGCGGCGAAGTGGGCGCCGTCGCGGAACTTCAACGGCATCCCGAGCGACTCGTAGAACTCGATCGATCCGTCGAGGTCGTCGGTCGACAGGACGATCATCTTGACTTCGTTGCTCATGGCGCCTCCGCGTCCGCTGCCCGAGGACCGGCGATGACCG
>NZ_JAAYXO010000078.1 GCF_012515855.1 Gordonia sp. (in: high G+C Gram-positive bacteria)
AGTGCAGCGCCGGAAACTCCCGAATGCGACGTTACTCGGACCCGCCGGAGGCGTCGGGAACTCGGGTCTCCAGCGCCACGATCACGTCGTCGGCCACCTTCAACGCGCCCATCATCAACGAGTACGGTTTCACCCCGAAGTCGGTCTGGGTGACGACCGACTCGCCCTGCACGGACGCGCCGTCGGAGGTCACCTCGACGGTGTGCGGCTTGGTGGTGCCGCAGATCGTCAGCTGCCCGCTCAGCCGGTATCCCGCGTCGGTCGGAGTCACCGCGTCGGCGACGAAAGTGACCTGTCCGAACTTCGCGGCCTTCAACGACTTCAGCGCGTTGAGGCGGGCGACGCCGCGTTCCGGAGCGGTCATCGGGGTCAGCCCGCCTTCGCCGGAACGCACCTGGAGCGAGTCGACCTCGACGTTCAGGTCGACGGCGACGGGCGCCTCGTCGCGCAAGGACACGGTGGCGCGCCACCGGTCGAAGCCGAGCACGAGGCGGTGTCCGGTGCGAGCGGCCTTGCCGGTGACGTCGGTCCGGACCGTGAGGGCGCCCGTGTCCGGGCCGAGCTCTACCTGTCGAGTCATGCCGCTCACCCTACGACCACCGGACCCCGGTGTCGCCCAGGCTCGTTTTGACCTGGCGATCCCTGCCCGCGTAGTCTGGATCGCCGGTGCCCTGCAACAACGGAGCTCCCGGGTCCCCACTGGTCGCCGGGAGAGCACTCCGCGGGTGCGCTTTTGACCAGCAACACACGAACTAGTGAGGACTACTGTGCCTACCTACACCCCGAAGGCCGGTGACGTTACCCGCGAGTGGTACATCATCGACGCCACCGACGTGGTGCTCGGCCGCCTCGCCGTTGCGAGCGCGAACCTGCTCCGCGGCAAGGGCAAGCCGACCTTCGCCCCGCACATCGACGGCGGCGACTACGTCATCATCATCAATGCGGAGAAGGTCGCCGTCAGCGGCAACAAGCTGACCGACAAGCGTCTGTACCGCCACTCCGGCCACCCGGGCGGCCTGAAGTCCCAGTCGATCGGTGAGCTCCTGGCCACCAAGCCCGAGCGGGTCATCGAGAGCGCCGTCAAGGGCATGCTCCCCAAGAACAAGCTGGGCGATGCCATCGGTGGCAAGCTCAAGGTCTACGCGGGCTCCGACCATCCGCACGCCGCGCAGAAGCCGGTCAACTACGAGATCAAGCAGGTGGCCCAGTGACCGAGAACAACGTGAACGACGTCGACGTTGATGTCGAGATCATCGAAGAAGAGTCGCTGAGCGAAGACGGCAGCTACACCACCGAGTCGGTCGAGGTCGTCGAAGCCGACGTCGTGACCCGCGGTCCCGTCGTCCTCGACGCACCGGTCAACGCCATCGGCCGCCGCAAGGAGGCCGTCGTCCGCGTGCGCCTCGTCCCCGGCACCGGTGAGTTCACCCTCAACGGCCGCACTCTCGAGGACTACTTCCCGAACAAGGTGCACCAGCAGCTGATCAAGGCTCCGCTGGTGACCGTCGAGCGCACCGACGCCTTCGACATCCACGCTCGCCTCGTCGGTGGCGGCCCCTCGGGCCAGGCAGGCGCGCTGCGTCTGGCCATCGCTCGCGGCCTCATCGAGGTCAGCCCCGAGGATCGTCCGGCTCTCAAGAAGGCCGGCTTCCTCACCCGCGATGCGCGTGCTGTCGAGCGTAAGAAGTACGGCCTGAAGAAGGCCCGCAAGGCTTCGCAGTACAGCAAGCGCTAAGTGGCTCGCCTTTTCGGCACCGACGGCGTCCGCGGCCGGGCCAACGATCAGCTCACTCCCGAGTTGGCGTTGGGCCTGGCCTCGGCCGCCGTTTGCGTTCTCGGTGCAAATGCAGAAACCAACCGCCCCCGGGTGGTGGTCGGACGCGATCCGCGTGCGTCCGGAGAGTTCCTCGAAGCCGCGCTCTGCGCGGGACTGGCCGCAGCGGGTGCTGACGCCATCCGCGTCGGCGTGGTGCCCACGCCGGCCGTGGCGTTCCTGACCGCCGACTATCGCGCCGACTTCGGCGTGATGATCTCCGCGTCGCACAACCCGATGCCCGACAACGGCATCAAGTTCTTCGCCGCCGGGGGCCACAAGCTGCCCGACAGCGTGGAAGACGCGATCGAAGCGGCGATGGAGGACGACCAGGTGCGGCCGATCGGTGCAGCCGTCGGCCGGATCGTCGACGCCACCGATGCCGCCGATCGCTACCTGGCGCATCTTGCTCAGGCGGTGCCGCAGCCGCTCGACGGCTTGACCCTGGTGGTCGACTGCGCGCACGGAGCGGCGTCGCACGTCGGGCCGCGCGCCTATGAGGCCGCGGGCGCCAAGGTCATCGCGATCCACTCCGAGCCCGACGGGCTGAACATCAACGACGACTGCGGGTCCACCCACATGGACAAGCTGCAGGCGGCCGTCCTCGAGCACGGCGCCGACCTGGGCCTGGCCCACGACGGCGACGCCGATCGCTGCCTGGCCGTCGACTCCACCGGAGCCGTCGTCGACGGCGACATGATCATGGCCGTGCTCGCCCTGGCTATGCACGAGGCCGGCGATCTGGTGGACTCGGTGCTGGTCGCGACCGTCATGAGCAACCTGGGTCTGCACCTGGCGATGAAGGCCGCGGGCATCGAACTCAAGGTGACCGGGGTGGGCGACCGCTACGTGCTTGAAGAGCTGCGGGCGGGCGGTTACGCGCTGGGCGGTGAGCAGTCGGGTCACATCGTGGTCCCGTCGGTCGGCACCACCGGCGACGGCGTCCTCACCGGCCTGCTGCTGGCCGCACGGGTGGCGAAGACCGGTCAGCGGCTGGCTGATCTCACGAGTGTCATGACGGTGCTCCCGCAGGAGCTCATCAACGTTCCGGTCTCCGACAAGCACGCGGTGGCGACGGCCGAGGCCGTCCTTGTCGCCGTCGCCGAGGCGGAGGCCGAGCTAGACGGTCAGGGCCGGATCCTGCTGCGCCCGTCCGGGACCGAGCAGTTGGTCCGCGTGATGGTCGAAGCACAGACTCCCGAATCCGCGCGCGGTATCGCCGAGCGCGTGGCGGCGGTGGTCGCGGGCGTCTGACGCTCCCGCATTCGCTTTCGTTTCACCAGACAAAGTCCCCGTCGGATCCCTCCGACGGGGACTTTCTTGGCATCCGGGCCTTGCGGTCGGCGTGTCGTGGAACCGAACGCGCGATCGCTGCGTCCAACAGATATGGACATCGGTGGCGAACACGGGCTCAGCGTCGACCTCGGCGGGTTGGCGCAGCTGACTCGGATGCAGGAGGGCATCGTGCGGGCGGTCGACGCGTGCGCGGTGCAGTTGGCGAGCGACGATCTGTGTCGGTGGGCCGACGACGGTCCGGTCCACCGCTCGGCCGTAGCGACCGCGGAGCAGTTGCGTGAGCTCGCCGCTCGTTTCCGCAGTTGTGGCATCGCCGTGGACGCCGTCGCCGCCGACCTGGGCCGCGCGAATCGCGCGTTCGCCGAGTCGGAGGGTGTCGCGGTGCACTCCATCGCCGGGGCGGACCGATGACTCTGCTGCCCGCGGCCGAGACAGCCGAGGTGCGTCCGCCGGAGAACCAGTCCCCGCGGGGACCGTCGTCCGCGGAGGGGTTCGTCGCGCTCATCGCGGTCTGCCGGGAACTCGGACTCACGAGCATCGACGACGAAACGGTCCGACGGCCGCATCGCCGCGTCGACGAGTTCCGGCACGCGCACTTCTCGAGCGACGCCCTGCGGCTCACTCGGCTCGCGGAGTCGTTGGCGCAGGCCGCAGACGTCGATGGGGTGGGGGAGACGTCCGTCGCGGAGTGGTCGGGCCGGGCCGGTCGTGCCGCGGGCGGGGCCCTGCGGGTGGTCGGAGACGAGTTGGCCGGGCTGCGCGCGCGCCTCGATGCGGGCGCGGAGGCGACGGCGCAGGCCGACGCGATCCTCCGGGAGGTCCTCGGTAGACACCGGGGTGTCCTCGCGACGGTGAGCAGGCCGCGATTGGCGGGCTACGACCTCGAGGCCCTGCCTGCCGCGCTGAACTCCGGTGCGCTGAGTCCGCATTCGTTGCGGGGCGAGGTCCAGGCGCGGCTCGACTACGCCGAGTCCGCGGGCGTCCTGGCGGGCGATGCGATCGCAGGCGTCGCCGCCGAGGTGGCGACGGCATGGTCGGTCGGCGCCGGTTCCGCCGACGCGGGCTCGGCGGGCGAACTGATCCTGGCGGACCTGCAATGACGGCCGCCGTGATCCGGCTGGACGCGATCGCCGCCCACACCGCGGCCGGATTCGATGCCGCTGATCGGCGTTACCGCGACCGCACCGCCGCGGTCCGTACCGCGCGCCGAGAGCCGCCCGCGGTACGGAGGCTCCGGGCCCGGCTGATCGCCGACGCCGACGCGGCCGACGGCGTGGTGCCGCAGTTGCTCCTGCCCGCCGGGCTCGACGCGGCGCGGCCGGGAGTACGCCGGCGGTGACGACGCATGTCATAGGGTGGACTCGTGTTCGGGAACAAGAAGGTCGTGGCGCCGCCGCCCGACAAGCTGATGAAAGAGCTCGCCCGCCGCGGACCGGAGAAGGTCGACCGCGGCGATCTCGGGATCGTCGGCATGTCCGGTCAGGTCTTCGCGCCGCGGACGGGCCGCGGTCTGCCCGCCGTCGTCTTCGGTCACGGCTGGCTGGTCGGCAGTGCGCGCTACCGCGACCTGCTGTTCCACCTCGCGTCGTGGGGCATCGTCGTCGCGGCGCCCGACGGCAGCCGGGGGCCGTTCCCGTCGGACATCGAGTTCGGCACTGATCTGCGGGCGGCCGCGACGGTCGTCAGCAGCGTGCGCCTCGGTACCGGAGCCATCTCGGTTGATCCGACGCGAATCGGTGTGGCGGGCCACGGTTTCGGTGCCGCGGCAGCGGTCCGGGCGGCGTCGGACGCGATCCTCCTGGGGCGACCGCCCGTGGACGTGAAGGCCCTCGCGGCCGTGTTCCCCGCTCCGACCACCGCCGACCTGTCGCTCGCGGCGTCGAGTGTCACCGCGCCGGCGCTGGTGGTCGCCGGTGCCGCGCACCTGTCGTCGATGACGGGCAATGCGCTCGACCTCGCCGAGAACCTCGGCGGCGATGTGGCGTTGCGCACACTGGCGGGAGCCTCGGATCGGGACCTGATCGAGACTCCGTCCGTGCGGTCGCTGATCGGCGTCAACGGTGCCGACAAGTCGGTCCACGCTGCGGTTCGCGCCCAGCTGACGGGCTTCTTCCTGCACCGATTGACCGGCGACGAGAAGTACGCGGCTTTCTCGGATCCGGACCAGACGATGGGCGAGGTCCTGGCCGTCGACGTGCCGAACGCCGAGCGTCCCGAGCTCGACAACGTCTCGCAGTTGCTCGGCTCCAAGGCACGCTCCGCCTGACGCTATTCTTGGTCCCATGTGTGGAATCGTGGGATATGTGGGCAAGCGCGACGCGCTCGACATCGTCGTCGACGCCCTGCGCCGGATGGAATACCGCGGCTACGACTCCGCGGGCGTGGCGATCCTCGACGGCAAGGGGACGCTGGCCGTGGAGAAGAAGGCCGGCAGGCTCGAGAACCTCGACAAGCAGATCGCCGAAGTGGGCCGCGACAGCCTGCTGGGCAGCACCGGAATGGGCCACACCCGCTGGGCCACCCACGGGCAGCCCACCGACCGCAACGCGCACCCGCACGTCAGCTCCGACCGCAAGATCGCGGTGGTGCACAACGGCATCATCGAGAACTACGCGCCGCTCCGTGCCGGCCTGGAGAGCTCCGGCATCGAGTTCTCGTCGGACACCGACACCGAGACCGCCGTGCACCTGATGGAGCACGAGTACGCCTCCGGCCGGCACGCTGGCGACTTCGTGGCCTCGGCCTACGCCACCCTGCGGCGACTGGAAGGCGCGTTCACCCTGGTCTTCACGCACGCCGACCACCCCGACACGATCGTCGCCGCACGCCGGTCGACCCCGCTGGTGGTCGGCGTCGGTGACGGTGAGATGTTCGTCGCGTCCGACGTCACGGCCTTCATCGAGCACACCCGCGACGCCGTGGAACTGGGCCAGGACGAGGTCGTGGTCATCACCGCCGACAGCTACACGGTCACCGACTTCGACGGCAACGCGACCGGCGGCAAGCCGTTCCACATCGACTGGGATCTCGCCGCCGCCGAGAAGGGCGGTTACGACTACTTCATGCTCAAGGAGATCGCCGAGCAGCCCGCCGCGCTGTCGGACACCCTCCTCGGGCACCTGCAGGACGGGCGCATCGTGCTCGACGAGCAGCGCCTCTCCGACCAGGATCTGCGTGACGTCGACAAGGTCTTCGTAGTGGCCTGCGGCACCGCGTACCACGCGGGCATGATCGCCAAGTACGCGATCGAGCACTGGACCCGACTGCCCGTCGAGGTGGAGCTGGCCAGTGAGTTCCGCTACCGCGACCCGGTGCTCGACCGGTCGACGCTGGTGGTGGCCATCAGCCAGTCCGGCGAGACCGCAGACACCCTGGAGGCGGTGCGCCACGCCAAGGACCAGAAGGCGCGCGTCCTCGCGATCTGCAACACCAACGGAGCGCAGATTCCGCGCGAATCCGACGCAGTGCTCTACACGCACGCCGGCCCGGAGATCGGCGTCGCGTCCACCAAGTGCTTCCTGGCACAGATCGCCGCCGCCTACATGGTGGGCCTCGCGCTCGCGCAGGCGATGGGCACCAAGTACCAGGACGAGGTGATCCGCGAGTTCGAAGAGCTCGAGCGGATCCCGCAGGCCGTGGAGAAGGTGCTCGAGCAGATGGAACCGGTGCGTGAGCTGGCGCGCAGCTACGCGTCGTCGGACACCGTGCTGTTCCTGGGCCGCCACGTCGGCTACCCGGTGGCGCTGGAGGGCGCCCTGAAGCTCAAGGAACTCGCGTACATCCATGCCGAGGGGTTTGCCGCCGGTGAGCTCAAGCACGGTCCGATCGCCCTCATCGAAGACGGTCTGCCGGTGATCATCGTGATGCCGTCGCCGACCGGTCGGGCGCTGCTGCACTCCAAGATGGTCAGCAACATCCGCGAGATCCAGGCCCGCGGGGCCACGACGATCGTCTTGGCGGAGGCCGACGACGCCGCCGCGGCTGCGGTGGCCGATCACCTGATCCCGATCCCGAGCACCCCGACGCTGCTGCAGCCCCTGGTCTCGACGGTGCCGCTGCAGGTGTTCGCCGCCACCGTCGCGCAGTCGCGCGGCTACGACGTCGACAAGCCTCGCAACCTCGCCAAGTCCGTCACCGTCGAATAGCGGCGAAGAAGAGGGCCGAACCATGATCGGTTACTACACCGCCGCACAGATCCGCGCCGCCGAGGAGGCGACCGGAGAACTGCTGACGGGCGGTTTGCTCATGGCGCGGGCGGCGACCGCCGTCGCGGGCACTGTCCTGACGGCTGTTCGTCGCCGGACCGGAGGCGTCTACGGTCGCACGGTGCTGCTGGTGGTCGGAGCGGGGAACAACGGCGGCGACGCCCTCTACGCCGGTGCGATTCTCGCCAAGCGCGGCGTCCGCGTGCACGCGATCCTGCTGGATCCCGACCGGGCGCACATCGAGGGCCTGCGCGCCTTGCGACAGGCCGGCGGTCGGGTCACGGACCGTGTGCCCGAGCGCGTCGACGTCGCAGTCGACGCCGTGGTCGGCCTGGGTGGCAGAGGACCGCTGCGTCCGGTGGCCGCGCAGGTCTTCGCCGACCTCGCCGACCGTGGAACGACGGTGATTGCCGTCGACCTGCCGTCGGGCGTCGATCCGGACACCGGAACGGTGCACCACCCGTCGGTCCGCGCCGATGTCAGCGTCACTTTCGGCGCCCCGCGCATCGCGCACCTGGTGGCGGCACCGGCCTGCGGTGACGTGGTGGTGGCCGACATCGGACTCGATCTGCCGCCTGCCGCGCTGACCTGCCCGACCGACGCCGAGGTGGCGCGAGCCTGGCCGATCCCCGGACCGCACGACGACAAGTACACGCAGGGCGTGGTCGGCATCGTCGCCGGCTCCGCGCACTATCCCGGTGCGGCGGTGCTCGCGACGTCGGCGGCGGTCGCCGCGACGTCGGGGATGACCCGCTATGTGGGACCGGCGACGGACCAGGTGCTCGCGGTGTGTCCCGAGGTGGTCGCCGCGCCGACGATCGGTACCGCCGGACGCGTCCAGGCATGGGCGGTGGGCCCCGGATTCGGGACGGGTGAGCAGGCCCACGCGATCCTGGCCGATGTGCTGGCCGCCAACCTGCCGACCCTCATCGACGCCGACGGCATCACCGTGCTGGCTCAGCATCCCGAACTGCTCGCCGGTCGTACCGCACCGACCCTGCTGACCCCGCACGCCGGGGAGTTCGCACGACTCGCCGGGCAGGCCCCGGATCCCGACCGCCTGAGCGCCGTGCGCGAGCTCGCAGCTCGTCTGGACGTAACGGTCCTGCTCAAGGGGCGAATCACCCTGGTCGCCGACCCGGACGGACAGGTCAGCGGCACCGATGCGGCGTCCTCGTGGGCCGCGACCGCCGGAGCCGGCGACATCCTCACCGGCATCGCGGGAGCACTCCTCGCAGCGGGCCTGCCCGCTCGCCTCGCAGGCGTCAGCGCCGCCCGCGTCCACGCTCGCGCGGCGCGGCTGGCGAGCGGTGGAGCACCGATCGGAGCGTCGGTTCTGCGCGATGCCGTCGCTCCCGCGCTGCGCGAACTTTTGGATTTGCGAGAATAGAAGCGATGGATTCGCACGCCAACCTTTACGCCACAGTCGATCTCGGGGCCATTGCCCACAACGTCGGCGTCTTGCGCGACCGCTCCGGAGCCGATGTGATCGCGGTGGTCAAAGCCGACGGATACGCGCACGGCGCGGCACCGGTCGCTCGCGCAACGCTCGCCGCGGGAGCGATCGCGCTCGGCCTCGCCCAGATCCGCGAAGCAAGGGAACTGCGCGCGTCGGGCATCGACGGGCACCTCATCGCCTGGCTGCACACCGACCAGGCCGACTTCGCGGGCGCGGTGACCGACGACATCGACATCGCCGTCTCCTCGCCGCGGCAGCTGGCGGCGGTGGTCGCCGCCGCGCGGAGTGTCGGCCGCACGGCGACGGTCTCGGTGAAGGTCGACACCGGTCTGGCACGCAGCGGCATCAGCGCCGACGAGTGGGCACAATGCGTCGACGATCTCGCCGCCGCCTCCTCCGAGGGGGCCGTCCGGCTGTCGGGCGCCATGTGCCACCTGGCCTTCGGTGACGTGCCCGACCACCCGCTCAACAGCTTGCAGGCGCAGCGGCTCGACGACGCCGTCGCCGATCTCAAGCGCAGCGGCATGGCCCCCGACCTGGTGCACATCGCGAACTCGCCCGCGGCACTGACGCGTCCCGACTTGGCGCGCGACGCGGTTCGGCCCGGGCTGTCGGTGTACGGATACTCGCCGGTGCCCGACCTCGGCGACTTCGGCCTGATCCCGGCGATGACCCTCGAGAGTCGCATCTCCCTGATCAAGCGGATCCCGGCCGGCCAGGGCGTCTCGTACAACCACACCTGGGCCGCCGCCGAGGACACGTACCTCGGGGTGGTGCCCGCAGGTTACGCCGACGGCGTGCCGCGTGCGCTGTCCGGCAGGCTCGGCGTGCACGTGAACGGTCGCCTGTTTCCGAACGTCGGTCGAATCTGCATGGACCAGTTGGTGATCGACCTCGGACCGGACGGCGGTGGGGTCGCCGAGGGCGACCGGGCGATCCTGTTCGGTCCGCAGTCGGCGGCTGCGGGCGTTCCGGTGCCGACGGCGAAGGACTGGGCGGACGGGGTCGGCACCATCGACTACGAGATCATCTCGCGGGTGGGATCGCGCGCGGTCCGCCGGTACGTCAATGATCCAGCGGGGGAGTGAAGATGGCGAAACAGAACGGTCGGCGATCGGACCGGCAGCAAGCGGCGAACGGTAAGCGCGTGCCCGCGTGGCGTTCCGGCCTCGGTCAGGTCGGATCGCTGGGAGCGGTCACCGCGGGTCGGCGCAAGCAGCGCAAGTCACGCAAGCGCGCCGACCCCAACTCGGGCGCCGACTTCACCGCGATCTACCGCGACGAGGTCGCGACGGTCACCGCTGACGACGGCATCTCGCTCGCCGTCCGCACGGTCGTCACCGGCGAACCGGCGTCGAGCACCACCCAGTGGGGTCGGACGGCGACGCCCGAGCTCACCGTGATCTTCGTGCACGGATTCACCTTGCGGATGGCGTCGTGGCACTTTCAGCGGTTCGAGCTCGCCAAGCGCTGGGCCGACCGGAACATCAAGATGGTCTTCTACGATCAGCGCGGCCACGGGGCCAGCGACGCCGCACCCGACGAGAGCTGCACCATGGCGCAGCTCGGCGACGATCTCGCGGCGGTGATTCGCACCATGGCGCCCACCGGCCCGGTGGTCCTGGTCGGGCATTCGATGGGCGGGATGTCGGTCATGTCGCTCGCGCGCCGACACGCGAAGCTGTTCTCGCACAGTGGTCGCATCGCGGGCGTCGCGCTGGTGTCGACCGCCGCGCGCGGCATCACCGAGGCTGGTCTCGGCGAGGGGCTCAACAACCCGATCGTCGACGCGCTGCAGATCTCGGTGAAGTACATCCCGAAGGCGGTTCAGGCAGGGCGAGGCATCACCAGACGCGCCGTGGAGCCGGTGCTCGTGGCCGCCAGCTTCGGCAAGGACTACTACAGCCCGGCGGCGGGTCGGGCCGTCGAGAAAATGATTCAGAACACCCCGATCGCCACCATGGTGAACTTTCTGCGGGTGCTGTCGAGCCACGACGAGGCCACCGCGCTGCCGGTGATCGCCCAGGTGCCGACCGTGGTGCTGTGCGGCGACGAGGATCGACTCACCCCGCTGCACAACTCGCTGAACATGTACGCCCAGCTGGGCGACGACTCGCGATTGGTGATCGCCGAGGGCTGCGGCCACATGCTGCCGATGGAGGACCCGGACGCGGTCAACGACGCGGTGGACGATCTCGTCTCGCGTTCGCGCCTCGCTCTGGGGCGCCCCAAGATGCCCTGGCGCGGTCGTCGCAGCGGCGGGAAGGCGCGCAAGGCGGTCCACGGTGTCGACGACGGCACCGGTGTGGTGGAGGAATCCCATGGCTGAGGCATCCCCCGGGCGAGGCGGCTCCGGTTCGCGTGAGCTCCCCGAGGTCGCCGACACCGAAGCCCTCGGCACCGAACTGGCTGCCGAACTCGGGCCCGGCGATCTGGTGATCCTCGACGGCCCGCTCGGTGCGGGCAAGACCGCGATGACCCGCGGCATCGCGGCCGGACTCGGCGTCACGGGGCGCGTGTCGTCGCCCACCTTCATCATTGCGCGGCAGCACGCGCCCGGACCCGACGGCGGCCCCGGCCTGGTGCACGTGGACGCCTACCGCCTCGGCGGACTCGACGATCTCGACGCCCTGGACCTCGACACCGATCTCGACGACAGCGTCGTAGTGGTGGAATGGGGAGAGGGTGTGGTGGAGCGCCTCGTCGATCGATACCTGATGGTCCGGATGCGCCGTGACGACGACAGCGAGACCCGACATGCGACCTGGGAGTGGGTGAACCGATGAGCGAACAGACTCCGTCGCGAACGCGGCGTGTCCTGGCGATCGATACCGCGACCTCCGCGGTCGTGACCGGGGTGGTGGAACTGACCGGTGGCGGAGACACGACGAGCCTGGCCGAGCGCATCGTCACCGACCAGCGACGCCACGCCGAGGTCCTCACCGCCCTGATGCGCGACGCTCTGGCCGAGGCCGGCATCACGGGTACCGAACTGGACGCGGTCGTCGTTGGCTGCGGCCCCGGCCCGTTCACCGGCCTGCGGGTCGGCATGGCCACCGGATCTGCCTATGCCGACGCCCTCGGCATCCCGGCCTACGGGGTCTGCACGCTCGACGCGATCGACGCCGCGGTACCGACGGACGAACCCGGCGCGCGCCTGGTCCTGACCGATGCGCGACGCCGCGAGGTGTACTGGGCGGTCTACGACGGCGGTCGTCGGACGGCGGGCCCGGACGTGTCGGCGCCGGACGCTCTCGTCGCCGAGCTGTCGGGCGTCGACCTGACCGGTGTCGTCGGCGAGACGCGCTTCACCGAGCGTTTCGGGTTCGTCGGGAGCGAGCTCGTGACCCCGACAGCGGCGTCGCTGGTGTCGGTGGCCGCGCCCGAGATCCTCTCCTCGGCGCCGACCGAACCCCTGGCGCCGCTGTACCTGCGTCGTCCCGACGCCGTGGAACTCAAGGATCAGAAGCGCAAATCGCTGCTGCCGGCGGCGACGAATGACTGACCCCGCAGGGGCGATCCTGCCGTTCGTCGACGCGCTGAGGCCCGACGACCTGGTGCGCTGCGCGGAGATCGAAGCGGAACTGTTCGCAGGCGATTCGCCGTGGCCGCTGAGTGCGTTCGTCTCCGAGATCCGGGCGCCGCACAACAGCTACTTCGCGGCCCGGCAGGCCGCGGGCGGACCGGTGATCGGTTACGCGGGGATCAGCGTCCTCGGCCGGGCCGGTGCACACGAGTGCGAGGTCCATACGATCGCCGTCGACAAGGCCGGCCGGGGGAGCGGATACGGTCGCGCGCTGCTGACGAAGATGCTCGAGGTTGCCGACTCGGTGGACGCGCCGGTATTCCTGGAGGTGCGCACCGACAACGATCCGGCCATCGCGCTGTACGAGCGCAACGGCTTCGAGATCGCCGGAACTCGACGCAACTACTATCAACCGTCCGGAGCGGACGCGTACACCATGGTGCGCGCCGCGCGCACGGACCGGCCGGAAGGGCACGAGCACTCATGATCGTGATGGGCATCGAGAGCTCCTGCGACGAGACCGGCGTCGGCATCGTCGACTGGGACGGCGAGAAGGCCACGCTGCTGGCCGACGAAGTGGCTTCGAGCGTCGACGAGCACGCCCGCTACGGCGGCGTGGTGCCGGAGGTCGCGTCGCGGGCGCATCTGCAGGCCATGGTCCCGACGATGGCACGCGCCCGTGAGGCCGCGGGCATCGACCGCCCCGACGCGATCGCCGTCACCATCGGTCCGGGCCTGGCCGGCGCGCTGCTGGTGGGGGTCGCCGCAGCGAAGGCCTACGCCTTGGCCTGGGACGTGCCGCTGTACGCGGTGAATCACCTCGGCGGTCACATCGCCGTCGACACCCTCGAACACGGACCGATGCCGCCCGCCGTCGCGCTCCTGGTGTCGGGCGGACACACCCATCTGCTCGGCGTGCAGGATCTCTCGCGGCCGATCGTCGAGATGGGAACTACCGTCGACGACGCCGCGGGCGAGGCCTTCGACAAGGTGGCGCGACTCCTGGACCTCGGGTATCCGGGCGGCCCGGCGCTCGACGAGGCCGCACGCGACGGCGACCCGGCGGCCATTCCCTTCCCGCGCGGGATGACCGGTCCCCGCGACGCGCCGTTCGACTTCTCGTTCAGCGGGTTGAAGACCGCCGTGGCGCGCTACGTGGAGCAGCGGGTTCGCGCCGGGCAGAGTGTCTCGGTGCCCGACGTCGCGGCGTCATTCCAGGAGGCGGTCGCGGATGTGTTGACGGCGAAGGCGCTGCGGGCCTGCCGGGAACGCGACGTCGACACCCTGGTGCTCGGCGGCGGCGCGACCGCCAACTCGCGGATCCGCTCGCTGGCGGTGGAACGCACGACGGCCGCGGGCATCGACCTGCGGGTGCCGAAGCCGCGGTTGTGCACCGACAACGGCGTGATGGTCGCAGCGCTGGGGGCGCACGTCATCGACGGCGGCGCTCCGCCGTCCCCGCTCACGGTCGCGACCGACCCCGGAATGAGTGTGCAGATCAGTAAGCTCTGAGCGATCACCGTCCGATTCGCACCCCCATCCCTTGAGTGCTGGCACTCTCATGGGTAGAGTGCTAGTTGGCTCCGAATACAGCGCCGCGGCACCCGCGACGACGTGGCGAGGTGACCGGGGCCGCGAACTTTTAATCAGTTACATGAAGAGAAGGACTGACATCGTGGCGAGCGTGAACATCAAGCCGCTTGAGGACAAGATCCTCGTGCAGGCCGTCGAGGCTGAGACCACCACCGCTTCCGGCCTGGTCATCCCCGACACTGCCAAGGAGAAGCCCCAGGAGGGCAAGGTCATCGCAGTCGGCGAAGGCCGCGTGACCGACCAGGGCAACCGTATCCCGGTCGACGTCAAGGAAGGCGACGTCGTCATCTACAGCAAGTACGGCGGCACCGAGGTCAAGTACGCAGGCCAGGAGTACCTGATCCTGTCGGCACGCGACATCCTCGCAGTGGTCGGCTGAGACAGCCCAAGACGCGAAGCAGCCCCGGTTGAGAACTCAACCGGGGCTGTTTTCTGTTCCTACGGATCGCTGTGGGTTCTGGCGAAGGCCTCGCTGGTCCGTCAGCTCGCCAGGGGGCGTGAGCCGCGACGACGCAGGAGGTTTCGCTCGGACTCGGTGAGGCCGCCCCAGATGCCGTAGGGCTCGTCGACCGCGAGTGCGTGCGAGCGGCACTGCATGAGGACCGGGCACGCCGCGCAGACCTGCTTCGCCTGACGCTCGCGCTGCATACGGGCCCGACCGCGCTCGCCTTCCGGATGAAAGAATACGGAGGACTCGAGGCCTCGGCACTTGCCTTCCATCTGCCAATTCCAGAAATCGGAATTCGGGCCGGGCAGTCGGTCGATTGTGGTGGTCAATCTGGCTCCTGAATGAGAGGCGTTTATACCTACGCTGCTCACGGTAGGCGGGCGCAGAAAACAGAGTCAAACCAGCATTTCCGCCGATTTCCGGTGCGCGCGAGGAATTGGGTTAACACCGGGTTTCGTGATCGAGACCACCTTCATTCTGCGCAGGCAGCGAACTGTGACGCTCGCGATGGGCGATGACCAGCGCGGATGTGGGTGCGCGAGGTGCGATTCGTCCGAATGGGTGATGGGCGCCCATCGGTGTCATCATGGATGGCGACCGCATTAAGGTTAAGTTCGGGAGAACGTCAGTTGTCGTGCGCGGCAATTAATGACCCTTGTGCTCATCGTTTGTTAGTCGAAATGAAATGTTTCTCCGCCGTGAGAGCAGGGGATTCGGGAGGTGTGTTGCACGATGCGACGTCAATGGCAGGCCGCATTCGGGGTAGCGCCGGCCATCTCGCTTCCTGCAGGGTCGCTTCCCGCGGGTGCTGATACCTGGGCGCACGCAGTGGACCTCGGTGCACGGGGTCGGGCGGCCGCTGCGCGCGCGGTCCTCGACGAGGTGATCGGTGATCCCGGCGCCGATGCGGCGGTGTGCTCGCTCGCGTTCGCCACTCGGGCGTCATTGACGCGGCAGGCCGGTCGGCACGCCGTCGCGCGCGCGGACGACGGCCGCGCGGCGCGGATCGCGTTCGCCGGGGAACAGGCAGCGTCGGTCTGGACCCGTGCTGCGCGCGTCGACGCACTGGTCGGGCTCGCCGCCGACAGTCTCGGAATCGGTGATTTCGGCGCGTCGTCGCGACTGCTCGAGCGGGCCGGTGTCGAGATCGGTGCGGGCGGCGACGTCACAGTGGACGCGGGGGCCGAAGTCGGCGGGGGTGAAGTCGATTGGGGCGAAGTCGGCTGGGTGTGCGACGGACGCCCGCGGCTGCGCATCGCGTGGGTGCGCGCCGAGTTGGCTCTGTACTCGGGCGACCCGAGGGCGGCGGAGTTCGCCGCGCGAGCCGTCGAGCTGGCCGCCGATGCGCCGTCACTGCGGCATCGCGTCAAGACCGACTTGATCGCCGCCGCGTCGCATGCGGCAGCCGGCGAGAGTGCGGTCGCTGCCGACTCCGCCGAGCGGATTGCGGCGACCTGTCGCGGCGAGGGACTGCTGCCTCTCGAGTGGGCGGCCCAGACCATGGTGGAGGGCCTGCGACCCGGGGTGACGGCGTCGCGACCCGCTGCCGGTCTGCAGGCAGTCCTTGTGACGCGGGGCATGGCGTTCGCGCCCCTGGCCGGACCGTCCGACCCGCCTCGGTACCCTTGACCGATGGCTGATCACAGGGAGGCGTGCGACACGTTGAGGTCAGTTCTAACTCGGTTCGGTAACACTTGGGCACTGAAGAAACGATGAATCTTACAGGTGAGGCGTTGAGCCAAGCGGTCCGTGCAGCTGCTGCTGGCGACCGTTCGGCGCTGACCTCAGTTCTCGAAAGTGTCAGGGAGCCAGTCCTGCGCTACTGCCGAGGACGAATCGGTGCTGGAGAACGACATCTGTTCTCCGCAGACGACGTTGCTCAGGAGGTGTTGATGGCGGTTATGACGGCTCTGCCCCGGTACGAAGACCAGGGGCGTCCCTTTATGGCGTTCGTCTATGGTATCGCCTCGCACAAGGTGGCCGACGCGATGCGTTCGGCCGCTCGAGTGAAGTCGGACCCCGTTGACGAGGTCCCGGATTCCCTCGACTTTGCGAACGGGCCTGAGCAGGCCGCCTTGGCATCCGACGCTTCGCGTCAGATGCGGGACCTGCTCGGCACTCTGCCGGAGAAGCAGCGCGAGATCCTCGTGCTGCGTCTGGTGGTCGGTCTCTCCGCGGAAGAGACCGCCGACATCGTCGGCAGCAGTCCCGGAGCAGTTCGCGTCGCTCAGCACCGTGCCCTGACCAAGCTGAAGAAGACCGTGATCGCAGGAGGTGAACGTCGATGAGCGAAGACGGTGCGTCCACCGATCCCATCGACGTTGGCGCGGTACGCCGCGACGACGCATTTATCGACGACTTGGCGGCCGGACGTGCCGCGGAAGTCGCCGACAGCGCCGAGTACGAGTTGGCCGGACTGATCGCACAATGGCGATCGGAGTCGCTCGCTGGAGCGATCCCGACCACTCCGACCGTCGCCGATGTCGAGGCTGCGATCGCGCGCGTCAGCGAGCGTGAACGTCGTGGCGGATTGTCGCGGCGGCTGCGCATCGTCTCCGGTGCGGCAGCGATCCTCGCCATCGCCGGCGCCGGACTGCTCGTCCTGTCGGAAGGCTCGCAGCCGGGTGATCCGCTGTGGGGCGTCAAGCAGGTGGTCTTCTCCGAGGAGGCCGAGCAGACCCAGGCTCGCGTCAATGTCGAGGAGAACATCGCCGCCGCCAAGCGTGCCCTCGCCGCCGGCGACACGGTCACCGCTCGCAAGCTGATCAGTGAGGCGGAGAAGGAGATCGGCCCGATCCGCAACAAGGGTGAGGTCGACGACCTTCGCGAGTTGATCAACGAGGTCAAGGAGCAGAATCCGGGGCAGCTGATTCCGAAGCTGCCGTCGCTGCCGAACTTGCCGCCACTGCCGACGCTGCCTGCGCAGACGCCGGATCCGACCGTCATGAAGGTGCCGTCGAGCTCGTCGACCACGTCGCCGACCACGCCACCCAAGCCGCCCACCTCCACCACCGAGGTGCCGACGAAGCCGTCGACCACCACCGAGAAGCCGCGCCCCACGACGACCACCTCGTCGGCGGAAACGGTGACCTCCACGTCGGCGGCGGCGTCGACCACCGTTCGCTGACACGGCACAACAACAGAGGCTCCGCGATCGTCTGATCGCGGAGCCTCTGTCGTGGTGTCTGGCGCTACCTCAGTAGCGCTCGTGGTACCGCAGTGAGGCGTCGGCGTAGCCGCGGCAGTAGTCCCACGTGACGTAGTCGTCGGGATGCGGATCGATCGCCGGCTCGTGAGGGCTCACGGAGCCGTCGACGAGCAGCTGACGAAGGTTGGATCGCAGCATGTCCCAGTCGTGGTAGTGATCTTCGTGACAGTCCTCGCACATCACCACCAGTCCGCGAACCCCGCGCGGAGCGAGCAGTCGTTCGTAGACGTCGAGGTCTGCTAGATCCTCCTCCACGGCGGTACGTTCTGCCTCGTCAAGCGGGATTCCCGGGTCGAGGGATTCCAGCGCTGACGCTGGGTCGTTCGGGTCGTCGGCGAACGGATCCGGAGGGAGTCCAGCGAAAGGGTCATGCACGCTCTCCACCGTAGCGGATACCGGCCTCAAGGGCTTAGTCGTCGCGCAGTCGATACGATAGACAGATGACGCAGGTTCGCACTGGTGGAGATGATCCAAACAAGGTCGCAATGCTCGGCCTCACCTTCGATGACGTTCTGCTGCTTCCCGCGGCGTCAGACGTCGTCCCGAATGCCGTGGACACCTCGTCCAAGCTGACTCGGGACATCACTCTGCGGGTTCCGTTGGTCAGTTCGGCGATGGACACCGTGACCGAGTCGCGCATGGCCATCGCCATGGCACGCGCGGGCGGCATGGGCGTCCTGCACCGCAATCTGTCGATCGAGGCGCAGGCGGCGGCGGTCGACACGGTGAAGCGCTCTGAGGCCGGCATGGTCACCGATCCCGTCACCTGCCTGCCTTCGGCAACGCTCGCCGAGGTCGACGCGATCTGCGCGCGCTACCGCATCTCGGGCCTGCCGGTGGTCGACGAGGCCGGCGACCTGGTCGGCATCATCACCAACCGCGACATGCAGTTCGAGGTGGACGACTCCCGCCCGGTCTCCGAGGTCATGACCGTGGCGCCGCTCATCACCGCGGCCGAGGGCGTCTCGGCCGAGGCCGCGCTCGGTCTGCTGCGTCGACACAAGATCGAGAAGCTGCCGATCGTCGACGGCAACGGCAAGCTCACCGGGCTCATCACGGTCAAGGACTTCGTCAAGACCGAACAGCACCCGTACGCCACCAAGGACGCCGACGGTCGCCTGCTGGTCGGTGCCGCAGTCGGTGCGGGCGACGAGGCATGGACCCGCGCACTGGCGCTGGCCGAGGCCGGCGTCGACGTCCTGGTCGTCGACAGCGCGCACGGACACTCGCGCGGCGTTCTCGAGATGATCGCCAAGCTCAAGGCCGAGATCGGCCACCGGGTGCAGTTGATCGGCGGCAACGTGGCGACCCGCGGAGGCGCTCAGGCGCTGATCGACGCGGGCGTGGACGGCGTGAAGGTCGGTGTGGGACCGGGTTCCATCTGCACCACCCGCGTCGTGGCCGGTGTCGGCGCACCGCAGATCACCGCGATCCTCGAAGCGGTCGCGGCAGCCAAGGCCGCAGGGGTCCCGGTCATCGCCGACGGCGGCCTGCAGTACTCGGGCGACGTCGCCAAGGCGCTGGCCGCCGGTGCGTCGACCGCCATGCTCGGCTCGCTGCTCGCAGGCACCGCGGAGTCGCCCGGCGAGTTGATCCTGGTGAACGGCAAGCAGTTCAAGAGCTACCGCGGAATGGGCTCGCTCGGGGCGATGCAGGGCCGAGGCCAGGGCAAGTCGTACTCCAAGGACCGCTACTTCCAAGACGACGTGTTGGCCGAGGACAAGCTGGTGCCCGAGGGCATCGAGGGGCGCGTCCCGTTCCGCGGCCCGCTGTCCCAGGTGATTCATCAGCTCACCGGCGGCCTGCGCGCGGCCATGGGCTACACCGGCGCGCAGACCATCGAGGAACTGCAGAACGCGCAGTTCGTTCAGATCACCGCCGCGGGTCTGAAGGAATCGCACCCGCACGACATCACCCTCACCGCTGAGGCACCCAACTACTATGCTCGCTGAGCGGAGTTTCAGCGCACAACGCTGAGTCCTCGCTCGCCCCTCGTGTTCATTAGAAAGGCGCAATGGTGCGTGACCTCGTCGAATTCGGCATGGGCCGAACAGCTCGCCGGACGTACGAACTGGAAGACATCTCGATCGTCCCGTCCCGACGGACGCGGTCCTCGAAGGACGTGTCGACCTCGTGGCAGATCGACGCCTACCGGTTCGACTCTCCGATCCTCAACCACCCGACCGACGCTCTGGGTTCGCCCGAGTCGGTGATCGCGCTCGGCAAGGCCGGTGCGCTGGGCGTCCTGAACGGCGAGGGCCTGTGGGCGCGCCACGAGAAGGTGGAGGAGAAGCTCGCCGAGCTCGCGGAGATCGCCGAGAACAACCCCGACCCGTCGGCGGCCATTCGTCGCCTGCAGGAGCTGCACCGCGCGCCGATCAACATGGACCTGCTCGGTCAGGCCGTGGCGACGATCCGTGCCGCCGGGGTCACCACCGCGGTGCGGGTGAGCCCGCAGCACGCACCGGAGCTGACCCCGGAACTGATCAAGGCCGGAGCCGAACTGCTGGTGGTCCACGGCACGATCATCTCTGCCGAGCACGTGGTGTTGGTGGATCGCGGTGCGGAAGACGGTCTCGTCGCCGAACCACTCAACCTCAAGACCTTCATCTCCGACCTCGACATCCCGGTGATCGCGGGCGGCGTGCACGACCACCGCACCGCGCTGCACCTCATGCGCACCGGTGCGGCCGGTGTGATCGTCGGCTACGGCTCCACCGAGGGCTCCACGACTACCGGTGAGGTCCTGGGCATCGGCGTGCCGATGGCGACCGCCATCGCCGATGCCGCTGCGGCCCGCCGCGAATACCTCGACGAGACCGGCGGACGCTACGTCCACGTGATCGCCGACGGCGACATCCACACGTCGGGCGACCTCGCCAAGGCGATCGCCTGCGGTGCCGACGCGGCAGTCCTGGGCACCCCGCTGGCAGCTGCCGACACCTCGCCCGGCCACGGCTGGTACTGGCCGTCGGCGGCCGCCCACCCGGACACCCCGCGCGGCGCGATGCTGCAGGTGGCACTCGATGAAGGGCGTCCCGCGCTCGAGACCGTCCTCAACGGCCCCTCGGACGATCCGGACGGCCTGCTGAACCTGGTCGGCGGCCTGCGTCGCTCGATGGCCAAGGCCGGATACTCCGACCTCAAGGAGTTCCAGAAGGTCGGCCTGTCGATCCGCGCGTGAGCGCCGGCCAAGTCACCCCGAGCAAGTACGAACAACCACAGACACCCGAAGGGCCCGGTGATTCACCGGGCCCTTCGGGCATTCGCGGGTGCTTGACAGTTATTGGAAAATGTCACACTGTCGAGACATGAGCATCGATGTGTCTATGGGCTACACGCTTCGATCCGGAGCTACCTGGCGGGATCCGTTCGCGATGTATGCGGCGCTCCGCGAACACGATCCGGTTCACCGAGTGGTTCCGGAGGGGCGGCCGGACGATGACTTCTACGTGCTCACCCGGCATGCCGACGTGATGGCGGCGGCGCGCGACTGGGAGACGTTCTCGTCGGCGCAGGGCCTCACCGTGACCTACGGGGAACTGGAGAAGATCGGTCTGCAGGACAATCCGCCGATGGTGATGCAGGACCCGCCGCGGCATACCGACTTTCGGCGACTGGTGGCTCGCGGCTTCACGCCGCGGCAGGTGACGACCCTGGAGCCGCTGGTCCGCGCGTTCGTCGCCGACCGCCTCGACGACCTCGCGTCGCGGGGGAGCGGCGACATCGGGGTCGAACTGTTCAAGCCGCTGCCCAGCATGGTGGTGGCCCACTACCTCGGGGTGCCGGAGTCCGACCGCGGACAGTTCGACGCGTGGACCGACGCGATCGTCGCCGCCAACCCCGGCGGCGACATGGGCGCTGCCGCGCAGACCGCCTCGGAGGCGGTCATGGGGCTGATGGCCTACTTCTCCGACCTCATCGAGTTCCGCCGACGCCATCCCGGTGACGACACGGTCTCGCACCTGGTGGCGGCAGGGGTCGCCGACGACATGGACCTGGGCGGAGTCCTGTCGGTGCTGGCTTTTGCGTTCACCATGGTCGCCGGAGGCAACGACACCACGACCGGCATGCTCGGCGGCTCGGTGGCGCTGCTCACCGAACGGCCTGACCAGCGCGAGATCCTGCAGCGCGAACCGGAACTGCTGGCGACGGCAGTCAACGAGCTCTTGCGGCTCACCTCGCCGGTTCAGGGGCTATGTCGCACCGCGACGGTCGACGTCGAGATCGAGGGCGTCGTTGTTCCCGCGGGCCGCAAGGTGCTGCTCTGTTACGCCTCGGCCAATCGCGACGAGTCGGTCTACTCGCCGACGGCCGGGGAACTGGACGTTCGTCGCGACCCGTCGAACATCCTCACTTTCAGTCACGGCTCCCACCACTGCCTCGGTGCGGCGGCCGCACGCATGCAGGCCCGCGTGGCACTCGAGGAACTCCTCGTGCGGTGCCCCGACTTCACCGTCGACGTCGACGACATCGAGTGGGCCACCGGCAACTACGTGCGTCGTCCGGTTTCGGTACCCTTCACGGCATGACCGCACAGCGCGGAATCCGTGAAGCAGGCAGGTCCGGGGTGCGCGACCGCATCCTGGAGGTGGCCGGCGAGGTCTTCGCGGTCCAGGGCGCCGACGCCGCGATGAGCGACATCGCGGCGGCCGCGGGATGCTCGCGAGCCACGCTCTACCGCTACTTCGACAGCCGCCGATCGCTGCAGTTGGCGTACATCGCGATCGTCGCCAAGCGCATCAGCGTCGACGTGCGCGCGGCGCTGCGAACGGTGGAGGGCCGCGAGGCCAAATTGACCGAGTCGATTGTGCTCGCTTTGCGCGAGGTCCGCGCCGATCCGGCGCTGCGCGCGTGGTTCGCGCCCAGCGGTGCGGGCGCCACCTCCGAGTTGGCGTTGTCGTCGGAGGCCATCGCCGCGATCGCTCCGGGTGACGCGATGGCCTGGGTGGTTCGAGTCATCGTCTCGCTGCTGGTGGTCCCGGGTGGCTCGGAGGATTCCGAGCGCGCGCTGATCGCCCGGTTCGTCACGCCGAGCGTGCTCCGCGACGTCCATGACCAGCCGTCGACTTAGGTTCTGCTTACTATCCGGATCGCAACAATACTCATTAGTATGTTTTGCTATGGCGCAGACTGACTTCGACGTCCTCATCATCGGCTCTGGTTTCGGCGGAAGTGTGAGTGCCCTCCGCCTCGTTGAGAAGGGCTACCGGGTCGGTGTGATCGAGGCCGGTCGACGCTTCGAGGACGACCAGTTCGCCAAGACCAGCTGGCGGCTCCACAAGTGGTTGTGGGCGCCGAAGTTCGGGTTGTACGGCATCCAGCGCATGCACCTGCTGAAAGACGTGATGATCCTCGCGGGCGCCGGTGTGGGCGGCGGTTCCCTGAACTACGCCAACACGCTCTACAAGCCGAGCACGCCGTTCTTCACCGACCCGCAGTGGAATCACATCACCGACTGGGAAGCGGAGCTGACGCCGCACTACGAGCAGGCGCGACGCATGCTCGGCGTCGTCACCAACCCGTCGTTCACCAACTCCGACCGGGTGATGAAGGAGGTCGCCGAGGAGATGGGCGTCGGCGAGACCTTCGGGCCCACCCCGGTCGGCGTGTTCTTCGGTGAGAAGACCGGCGGCGAGGGCACCCCGGGGCAGACCGTCGCCGACCCGTACTTCGGTGGAGCCGGTCCCGAGCGCACCGCGTGCACCGAATGCGGCGCCTGCATGACCGGGTGCCGCGTCGGCGCCAAGAACACCCTGATGAAGAACTACCTCGGACTGGCCGAGCGCAACGGTGCCACGATCATCGACCGCACCACCGTCGACGGTCTGGTGGAGAACGCCGACGGCAGCTGGACCGTGTCGACGCACGGCTCGTCGTCGTGGGGCCCGTTCGGTGCGCGTCGTCGCAGTTTCCGCGCCGGCCAGGTGATCATGGCGGCGGGCACGTTCAACACGCAGAAGCTCATGCACGCGGCCAAGGGCTCCACGCTGCCGAAGCTGTCGGATTCGCTGGGCGTCCTGACCCGTACCAACTCGGAGTCGATCCTCGGCGCCATGGCGGGCAAGTACGACCCGACCAGCGACTACTCCGAGGGCGTGGCGATCACGTCATCGTTCTACCCGGAGAGCAACACGCACGTGGAGCCGGTCCGCTACGGCAAGGGCTCCAACGCGATCGCATACCTGCAGACCGCGCTGACCGACGGCGGCAGCGTCGCCAACCGGTTCGGCCAGTTCCTGAAGCAGGTCGTCAAGAACCCGCTGCTGCTGGTCCGCCTGCTGTACGTGCGTAAGTGGAGCCAGCGCACGGTGATCGCGCTGGTGATGCAGACCAGCAACAATTCGCTCACCACGTTCGTCCGCAAGCGCGGCCCGTTCAAGTACGTCACCAGCAAGCAGGGCCACGGCGAGCCGAACCCGACCTGGATTCCGAAGGGCAACGAGGCCACCCGACGCGTGGCCGACAAGCTGCCCGGCGGCATCGCAGGCGGCACGTGGGGCGACATCATCAACATGCCGCTCACCGCGCACTACCTCGGCGGCTGCGTGATCTCCGACGACCCGAAGACCGGCGTCATCGATCCCTACCATCGCGTGTGGAACTACCCGACGTTGCACGTGACCGACGGCGCGGCGATCACCGCGAACCTCGGTGTGAACCCGTCGCTGTCGATCTGCGCGCAGGCCGAGCGCGCCGTCGCCCTGTGGCCCAATCGCGGCGAGGACGACCAGCGTCCCGCGCAGGGTGCGGCCTACCAGCGGATCGATCCGGTGGCGCCGAACGCACCGGTGGTGCCTGCCAGCGCTCCCGGCGCCCTCCGCCTGTCGATCACGCCGGTGAACACGAAGGTCGACGAGACCGCCTGAGTTCGCGCAACCACGTCTGAAAACACTTCCGCCGTTGATCGTTACCCGCTCCGGGTAACGATCAACGGCGGAAGTATTCTCTCGACTCAGATGTAGAGCGCCGGATCCGCGTAGGGATCGTAGGCGGGCGGCGCATGCGTGGGTCGCGGGGCAGCGGCCGTCCCGACGGCGACGAACCCGGCGGGCACGTCGTGGACCACCACGGCGTTGGCGCCGATCTTGGCGTCGTCGCCGAGCGTGATGGGACCGAGGACCTTGGCGCCCGCGCCGATCAGAACGCGATCGCCGACGGTCGGGTGACGCTTGCCCTTCGACATGCTGACGCCGCCCAGGGTGGATCCGTGGAACATCAGCACGTCCTCGCCGATCTCCGCGGTCTCACCGATCACCACGCCCATCCCGTGGTCGATGAACATCCGACGACCGATCTTCGCTCCGGGATGGATCTCGATACCGGTGAGAAACCGCGCGAACTGCGACAGCAGCCGGGCGGGCATCCGGGCGACGCCGCCGCTGGTCCACAGCCGATGCGAGACACGATGGATCCAGAGGGCGTGCACGCCCGGGTAGGCCAGCGCGACCTCGACCATCGAGCGTGCCGCCGGGTCCCGATCTTGCGCGGCACGCAGGTCTTCGCGCAGCGTGCGCAGGAGCGAATCCGACCTTCGCTCGGTTCGCGACTCACTCCCGACAGACATCAGTCCACCAGTCCCTCGAACAGCGGCGTCGACAGGTAGCGCTCGCCGAAGTCCGGAAGCACCACGACGATGGTCTTGCCCTTGAGCTCCGGACGCTTGGCGATCTCCACCGCGGCGGCCAGGGCGGCGCCCGACGAGATGCCGACCAGCAGGCCCTCCTCGGTGGCGGCGCGGCGCGCCCACTTCAGCGCGGTCTCGGCGTTGATGTCGACGACCTCGTTGTACACCGTGGTGTCGAGGACCTCGGGGACGAAGTTGGCGCCGAGGCCCTGGATCTTGTGCGGGCCGGGGGCGCCGCCGTTGAGGATGGCCGATTCCTCGGGTTCCACGGCGAAGATCTTGACCTCGGGCTTGCGCTCCTTGAGGACCTGGCCGATGCCGGTGATGGTGCCGCCGGTGCCGATGCCCGCGACCACCGCGTCGACGCCGCCGTCGGTGTCGGCCCAGATCTCCTCGGCGGTGGTGCGACGGTGGATCTCGGCGTTGGCCTCGTTGGCGAACTGACGAGCGAGCACGGCGCCGCGACGCTCCGAGGCGATCTTCTCGGCGGCATTGACCGCGCCGGCCATGCCCTCGCCCGCCGGGGTCAGCACCAGCTCGGCGCCGAATGCGCGGAGCAGCGCGCGGCGCTCCTTCGACATCGACTCCGGCATGGTCAGGACGACGTTGTAGCCGCGGGCCGCGCCGACCATCGCGAGCGCGATGCCGGTGTTGCCGCTGGTGGCCTCGATGATGGTGCCGCCCTTGGGGAGGTCGCCCGAGGCCTCGGCGGCGTCGACGATCGCGACGCCGATGCGATCCTTCACCGAGTTGGTCGGGTTGTAGTACTCGAGCTTGGCGAGCACGGTGGCCTCGGCGCCGTCGGTGATTCGGTTGAGGCGAACCAGCGGCGTACGGCCCATCAGGGCGGTGGCGTCGTCGAAGATGGTGGGAGACATGGGGGTCCTTTGCGAATCGAATGCACCGGGGCCAGAAGTAGACCCGTTGCGGGTTTGCCTGGAATGCAGATGCCGACGACGACTGGACAGACCAGTGCGACGACGACGTCCGACGGGTCTACTGACAGTGATCGGTGAGGAAGTACACCGAATGTGCGAAAAGGGCGCGCGACAGGTGCGGGAACGGTTCCACCGCAGCCTCCTTGAGTCGTCTGATTCGCCTGCTCATAACGTTAACAGACGGCAGTCGACGGTTATTCCCCGCACTGCCGTCAGTCCATGCCGCGCGCGGCGAGCGTCTCGGCGAAGCCGTCGGCGGTCCGCAGCGCGGCGAGCACGGTCGGGGCGAGGAGCACGCGCGGCCCGGCGCGTAATCCGCGTGCTCGGCGTGCCTGATCCACCTGGGCGAGGACCTCGGCGATCAGCGGAATGCTGCGGATGGCGAGTGCGAACGTCATCGCGATCAGATCGGTGCGGACGCCGAAACGTTCCAGTGGACGCAGCGCGCTGACGATCGCGTCCAGCATGTCGGCGGTCCGCGTCGTCAACGTCACGACCGCAGCGAGCGCCACGGAGGCGAGCAGGATCGCGCACACCACGAAGGCCCGCGCGGCGTCGGTGATGATCCACTGGAAGACGAACAGAATGGCGAGCATCCACAGGACGCCGCGAATCTGCGACCACGCGTGACGTGGGTGCACTCGGGCGACGACGAACAGGGCGGCGCTGGTCGCGAGGGCGATCGCGGCGCTCATCGGCGTCCGGACCACGAGGGCGATCGTGATGATCGACGCGGTCAGCGCGAGGAACTTCAGGCCTGCGGGCAGCCGGTGCAGCAGCGAGTCGCCGGGGACGTAGAGGCCGATCATCGGCTCATCAGGTCTCGGTAGTAGGCGAGCGCGGGCGCGGGTTCGTCGTCGGCGACCACGCGTCCGTCGTCGAGGACGAGCACGCGCTCGAAGTCGTCGAGCATTTCGAGGTCGTGGGTCAGCACCACGAGTTGCTCCGACAACGCCGCGAAGGTGGTGCGGAGCATCAGGGAGTTGCGCAGATCGAGCATGGTGGTCGGCTCGTCGGCCACCAGAATGCTCGGTCCCACGACCATCACCGCGGCCAGCGCGAGGAGTTGCTTCTGGCCGCCGGAGAGCTGGTGCGCGGGTTGGTCGGCGTGACCGGCGAGACCGAAGTCGGCGAGCACCTCGTGGGCGCGCGCCCGACGTTCGGCCTTGTCGGCGACGATGCGCGAGAGCGACAGTTCGATGTCCTCGGCGACCGTCGGCATGATGATCTGTCGGTCGGGGTCGGAGAAGATGAAGCCGACCTCGCGGCGGACCCTGCGCTTGTTTTTGCGGACGTCGAGCCCGTTGACGGTCACCGTCCCGCTGTCGGGGAGCACCAGCCCGTTGATCATCCGGGCCAGCGTCGACTTGCCGCTGCCGTTGGCTCCGACGATCCCGACGCGTCGCTCCGGGATGGTCAGGCTGACCTCGCGCAGCACCACGCGGTCGCCGAAGGCGTGTCCGACGCCGTCGAAGACGATCGAGGTCGGCGAATCGGTCACTCGACGCTCGGACGGCTCGAGGACGGGGCGCGCAGCGGGGTAATGAGCCCGGGGCGCCCGCGGTGGACCGGCGCCGCCACGAGTGCGGCGATGACGGCCTTGATGGTGTCACCGATGAGGAACGGCGCGTTGCCGGTGATCAGCGTCCACAGGCCGATGTCGGTGCGGAGCATCTGGTACGAGATGCCGCAGATGTAGATGATGAGCGCGCCGCCGACGAAGTTGATCACGATGCCGACGATGATGTTGTAGCGCGGCATCATCCATGCGGTCAGCAGCCCGATGACGATGACACCCGGAAGGAAGCCCAGAAAGTAGCCGCCGGTCGGCGAACTCAGTGCCGTCCATCCGGTGCGACCGCCCGCGAGGAGCGGCAGGCCCATCGCCAGCGCCATGAAGATCACCACCGCCAGCGAGCCCTTCTTCGGCCCGAGCACCGCGCCGGCGAGCATCACACCGAGCGTCTGCAGGGTGATCGGCACGCCCGCGGCCAGGTTGATCTGCCCGGGGAGGCCGAGGACCGCGATGAGAGCGGCGAAGACGGCGGCCTGGGTGAGGTCGGCGATGGACAGCGACCACCAGCGCGGCGCGGCCGCGGAGTCCTGCGAGAAGTTCGTCACGGGAACAGGGTATTCAGTGAAGGGGACACACTCCTAGTCGCGGTCCGGGGCGCGCCGCCTTCCTCGGGCCGCTGGAGTCGATCGCGCGCGGGCGCCGAGCCCTCCTACAAGGCCGAGGCGACCTTCCACGCGGTGTGGATCGCGCCCTGGATGTAGTCGACGCTGCCTGCGTCGCCGACCACGTGCACTTCCGGGACCATCTCGCCGAAACGCTGCGCGAGCGGCGCCGCGGGGGAGACGCCCGCCGCCATGATGACCATCGACGCGGGTGCGCTGGACCGCTTGGTGTCGAGCACCTCGCCGCGTTTGCCGGTGACCGCCTCGTCGAACTCCACCGCGTGCTCGGTGATCCGGACCGCGCGGGCATGCCGGTGAATGGTGACGCCGGCCTCCTTGGCATGTCGCACGGCGGTCCACCGGCGTGGGAGTGCCATCGGCAGCCCGAGCTGTTGCTCGTCGTGCAGCAGGGTGACGTTGCGGCCGCGTTCGGCCAGGAACTCGGCGAGTTCCAGGCCGACCAGCGACCCGCCGATGACGACGACGTCCTTGCCGACGGGCAGGATCCGGCGAGTCAGTGCGGCGACCCGCGCGGGCGTCTTGGTGAGGCCGGTCAGCTTGCCCAGTCGTCCGGCGAGGCGCAGGTACCAGGCCTGCCCGGAGGTGTCGCCGACCCCGGTCATCAGCGCCCGCATGGTGTCGCCGGTGTGCACATGGGGGAGGTCGCCGCCGGGGATCGCGGGTCGTTCGCGAACGGCGCCGGTGGCGATGACGACGGCGTCCGGGGCCAGTTCGGCGATCAGCGCCGGGGTGGCCTCGGTGCTCAGCCGGATGTCGACGCCCAGTCGGGCGGTCTCGGTGCGCAGCCACTCCAGCAGCGGATAGTTCGCCGGAGTGGTCAAGGCGGAGAACCACAGCGTGCCGCCGAGGCGGTCGGTCTTGTCGACCACCGTGACCCGGTGACCGCGCTGGGTCGCGATCCGAGCCACTTCGAGCCCCGACGGCCCGGCGCCCACCACGACGACCTTCTTCGAGACCGGCGCCTTGGCAAGGGTCAGCGGGGCCGCGCCCTCGTTGCCGAGCGCGGGATTCACCGCGCAGACCGGGACGTCGTCCCAGAAGTTCTCCTGGACGCAGACATAGCAGTTGATGCACGGCCGGACCCGCTCGGGCGTGCCCGCGCGCAGCTTGTTCACCAGGTCGGGGTCGGCCAGGAGTTGGCGCCCCATGGCGACGAAATCGGCTTTGCCCGCGGCGATCGCCGCGGCGCCGATCTCGGGCAGCACCCGTCCGACGGTGACCACCGGAATCCGGACCGCCTCCTTGACGGCGCCTGCCAGATCGACGAACGCTCCGAGTCGGTCGGGCAGCGGGCCGTCGGTGAAGTTGCGGAACGGGTTACGGCCCCAGCCGGTCACGTCGATCGCGTCGGCGCCCGCCGCCTGGAACAGTTGGGCGGCCTGGACGGCTTCGTTCGTGGAGAGACCGCCCTCCTCGCCGAACTCTCGGCCGGACACGCGGACCAGGACGGCGAGGTCGTCGCCCACCGCTTCCTTCACCGCGGCGATCACCTCGCAGGCGAACCGCGCGCGGTTCTCCAGCGATCCGCCGTACCGGTCGGTGCGGCGGTTGTCGGCGCGGGTCAGGAACCCGCTGAGCAGGTAGCCGTGTGCGCAGTGGATCTCGACGGCGTCGGCTCCGGCCTCGCGCACGCGACGGGCCGCTGACACGTACTGCCCGGTGATCTCGGCGATGTCGTCGTGCGTGACCTCGTGATAGGTCGGCTTCTTGCCGCCGGTCACCGCGCCCATCTTGCCGAGCTCGGTCGGGGTGTTGTCGGCCAGTGCGCTCATGTCGTACGCGCCCTCGGGCACGGAGGCGACCTGAAGCGGACGGTCGGAGACGGTGTCGATGCGGGCGACCTTGCCGTGGTGCACCATCTGCACGCACAGCTTGGAACCGCCGGCGTGGACGCCGTCCGCCAGCGCCTTGAGGCCGGGGATGAAGTGGTCGGACGAGAGCCCCGGCTCCTTGGTGCTGGTGCTGCCCGCCGGGTAGCCCACCGAGCAGCACCCGGTGATGATCATGCCCGTGCCGCCCCTGGCCCGGGAGACGAAGTGCTCGACGTCCTCCTCTTCGATCACGCCGTCGATGGACAGGTTCATGTCCATCGCCGACATGACGACGCGGTTGTCCAACTGCACGGGGCCGATGCGGCCGGGGGAGAGGAGTGGGGTCAGGTCGGGGGCATGGTGTGGCATGTCCGCCACCCTACGAGTGCAGGGGACGGGCTGTCTTCACTCCGGGCCGTTCAGTGGGCGGCCCATCGTCAGCCTCCCGTGAGCATTCGTCGGGACTGCGCGTCGACCGACTCGCGAATCTGCTCGTACGGGGCGTCGCCGACCCCGGTCGCCGATCGCAGGAAGGGCTCGAAGAGCTGCCAGCCCAACTGGAGGGCGACCACGTTCGCCGTCGCCATCGCCGTTTCCTCCTCGGTCTCGTGATGCCTGCGGGCCACCGCTCCGATGCGGCCGATGACCGGGAAGTCGTTCTGCATGTCACCGACGGGGTAGCCGTCCAGGATGCACCGGGCCAGCACCATCCAGTGGCGGCGCAGCTGGCGGTCGTCGAGCGAATCGAACTCCCCGTCGGGTGCCGGTCCCGACGCCTCCGCAGACAGTCGGTTCAGCACTGCGGTGACGAGTTCGTCCTTGGCTCCGAGGTGACGGAACACCAGCCCGTGATTGACGCCCGCGCGGTCGGCGATCATGCGGATCGACGTCGCCGCCGGGCCCTTCTCGGCGAAGAGATCGATCGCGTGGATCAGGACCGCTTCCACCACGGCGTCACGACCGAGGGGGCCGGGCGAGGGGTCCTCCTCGGCTTCGTCGATACCCCTTGCGTCTTCTGTAGTCATGTGACTACGGTAATCCCCGTCACTGTAGTCAACTGACTACAGGGCGGACAATCGGACGAGAGAAGAGGTTTCAGATGACGGTGATGGTCGACAAGGATCCGGCCGACGGGCTCGGCACCAAGCCGGTCAACCTGCCCGGATACCCGGTCATGTCGGGTCCGTTCACGCACTTGGCGCGCGAACGGGACCGCCTCGGTGAACTGCGGTGGGAGCACTTCGACGCGCGGCAGGTCGGAGCCACCCTGGGTGCCGAGATCTCCGGCGTCGATCTGACCTCGGAACTCACTGCGCCGGTCGTGGCGGACATCCGCCGGGCCTTGAGCGAGTACAAGGTGCTCTTCTTTCGGGATCAGCCGGTCAGCGCCGCCCAGCACGTCGCGTTCGCCGCCCGGTTCGGCGAGTTGGAGGTGCACCCCTTCATCCCGTCGAACATCGGGCAGCCCGAACTCGTCAGGTTCGAGAAGAGCGCGCAGGTCAGCGGATTCGAGAACGCCTGGCATCACGACGTCACCTGGCGTGAGCACCCGTCGATGGGTGCGGTGCTCCACGCGATCTCGGCCCCCGCGATCGGCGGCGACACGCTGTTCGCCGACATGTACGCTGCGTACGAATCACTTGACGAGCAGACGCGTGAGCGCATCGAGCACCTCGATGCGGTCCATGATTTCACTCGGGCCTTCGGCCGCATGCTCGACGACGAACAGCGCGCCGCGATGCAGCGCAAGCATCCCGAGATGAGGCATCCGATGGTGTGCACGCACCCGGCGACTGGCCGTCGGCACCTGTACGTCAACCGGGTCTTCGTGGACCGGATCGACGGCGTCGACCTCGATGAGGGCCGCGAACTGATCGACCGGCTGTGCCGCACCGCAGACGCTCCCGAGCATCAGGTTCGACTGCACTGGGAGCCCGACACCATCGCGTTCTGGGACAACCGCGCCGTGCAGCACTACGCGGCGAGCGACTATTGGCCCCACGTCCGGATCATGGAGCGCGCCTCCATCATCGGCCCGCGACCGGTGCGTTGAATGGCACTCGACGGCGGCCGGACTGAACGGCAGACACCGGCCGATGCTCCGGCATCGGCATTCCTCGCCGTGCGCGAGGTGGCGGCGAAAGGCGGTTGGCGGCATGTCGTCGACGCGGGAGCGCCGATCGCGGCGTTCCTCATCGGTTACCAGGCGGCCGGACCGTCCGCGGGGGTGGGGGCCGCGGTGGCCGTCGCGATCGCGCTGACGGTCCTGCGGCTGCGACGCGGTGACTCCCCGAAGGTCGTCGTTCTCTCGATCCTCGGCATCGTCGGCTACTCGGCGCTGGTCTTGGGCACCGGGGAGGGACGCAACTTCTTCGTCACCGAGGTGGTCGGGTGCGCGATCCTCACGGTCGTCTTCGGCATCGGGACAGTCCTCCGTCGACCGCTCAGTCTGCGGATCTGCCAGCGGCTGCGCATCGAACCCCGAGGGGAGACTCCGGAACGGATTCGTCTGCACCGGTGGATCACGGTGCCTGGGCGCTCCAGTGGCTGCTCCACGTCGCGGTTCTGGGCCCGCTGTACATGGCAGATCAGGTGGCCGCGCTCGGCGTCGCGACCCTCCTCCTCGGAAAGCCGTCGGTCGTGGTCGCGCTCGCCGTCACGTGGTGGCTGGTGCGGCGCGATCTCGGGGCGGGCACGGGGTCCGGGGCCGCGCGGGACGGATATACTCACTCTCCGTGACGGAAACATCCCCTGAGCACCCGCGTCCCGTACTCGTCGTCGACTTCGGAGCCCAGTACGCGCAGCTGATCGCTCGCCGTGTGCGCGAGGCCCGCATCTACTCCGAGGTAGTGGCCCACGACGCGACCCTCGAAGAGATCACGGCCAAGAATCCGGCCGCGCTGATCCTCTCCGGCGGACCCGCTTCGGTCTACGCCGACGGCGCGCCGAGCATCGACGAGAAGCTGTTCGAGCTGGGGATTCCGGTCTTCGGCATCTGCTATGGCTTCCAGAAGATGACCACGGCGCTCGGCGGTGTCGTCGAGAACACCGGCGGCCGCGAGTTCGGTCGCACCACCTTGACCGTCGGCGACGGGGGTCGACTGCATCGGGACCTCCCCGGCACGCAACCGGTGTGGATGAGCCACAACGATGCCGTGTCGCAGGCCCCCGAGGGCTTCACCGTCACCGCGTCGACGCCGGGCGCCCCGGTCGCGGCGTTCGAGTGCGTCGAGCGTCGGATGGCAGGCGTCCAGTACCACCCGGAGGTGCTGCACAGCCCCCACGGTCAGGAGGTGCTGACGCGCTTCCTGTACGACATCGCCGGACTGAAGCCGACGTGGACGGCGGCCAACATCGCCGAATCGCTGATCGCCGACGTCCGCGCCCAGGTGGGCGACGAGGGCCTGGCGATCTGCGGTCTCTCGGGCGGCGTCGACTCCGCGGTGGCGGCGGCACTGGTCCAGCGGGCCATCGGTGATCGCCTCACCTGTGTGTTCGTCGACCACGGTCTGCTGCGCGCGGGTGAGCGCGAGCAGGTGCAGACCGACTTCGTCGCCGCGACCGGCGCCCGCCTGGTGACCGTCGATGCGCAGGACATCTTCCTCGGTCACCTGGCGGGGGTGTCCGACCCGGAGACCAAGCGCAAGATCATCGGCCGCGAGTTCATCCGGTCGTTCGAAGGCGCTGTCAGCGAGGTGCTCGGCGATCAGGCCGCAGCAGGCAAGAAGGTCGACTTCCTGGTGCAGGGAACGCTGTACCCGGACGTGGTCGAGTCCGGCGGCGGCAGCGGTACGGCCAACATCAAGAGCCATCACAATGTCGGCGGACTGCCGGAGGACTTGGAGTTCTCGCTGGTGGAGCCGCTGCGTCTGCTGTTCAAGGACGAGGTCCGCGCGGTCGGTCGCGAACTCGGCCTGCCCGAGGAGATCGTCGCACGGCAGCCGTTCCCGGGCCCCGGGCTCGGCATTCGCATCGTCGGTGAGGTCACCAAGGATCGTCTGGAGCTGCTGCGTCAGGCCGACCTGATCGCCCGCGAGGAGTTGACCTCGGCGGGCCTCGACGGTCAGATCTGGCAGTGCCCGGTGGTGCTGCTCGCCGACGTCCGCAGCGTCGGGGTCCAGGGCGACGGGCGCACCTACGGGCACCCGATCGTCCTGCGCCCGGTCTCCAGCGAGGACGCGATGACCGCGGACTGGACGCGCCTGCCCTACGAGGTGCTCGAAGTCATCTCCACACGCATCACCAACGAGGTCCCCGACGTCAACCGCGTCGTGCTCGACGTGACCAGCAAGCCGCCGGGCACCATCGAGTGGGAGTGACGCCCGTCTACTTCCGACGGAAGCCGCTCGCGATCAGGCCGACGCCGACGACGATGCCGACCGCGAGAAGCGCCCACGGCAGCCCCTCTGCTTGAACGAAGAAGGGGCCGCCGGCCAGGCACCACGCCGCCACCAGGAGCGTCACGAGCGCTGAGAGCGCCATCATGAAAGAGCGGTGCCCGGCTGGTTCGTCGACAGTCGGCTGGGTCGGGGTGGTGAACTCGTCGGTCATTTCTTCATCTCCACGTTTCCGATGGACAGCTCGGCCTTCACGGTGAGCGTCGGGGTCTTGGCGTCGGGGTTGACCGTGCTTTCGGGGCACACCTGGTCTCCGATGGCGATTCGGCATTCGGTCTTGACGCGGATGTCGTCGGGAAGCAGCACGGTGACGTCGCCGATGCCTTGGCGCACCACGACGGTCCGGTCGCGGTCGAGGCCCGCGAGGTTCCGGAGATCGAGAGTGCTGGTGCCGACCGAGAGCTGATACTCGGAACCGAGTTGCTCGGAGGTCCGCGGCGTCCACGTGCGGTCCCCGACGCCGCCCGCGGGGAGGTCGGCACGACCGCCGGCGAACAGGGTCGCGATCACGGCGACCACGCCCACCATCATCGCCAGCGGCACCAGGCCCGCGGCGCGGGTGCCCGCCCGACGTCGTTGCACCGAGTCGATCAGCATGCCGACCCCGAGCACGGCCAGCGCGAGTGCGGCGATGCGTCCGACGGTGAACCATTCGACCCCACCGACGACGTTCGCCGCGGTCGAGACCGTCGCCACGATCACGGCGAGGCCGGCGAAGATCGACGTCAGCCGAGACCGGGGCGGTTTGGGCGCCGGCGGCGTCGGGGGCGGCGTCGGCTCCGGGAGGTCCCAGGCGAACCGCGCCGTTCCCAACGGGTCCCACGCGGGAGGGGCGTCGCCGGTTGGCGGCACCGGCTTGCTCAGGTCGGCGGCCTTGCTCAGACCGACGCTCGGCACGGCGACCGGCGGATACTCCGAGTTCACCGGCGGATGAATGGTTTCGATTGCTCCGCGTGCGCCGAGTTGGTCGGCGCTGGTGCCCGCGGGCGCTTGCGGTGTGCGCATGTAGAGGAGCCACCAGCCGCCGAGCATCAGGGCCACGCCGAGCAGTCCGCTGCTTCCCCAGAACGGCGACGACGATCCCATGTTTCCGAGCGCCACCACGCAGACCACCGCGGCGGCGATCCAGTACCAGGGGATCTCGTGCATGCCGCGGAGACCGTGACTGTCAGGCGTCAGCGCGCGAGGTGCGACGGCGTGCTGGCCGGGCATTGCGATGAGGCACGCGAGGTAGAGGAAGATGCCGCTGCCGCCGAACATCGCCGCGACCACGAACGCTACCTTCACCAGTGTCGGATCGACGTTGTAGCGCCTGCCGATGCCGGTGCACACGCCTGCGATGCTCTTGCCGGAGCGTTGGCGGACCGGCCTGGTGTTCCACATGTCGAACAGCGTCTTGGTGTCCATGGAGACCATCTTGTCCCTCGGCCGTCGCAGGCAAATCGGGTACAACCCTGAGATGCTCCCTGATGTGCGGGCTCGGGCGTTCGTGCCAATATCGAGGTGATGACACACGCCACCGAGATCCCGGAGATCGACCGCCTGCGCAGGCGCAGCGGAGGCAAGGTCGTCGCCGGGGTGTGCGGCGGGATCGCCGACCACCTCGGCGTCGACGTCTTCCGCGTGCGCGTCGTGTTCGTCGTGCTGTCGGCCTTGGCCGGGGCCGGCGTCGCTGCCTACGGTCTGCTGTGGTTCTTCTGCCCGACGGGCACGGACGTCGAACCGGCGGCGCCTCGCGAACGCCGACAGGCGCACGGGTTGCTGGTCCTGGGGATGATCGTGCTGGTCGCCAATGCGTTCGTCGCGTCCAGCGCGCCGGCGTCGAGCCTCCTCGCGCTGATCGTGGTCCTCGGCGGCGCCGCGCTGGTGTGGCGCGAAGTGGACGTCACCGGACTGTCGTCGCGCAGCGGGGTCCTCACCTGGCTGCGCCTGGCGGCCGGTGCGTTTCTGGTGATCGGTGGGCTGATCGTGCTGGTCGCCGCGCCGGATGCGGCGCTCGCCGGGATGAATCCGACTCTGCTCGCCGTGTTCGGGACGCTGGCCGGTGTGGTGCTGCTGACCATCCCGCTGTGGATGCGGATGTGGCGGACGCTCAACGCGGAGCGAGCAGCGCGAATCCGGAATCAGGAACGCGAGGAGATCGCCTCGCACCTGCACGACTCGGTGCTGCAGACTCTCGCACTGATTCAGAAGCGGGCGGCGCAACCCGACGTGGTCGCGCAACTCGCTCGGCGGCAGGAGCGCGAACTCCGCCAGTGGTTGTTCGGTGATCAGGCCCGGCGCAACGAGTCGCTTGCGGCCGCGGTCGCCGCGGTCTCGGCCGAGGTCGAAGACGCGTACGGCCTCGAGATCGAGACCGTCACCGTCGGCGACGTGACACCGGAGGAACTGCGCGATGAGAAGGTGGCGCAGAGTCTCCAGGCGCTGGTCGCGTCGGCGCGCGAAGCGGTGGTCAATGCCGCCAAGCATTCCGGCGCGGAGAAGGTCGACGTGTACTGCGAGGTGGACGAGGAACACGTCGAGGTCTTTGTCCGCGATCGCGGTGTCGGCTTCGATGTCGACGACATCGATGACGATCGGCAGGGGATCTCGAAGTCCATCCGCGCCCGCATGGAGCGCGCCGGCGGATCGGCGCGCATCACCTCGGCGCCCGGGCGCGGAACCAATGTGGCGTTGAGGCTGCCGCGCACATTGAGCGGTGGGGCATCGTCGATACTGGATCCGGATCAGCAGCGCGCGCAACTCCACCGACAGCCCGAGCACGACCAACGCCAACCCGACCGGCACCAACGGGGACTGGAGCAGACATGACCTACCGAGTGTTCCTGGTCGACGACCACGGGGTGTTCCGTTCCGGAGTCCGGGCCGAGCTCGCCGGAGCGGAAGGTCTCGACGTGATCGGCGACGCGGGAACGGTCCCGGAGTCGATTGCCGGGATCGTCGAGATGCGGCCCGATGTGGTTCTGCTCGACGTCCACATGCCCGGGGGCGGCGGGGTGGCGGTGCTGCGGGGCGTGCTCGACGCGCTCGGGTCCGATGCGCCGGTGTTCTTGGCGCTCAGCGTCTCCGACGCGGCCACCGACGTGATCGCGACGATCCGCGCCGGTGCGCGCGGGTACGTCACCAAGACGATCGACGGCGCGGAACTGGCCGACGCCGTGCGCCGGGTGGCCGAAGGGGACGCGGTGTTCAGTCCGCGGCTCGCCGGTTTCGTCCTCGACTCCTTCACCGGGCGATCGCCGGTGCCGGAGCCGCAACTCGATCCCGAACTCGATTCCCTCACCCGGCGCGAGATGGAGGTGCTCCGACTGCTGGCGCGCGGATACACCTATCGAGAGATCGCCGAAGAGTTGTTCATCTCGGTGAAGACCGTCGAGACGCACGCGTCCAACGTGCTCCGCAAGACCCAGCAGTCCAACCGCAACGCGCTGACCCGCTGGGCGGTCAATCGCCAGATCGGGTGACGCGACGGCGATCGTCGTCGTGCGCCTGACGGAGGAGTCGTTCGGTGAGGTCGGCGGTCGCCGGGCCGGGCTCGACGATGGCGATCCAGCCCTGTCGCCCGTACAGCGGGTGCGGGAGGACGGTGTCGGATGCAGCGGTGTCCGATGCAGCGGGGTCAGGTGCTGCGGGGTCGGATGCAGCAGCGGAAGCGTCTGGCGTGAGTTCGGCGACGAGCTCGCGTCCGACGTGAATGTTGAGTCGCCATCGGCCCGGCCGGTCGAGGTCCGACGAGACGTCGTCGGGATAGTTCTTCGTGATGATCGTGGCGTACGGCTGCCTGCGCGGGGCGATTCCGTCGGGCGCGTAGTAGAAGAAGTGGTCGCCCCACGCGATCGGCGGGACATCGTCGCCTTCGACCGGCGCCACTTCGAGGACGCCGTCGAAACTGCGCAGCAGTTTCAGGGTCTTTTCCATCATGGACTGTTCCAGCATTGGTCCAGTGTGCCGCGGGATTGGCCGCAGAACCCAGTGAACTACGGGCCGGACAACTACAGGGCCAACTTGACTACAGAGCCAGAATAATGATTCCCGCGGCGATGGCGGTCAGTAGGACGAAGATGGCGAACACCGCCGCTGCGAGTCCGGCGTTGTTGCCGGACTGTTGCGGCGCCGGGTGCCGCGGCTGCGGTGTGTAGTGCACGGGATGGGACGGTCCGGATTGCTGATGGACGAGCGGTTGGGGAGTCGTGCGCGGAGCGTAGTAGCCGTTGGCGGCGACCTGCGTCGGACGGTGCGGCGGCGTGGACTCCGGTGCGGCGGTCATCGACACGGCCGTCATGGGCGCGGGGGTTCTGGGAGATGGCGTTCTGGGCGAGGGGGTCGGGGGTCCCTGGGGCGCGGGCGGAAGGGTGTCTGCCCGTCGGTTGTGGAGCGGCTTCGTCGTGACGAGTCCGGTCAGCACGTTGTCGGTGGTGCCGAGGGTGTCGGCAGCGAACTGCGCGAGTTGGTCGCGCGCGTCCGCCATCGTCGGCCGATTGTTCGGGCTGGGCTCCAACAGGTGCAGCAGGATCGGCGAGAGTGCGCCCGCGCGCGTGATCGGGTTGATCTTGCCCAGGGCGGCGCGGTGCAGCGTGGCGATGTAGTTGTCCTCGTTGCCGAACGGAGGCGCCCCTTCGACCATTGTGTAGAGGGTCGCGCCCAGCGAGTAGACGTCGGACGGCTCGCCGGGGTCCTCGCCGCGCGCCACTTCGGGAGCGAAGTAAGCGGGCGTCCCGGTGACGATGCCGGTCTGGGTGATGTTGGCGTCGCCCTTGGCGCGGGAGATGCCGAAGTCGGTGATCTTGACCAGGCCGACATTGCGCCCGCTGTTGGCGATCAAGATGTTCGCGGGCTTGATGTCGCGGTGGATGATTCCCGAGGCGTGGGCTTCGGCGATCGCATCGGCCACCTGCGCACAGATCTGTGCGGCTTCGACGGGGTCGATGGTTCCGTTGTCGCGCAGCACGTCGGCGACGCTGTGACTGGGCAGATATTCCATCACCAACCACGGCTCGTCCAGGTGCAGGGCGACGTCGTGCATCGAGATCGCGTTGCGGTGGGAGAGGCGGGCGGCCAGTCGCCCCTCGCGGAGGGCGCGGGCGCGGGACGTCTCGGCCATCGAGTCGTCCATGCCGCTGCTGACGAGGACCTGCTTGACGGCGACTTCGCGGTCGAGGAGTTGGTCGTGCGCCAGCCAGACCGCGCCCATGCCGCCGTGGCCGATCTTGCGGCTCAGGCGATAGCGGCCGGCGACCAGGTACGTCGGGCCGGGCGCAGCGGCGGAGGAGGTCATGCCCAGATGATAACTGTCGGTGCGGACGGCTCCGTTCCCCGTCGATACGGCGGCTCCTTGACGCAAGGATCGCACGTGTGTTCGGATGGATGGCATGACGGCGCTACCCGAACTGGTGTGCGGTGACCTTGTGCGATCGACGATGATGCCCGAGGCGCCGGGTGTTCGAGTGCACGAAGTGCTGGCGCGCACGATGCTCGAGTCCGTCACCGGCGATCGCAATCATCGCTATTCGTTCGCGGCGTCGACGCTCGCGCGGTCCGGCGGCGTCCTTCAGGTCAAGGTGAATGCGGCGGCCATTCTGCGCAGGGAGGTCCGACGGCGGTCGTGGCGGTGCGAGACCGTCGCGGTCGGGGTGGTGGACGATCCGTACCAGCCGATCGAGGGGCACTATCGGCTGATGCCGCAGGTGTTGGCGGTGTTGTCGGAGTCGCAGACGCCGATCGCGCTGCACACGGCGTCTCCGCTGATGTTGCGCGATCTCTCGTTGCTGCGATTGATCGGACGGTCGGTGCCGGTCACCGTGTCCGTGCCGTTGGCCACCCTCGACGCCGGGTTGGCTGCGCGTATCGATCCCTCGGCGGCTGCGCCGCGTGCTCGGTTGGAGATGATCGCGCGGTTGGCCGATGCCGGACTGGCTCCGCATGTGCGGATCGCGCCGCTGCCGCCGCTGCTGGCCGACGGGACCTCTCAGCTCGACGACCTGCTCGCCACGCTCGCCGACGCGGGGGCCGCGCGGGTGTCGGTGTCTCCGCTGCAGTTGACCGGCGACGACGGTGCGGACTTCTTCGGTTGGCTCGCGGATGAGCATCCGGCGCTGGTGCGGAGGTATCGGTCGCTCTACGGCCAACGCGGGTTCGTCTCCGCCGACTACGCGTTGTCGCTGCGCGGTCGCATGGCGCCGCTGGTGGCGCGGTACGGATTGGACAGCGCTGCGGGGGTCGAAGGCTCCGACCTCGAGCGCGCGAATCTCGATGGTGAGACGGCATCGGTGCCGCCCGCGGTGCGTGCCGCTGATACGGCCCCCGCGCTGACCCTGTTCTGAGGCGCCCTTGTTCAGTCGGTGGCGATCGCGTCCTTGGCGATCGAGTCTTCGGTGCGATCGACGAAGAGGGCTGCTGACAGGGCGGCCAGGAGCAGCAGTACCGCCGCGAGGATGCCCAAGATCAGTTTGTCGACGGTGAGTCCGTCCTCGGGGGTGAAGCCGAGGTCGGACTCAAAGTCGCCGAAGTACCACGACGGCCAGATCCAGACGGCGATGGGAACGAAGGCCGCGGCGATGGCGCCGACGGCTGCGATTGCAGACAGCAGTCGAGCGAGCGGCTTGGCGGCCGGCGCGGGCATCAGGGCGGTCAGGGCGGCGAGAACTGCGATCAGGCAGGCGGCGACGATCAGCCACCCGCGACCGTGGGGAGCCAATCCGTCGGCGTCGGCGCTGGCCATCCCGAGCCCGTTCCATGAGATGTCGAATCCCGCGTTACGGAGGTTGAACCACGGCAGCGCCGTGACGGCGATAGCGGTGATGGCGACCGTGAGAACGGCGTACGGAAGTGCGCGGGTCTGCATGGGTCCGAATGGTAGAGCATGGCTCTTTGCGGCCTGTGTTAGCAGTGTGGCTGTGGGGGTGGAAAACCACCTGTGAGGTGGGTGTTTAGTCGTCCGTTGACGATTGTCAGAGGGCGCTTCTAGTATCGAACGCAAGTTCGATTAGCGGCATCTTCCCTGCCGCTGCCGAGCGAGGCAGACGGGCGCCGGACGGGAGTCTGGCACGACGAGGGGAAGCGTCATGAGTGCAGTGGAGAAGGCCGACGAGATCGAGGATCTTCGGCGGCGACTGAGCCGATTGTCGGGGGAGACGGGAGCCCTGTCGGGGAAGGCGTCCGGAGTGATGTCGTCGGGAGTGGTCGCGGTTCCGGAAGCGCTGGCACCGCTGTTCCCGAGACGGGGATTGCCGCGGGGTGGTGTGGCCGCAGTGGCGGGAGCATCGGTGATTCCGATGTCGATCATCGCCGAGGCGAGCAGGACCGGATCGACGGTGGCTTTGGTGGGACTGCCTCGGCTCAACTTGGCGGCCGCCGTCGAGATGGGTGCCGATCTGAGTCGAATAGCAGTGGTGGAGGAGCCGGGGAGCGACCGCTTGGAAGTGGCCGGGGTGCTGCTGGACGGAATCGATCTGGTGGTGCTGGGCTTCGAAGACCGGCTCGGGGCCACGGGAATGTCGGTGACGCCGGCCAGAGCGCGGGTGCTGGGCGGACGGGCACGGAAGCAGTCGTCGACGTTGATGGTGCTCGGCGAGTGGCCGAACTCGGCCACGCGAGTGCGTGGCGAAGTCCGCGAGTACCGCCACCTGCCGTTGCGGCGAAGCGGATACGGCCGGATCGGCGGCTTTCGGGTGGAGGTCCAGGTCGCGGCGCCTGGCGCACGTCCGGTGAGCGAGGAGTTCGATCTGATGGTGCCGAGTCTGGGCGAAGGCGGAGCGATGCATCTGGCGAGGCCGGCAGCGGTTCGTGTCGCGGGCAGTACGGACCGTCCGGCGTTGGCGGTGGCGAATTGATGGGGGGGCGAATTGAGCGGGGGTGAATTGATGGGGGAAGGGATGGCCGAGGGCCGACGAGTGCTGGCGCTGTGGTGTCCGGACTGGCCCACGGCGGCAGCGGCTGCGGCGGCGGGAAGGCCGACGACCGAACCCGCTGCGGTGTTGCGCGCGGGCCGAGTGGAGGCCTGCTCGCACACGGCGCGAGCCGACGGGGTACGACGCGGCATGCGGAAACGGCAGGCGCAGTCGTTGTGTCCGCGGTTAGCCGTCTACGACGCCGACGAGTCACGAGACGGACGGTTGTTCGAGCCGGTGGTCGCAGCGGTGACCTCCACGGTTCCGATGACCGAGGTGCTGCGACCGGGGCTGCTGGTGGTGGCAGCAGATCGAGCCGCGCGCTTCTTCGGCGGCGAGGTCGCGTTGTCGGAGCGGCTGGTGGATGTCGTGGCGGGCGCTTCGGTCCCGGGTGGGGTGACGGCACGCGCGGGAGTCGCCGACGAGTTGTTCACTGCTGTTCTGGCGGCGCGGTCGGGGCAGACCGTACCGCCGGGATCCGATGCCCAGTACCTGTCTCGGCGTCCGGTGGCCGATCTCCGGGTGGAGTCGGCGTTGAGCGGCCCGGGTCGCGACGACCTGGTGGATCTGCTGTGGCGATTGGGCATCCGAACGCTGGGCGCGTTCGCCGACCTCGATCCCGCCGACGTCGCGGCGCGGTTCTCGGCCGATGCGATCACGGCGCATCGGCTGGCTCGAGGACTGCCGGGGCGTCGTCCCAGTCGGGCGCCGATTCCGACGGACCTGCAGGTGGAGCACGAGTGCGATCCGCCGGTCGATCGGATCGACGCCGCGGCCTTTCTGGGGAGACGGTTGGCGCAGGAACTGCACGAGCGTCTCGCGTCGGCGGCACTGGCCTGCACCCGGCTCACGGTCCATGCGATCACCGAACGCGGGCAGCGTCATTCGCGGACGTGGCGGTGCGCCGAGCCGCTGACGCCGGAAGCCACGGCCGACCGCGTCCGCTGGCAGTTGGAAGGGTGGCTGACAGGACGGGCGGGCAGTGGAGGGGAGGCACCCGACTCGCCGATCGTGCGGTTGTCGTTGGAGCCGGTGGAGGTGGTCGATCCCGGGGCTCTGCAGCACGCCCTGTCCGGGGCGGGCCTGCCCGCCGACGTCGGGGGTGGACTCGGTGACAGCGCGCGCCGTGCGCTGGTCCGCGTGCAGGGACTGCTGGGCGGGGAGGCTGTGCGTGTCCCGGTGGGCAGCGGCGGTCGAGGACCGGCCGAGCAGGTGGCGTTGGTGGCCTTCGGCGATGCCGCCAGACCGCCGCGTGACCCCGCAGCAGCCTGGCCGGACCGGTTGGCCAGGCCCTCGCCGACGCTGCTGACGCAGACCGGAGCGGAAGTGCTGGGGGCCGACGATCGTCTGGTCTCGGTCACCGCGCGCGGCGCCTTCAGTGCGGAGCCGACAACGGTGAAGCTGGGCCCCAGGGTGTGTCGGGTGCGCTGGTGGGCGGGGCCGTGGCCGTTCGGCGCCGGAGCAGCCCGCGCACAGGTGCTCTTAGACGATTCGCGCGCTCTGCTGCTCTGCTACCGGGAATCGAACTGGACGGTCGAGGGCATCTACGAGTGAGCCGGTGGCGGTGTCGGAACTCGCAAGGGGCAGCTCAGGAGTTCGCGCCGCGCGCGATCACCGGCCAGACCTCGAGCACATCGCTGTGCGCCGATCCGGCGAACAGTTCGTCGACGAGGTTCACCGCGGTGCAGACGTGATTGGGCACCGCGCGCACCAGGTCGCCGAGGTCGGGAACGGTCGCGCCCGCGGGGAACTCGACCACCGCGTGATGTTCGGACAGCGAGACGATGCGGGCGTCGAGATGGTCGGGCAGGCGACCGAACCCGGTGGTCCATCCCGGTCGATCGGCGCCGAGGATCTTGCTGCCCGCGTCGAGCACGATTCGATCGCCGGATCTGCTGACCACGGTCGCGATCGCGAACAGTGCGAGATCGTCGACGGTGGCGCTGCCGAGTTCCAACTGCTGAGCGTCGTTGAACGGATAGACGCCCGGCCGTAGCTCGGTGACGACGCCGGGATCGGCGAGGCGCACCGTCGGCGTGGAGCCGCCGCTGACCACGGAGACAGTGAACCCGCGTTCACGCAGGGCCGCCGTGGCCGCGGCCAGCGCGGCGGCCTCCTGACCGGCGGCATCGGTGCGGGCGGTGCCCGGTCCGTAGCCGTGGCCGGGAAAGGTGAAGACCCCGACCACGTCCAGGCCGACGTCGCGAGCGACTGTTGCCACCTCCGCTGCCCCGTCGGCAGAGACGCCACTGCGGTGCATGCCGGAGTCGACCTCCACCAGCACCCGCACCGGAGCGCCGGCCAGGCCTGCGGCCAAGCGGCGCGCGCCGTCGGCGGAATCGACTCCCACCGCCAGCGTTACGCGGCCGGCGAGCGCGCGGAGCCGTCGCGCCTTGCCCTCCGACAACCAGAGCGGATACGCGATGAACAGGTCGTCGACGCCGGCATCGGCAAACGCTTCGCCTTCGCCGATGGTCGCGACCGACAGTCCCACCGCCCCGGCATCGAGCTGTCGCTGTGCGATCTGCGCGCACTTGTGGGTCTTGGCGTGCGGGCGCAGCAGAACGTGGTGCTCGGTCGCCCACTGCGCCATCGACCGCAGATTCCGGTCGAGACGATCGGTGTCGACGAACAGATAGGGGGTCTCCGGGGAGAGGCGCATACCCGATCGTCGCACGAAGCGACGCGTCAGCCGGTGTGGCCCAGCGCGGCGGCTGATTCCTCGTTCATCAGGAAGTCCTGGTGCAGCAGTCGGTTGGTGAGGCGAGGCGCGGCGTGATGGCCCAGGTCGACGAGGTCGCCGAGCAGGGTGTTGACCCGTTTCGGGCGCTCGATCATCGCGCGCAGCACGCGGTGCGCAGCCTTGTCGACGCTCCAGATGCCGCGGACCGCGTCGTAGGCGTTGGTCGGCACGATCATCCGGGTGCGCGTCAGCGGGATCCGGATGTTGCTGAACGTGACGTGATCGGAGAGCGTCTCGGCGCCCGTCGCGTCACTGAACGCCTCGAGTGCGGCTTTCGACGCGGCGTAGGCGCCGAAGCGCGGTGCACGGCTCAACACCTCGATCGAGGAGACGTTGACGATGTGTCCGGACTGACGCTCGGTCATGTGCGGCAGCAGGGCGAGAGTCAGGTAGACCGCACCGAAGTAGTTGACGGCCATCATGCGGTGGTAGTCGTGCGAGCGGGCGACCGAGTTGGCGGAGGCACGACGGATGGACCGACCCGCGTTGTTGACCAGGATGTCGACGTGGTCGTGCTCGGTCAGGATCGACTTCACGACGGTCTGCACCGCAGACTCGTCGGTGATGTCGGCGGGGTAGGCGTAGGCGCGCCCCAGCGGGAGTCCCGGCTTGGGGACCTCGGCGTCCAGTTCGGCGGCCGTTTCGACGAGACGGTCGGCATCGCGAGCGACCAGGAAGACATTGGCGCCGCGACGGACGCACATACGCGCGGTGGCCCGGCCGATCCCGGAGGAAGCACCGGTGAGCAGGATGTTCTTGCCGACCAGCGGGCCGCGGGGGTCGTCGCGACGGTGCCTGCACGGCGCGAGTTCCTCGTACCAGTAGTCCCACAGACGCGGGGCGTACTCGAACAGATCGGGGAGAAGAACGCCGAGGTCGGCGAGCGTGGCGATGGTCGCATCGCTGCGGAACACCACGGGAAGAGAGGCGGCGTCGAGCACTGCGGACGGAATCCCCGCTTGCTCGGCCATCAGATTGCGTCCCGATCGCAAGGGGCCGCGGCCGCTGAGCGCGAGGATCGGGCGCGTGATGATCGACGGCACCGCGGTGAAGCCGCGGGGGCCGTTGAAGGCCGGCGAGAGTGCGTTCAAGAGGTCGGTGCTGCTGCGTGTCTGGGGATCGGCCAGATGGAACACCAGGCCGCTGTGCCCGGGCTGGGAATCGACTAGGGCGACGATCGCGTCGGCGACGAAGTCCACCGGAACCAGATTGAGGTGACCGATGTCGGGAATCGGGACCGGCAGGAACGACGGTACCTGTTGCAGCGACGTGAGGTGCGTGAAGAAGTAGTAGGGGCCGTCGGCCTTGGAGGTCACACCGGTCACCGAGTCGCCGACCACCGCGGACGGTCGGTAGATGCGCCAGCTCAGGCCTTCGGTCCCGCGGACGATCCGCTCGGCGTCGAACTTGGTGCGATGGCAACCCGTCGGGAAGCCCTGGCCCAGATCGAAGTCGTTCTCGGTGAACTCGCCGTCGTGGTTGCCTGCCACGGCGATCGACGAGACGTGGTGCAGCATCGCTCGGTGCGCGACCGCGAACTCAGCGACTCGACGAGTGCCGTCGACGGTGACTGCGTGCTGAGACTCTTCGGGTGCGGCGATGTCGTGCAGCGCGGCGAGGTGGATGACGTGATCGATTGGACCGAGTTCGGTGCCGCGCAGTCCGAGGCCGTCTTGGGTGACGTCGCCGACGACGGTGATCACGCGGTCGCCGCCGTCGATGGCCTCCATTGCGGTGGCGAATCGCGGAAGCGTGCCGGGGCGCACCAGGACATGGACCCGCGCCGTGGCGTCATGGGCCAGTAGTCGTTGCACCACCCGGCGGCCGATGAATCCGCTTCCGCCGGTTACGAAGTAGCTCGTCACATGGTTAAGAATCTCACAGATACGTTCAGACTTGAAGTGTTTCCAGATGGGGCGCGGTGTCGGCGCTGCGGGTCGGCACGGGATTCGTCCTCGCGGAGGTCCGGAAAACCACGGCTCGAACTAGTCGAACATATGTTCTAGAATTAGGGGATGGGCTGGAACAACGGTCCTCCGACCTGGTCGGAGATGGAACGGGTGCTGTCGGGACGGGCGCCGGCTCGCGGCGACCGACCAGGGGAGACCTTCCCGCCGACGTTCAATGGTGCTGGGAGTGGGGGTGCTGGAGGTTGGGGTGCCGGGGGTGGCAGAACAGAGGTCGAAGGGGATGGCGGCGATTCTCCCGCGTGGTCGCGTAAGCGCGGCGCATACGAGGCCGCCGACATCGACTTCGGCGCATCGACGGTGCCGTACGCCGAGCTGCACGCGCACAGTGCCTACAGCTTCCTCGACGGGGCGTCGATGCCCGAGGCGATGGTCGAGGAAGGGCAGCGGCTGGGACTGAGGGGACTGGCCCTGACCGACCACGACGGCTTCTACGGCGTCGTGCGCTTCGCGGAGGCGGCACGCGAGTTCGGCATGCCGACGATCTTCGGCGCGGAACTGTCGTTGCAGCGCGACAGCGCCCGGGCCGGTGCGGTCGATCCGCCCGGAGAGCATCTGCTGGTCCTGGCTCGTCGCGCCGAGGGCTATCGCAGGCTCTCGCGAGTGATCGCCGACGCCCACATGAGCGGCGGAGAGAAAGGACTGCTGCGGTACGACGCCGACGCGATCACCGAACATGCCTCCGCCGGCCACTGGTTGATCCTGACCGGCTGCCGCAAAGGGGCAGTGCGCCGCGCCCTCGACCGCGGGGGCGCCAGCGCGGCCGACGTCGCGCTCGGCGAGATGATCGAGCGCTTCGGGGCCGGGAACGTCGCCGTCGAACTGACGCCGGGATCGGGGTCCGACGACGACGAACGCAATGCGATCCTGGCATCGCTGGCGGCGACGCACCGGGTCCGCACGGTCGCCACGACGGGTGCGCATTTCGCCGGTCCGGAGAACGGCAGGCTGGCCACCGCCATGGCCGCGGTCCGGGCGCGCACCGACATGACGACCATCGACGGCTGGCTGCCGGGGGTCGGCGGCGCACACCTGCGCACCGGCGACGAGATGCTGAGGCTGATGCCCGCCCATCGCGAAGCGATCGACAACGCCGTCGCCTTCGCCGAGGAGTGCGCGTTCTCGCTGGGGTTGATCGCGCCGAACCTGCCGCCCTTCGACGTGCCTGCCGGTCACACCGAGGCCACCTGGTTGCGCCAGCTCACCGAGCAGGGCGCGCTCGGACGCTACGGAACCCGCGAGCAGCGACCGGATGCGTACCGGCAGATCGACCACGAGTTGGCGATCATCGAGACGCTGACCTTTCCCGGGTACTTCCTCGTGGTCCACGACATCGTCACGTTCTGCAAGAACAACGACATCCTGTGCCAGGGGCGCGGCAGCGCGGCCAACTCCGCGGTCTGTTACGCCCTCGGCATCACCAACGTCGATCCGGTGGCCAACCACCTGCTCTTCGAACGCTTTCTCTCGCCCGAGCGCGACGGCCCGCCCGACATCGACGTCGACATCGAGTCCGACCGCCGCGAAGAGGCCATCCAACACGTCTACGCCAAGCACGGCCGCAGCCACAGCGCACAGGTGGCCAACGTGATCACCTATCGCGGGCGGTCTGCGGTGCGCGACATGGCGCGCGCTCTCGGCTACGCCCCCGGACAGCAGGACGCGTGGAGCAAGGTCCCCGACTCGGCACCCGACGACGTCCGCGACCTCGCCGCCCAGATCTCCTCGCTGCCGAGGCATCTCGGCATCCACTCGGGCGGCATGGTGATCTGCGACCGGCCGATTGCCGACGTCTGCCCCACGGAATGGGCGCGGATGCCGGGCCGCAGCGTGCTCCAGTGGGACAAGGACGACTGCGCCGCCGTCGGCCTGGTGAAGTTCGACCTTCTCGGCCTCGGCATGCTCTCAGCGCTGCACTACATGATCGATTTCGTCGCCGAGCACAAGGGCGTCCACGTCGATCTCGCCACCCTCGACCTCACCGAGACCGCTGTCTACGACATGCTCTGTCGCGCGGACTCGGTCGGCGTCTTCCAGGTGGAGTCGCGGGCGCAGATGGCCACGCTGCCGCGACTGAAACCGCGCAACTTCTACGACCTCGTCGTCGAGGTCGCGCTGATCCGACCGGGACCCATCCAGGGCGGCTCGGTGCACCCTTACATCCGCCGCCGCAACGGTCTCGAGTCGTCGGCGTGCGAGCATCCGGCGATGGAGGCGGCCCTCGGTCGCACCCTCGGCATTCCGCTGTTCCAGGAGCAACTGATGAACCTGGCGCGTGACGTCGCGGGCTTCAACGGCGGAGAAGCCGACCAACTGCGTCGGGCCATGGGCTCCAAACGGTCGCCGGAGAAGATGGAACGGCTCAAGAAGCGGTTCTACGACGGGATGCGGGAGACCAACGACATCACCGGCCCGCTCGCCGACCGCATCTACGAGAAGCTGGCGGCCTTCGCCAATTTCGGCTTCCCCGAGAGCCATTCGCAGAGTTTCGCGTCGCTCGTGTTCTACTCGGCGTGGTTCAAGCTGCATCATCCGGCGGCGTTCTGCGCAGGCCTGCTGCGGGCGCAGCCGATGGGCTTCTACTCGCCGCAGTCGCTGGTGGCCGACGCCCGACGGCACGGGGTCCAAGTGCACCGTCCAGACGTCAACTTCTCGCTCTCGCACGCGGGATTGGAGAACGACGGGCTCGACGTCCGGATCGGTCTGGGTGCGGTCCGCGGGCTCTCGTCCGAGACCGCTGAGCGGATTGTGGAGGCGCGACGATCAGGTGGGCCCTTCACCTCTGTCGCCGATCTGTCGCGGCGCGTCGAAGCGACCACCGGCCAGTTGGAGGCGTTGGCCACCGCGGGCGCTTTCGAGAGTCTCGGATTGGATCGTCGGACCGCACTGTGGGAGACCGGAGTCACGGCCGGGCTGCGTGAGGAGCATTTGGCGATCACCGCTCCGCGCGGTGCGCCGACCCTGCCCGGCATGTCCGAGGTGGAACTGACGGCCGTCGATGCGCTGTCGACGGGGATCTCGCCGCGGTCGTATCCCACCGAATATCTCCGGCCCCGACTCGACGCGATGGGCGTGGTGCCCGCCGACCGACTGCTGTCGGTGGCCGACGGAACCCGGGTGCTGGTCGGGGGAGCGGTGACGCATCGGCAGCGGCCGGCGACCGCGTCGGGCGTCACTTTCGTCAACCTCGAAGACGAGACGGGCATGGTGAACGTGGTGTGTTCGGTGGGGTTGTGGGCGCGCTATCGGAAGCTGGCGCAGACGTCGTCGGCGCTGCTGATTCGAGGCAAGGTGCAGAACGCTGAGGGGGCGGTGACGGTGGTCGCCGACCGGTTGCAGAAGCTCGACCTGAAGGTCGGAACCAGGTCGCGGGACTGGTGCTGATCAGTCCCGCGAACCGCGTAGATTTTCGGGATAGGGTCGCGGGTACGGAATTCCTCGACAACGCCAGAAGGAGCAGGGGAGCGCATGGAGGTCGTGATCGTTGATCACCCGGAACAGGTGATGGCCGACATCATCGCCGACGCGGTGACAGGCGGTGCGTCGACGATCGGTCTGGCGACCGGCTCGTCGCCGTTGGGCACGTACACCGAACTGATTCGCCGACACAACGAGGACGGACTCTCCTTCGTCGGCGTCAATGCTGTGCTGCTCGACGAGTATGTCGGGCTCCCGACCACCCATCCGGAGTCGTACGCGCGCTTCATCCGCGACAACTTCACCGATCACATCGACATCGGCGACGTCCATTCGCCCGACGGCATGGCGCCCGACAGCAAAGCCGCCGCCCAAGCTTACGACCACCTGATCGGTACCGTCGGTCCGGTCGATGTCCAGATCCTGGGCATCGGCAGCAACGGTCACATCGGTTTCAACGAGCCGTCGTCGTCGCTGACCTCCCGCACGCGCATCAAGACGCTCACGAAGAAGACCCGCGAAGACAATGCGCGCTTCTTCGACTCCTTCGACGAGGTCCCGCGCCACGTGATCACGCAGGGACTCGGAACCATCTGCGACGCAAAGCGGCTCGCGTTGGTCGCGACCGGAGAGGGAAAGGCTGCGGCGATCGCCGCAGCGGTGGAAGGCCCGTTGTCGGCGTCCTGCCCGGCGTCGATCCTCCAGTGGCACCCGCACGCGACGGTGGTCGTAGACCATGCTGCGGCGAGCCAACTCAAAGACGCCGACTATTACAAGTACGTCTACGAGAACAAGCCGTAGGCCGACGGGCTTCGCCGTAGCGGCAGCGACGCGCCTTTCCTGTTGGTCGAGTCGGCCCCCCTGTTGGTCGAGTCGGCGAGTGAGCGTAGCGAACCCGCCCAAAATCGAGACCGGAGCGACGGCGCGCAGGAGGCGATCTCGATACGCCGTTGCGTGCTTCGCTCGCAGCGGCACTCGATCAGCGTCGGGCGCGAGTGCGTGAAGCCGCGGGTGCGCCTCCCCCTTGTTGGTCGAGTCGGCGAGTGAGCGGAGCGAGCCCGCCCAAAATCGAGACCGGAGCGACGGCGCGCAGGGGGTGATCTCGATAACCCGATGCGTGCTTCGCTCGCAGCGGCACTCGATCAGCGTGGGGCGAGCCGGCGAGTGAGCGACGCTGAAGGCGCCTTCCCCTGTTGGTCGAGTCGGCGAGTGAGCG
>NZ_JAAYXO010000079.1 GCF_012515855.1 Gordonia sp. (in: high G+C Gram-positive bacteria)
CATCACCGGGTCGTAGGTCGCGATGACGTCGTCGAAATCCATCAGTTCGTCGGTAGCCGCACTCATGGCGTCCATCGTATCTGGGGGTCGAAACCGGGGTGCTTCCCGATGCCGGATAGCGCCGCGCACTCCTACCTTGGACTCATCGGACACCCACCCACGATCAGGAGTCGACATGACCGAGTCCCAGTTCCCGACCATCCCCTACAGCGACGGCGCACTGCCCACCGACCTTTCACCCGCACCCATTTCACCCGCACCGCAGCCCAAACGACTGACCCGCTCGACCAACGACCGGATGCTCGGCGGTGTCGCGGGCGGCCTCGCCGAGTACTTCGGGGTCAGTTCCACCCTGGTCCGCGTCGCGTTCGTCGCGTCCCTCCTCCTGCCGGGCCCGCAGGTGCTGCTGTACCTGCTGCTCTGGATCGTGATTCCGCAGGAGTGATTCGACGAGACGTAGAAACTTGGACGTCCAACCTATTGCATTAGTTGGACGTCCAAGTATATGGTGGTTGGCGTCACCATTCGAGCCCCTCTGGAAGGACGGCGCATGACTTCTCTGCGGACCATCGATCACTACCTGAACGGCGCACGCGTCGCCGCGACCGGCGCCACCGCCGACGTCTACGACCCCAGCACCGGCGAAGTTCAGGCCACGGTCCCGCTCGCCACCGCCGCCGAGGTCGACGCCACTGTCGCCACCGCCGTCGAGGCGCAGAAGGTCTGGGCCGAGTACAACCCGCAGCGCCGCGCCCGCGTCATCATGAAGTTCATCGATCTGGTGAACCAGAACATGGACGAGCTCGCATCGCTGCTCTCCAGCGAACACGGCAAGACCCTCGAGGACGCCCGCGGCGACGTGGTCCGCGGCCTCGACGTCATGGAGTTCGCTGTCGGCATCCCCCACCTGCTCAAGGGCGAGTACACCGAGAACGCAGGCACCGGCATCGACGTCTACTCGATGCGCCAGCCGCTCGGCGTGGTCGCAGGCATCACCCCGTTCAACTTCCCGGCGATGATCCCGCTGTGGAAGGCCGGCCCGGCCCTCGCCTGCGGCAACGCCTTCATCCTCAAGCCCTCCGAGCGTGACCCCTCGGTCCCGGTCCGCCTGGCCGAACTGTTCTCCGAGGCAGGTCTGCCCGACGGCGTCTTCCAGGTGGTCCACGGCGACAAGACCTCCGTCGACGCACTGCTGGAGAACCCCGACGTGAAGGCCATCGGCTTCGTCGGATCGTCGGACATCGCGCAGTACATCTACGAGAACGCCGCGAAGAACGGCAAGCGCAGCCAGTGCTTCGGCGGTGCCAAGAACCACATGATCATCGCGCCCGACGCCGACCTCGATCAGGCCGCCGACGCCCTCGTCGGCGCCGGGTACGGCGCGGCGGGCGAGCGCTGCATGGCGATCTCGGTGGCCGTCCCGATCGGCGACGCCACCGCCGACGCCCTGCGCGAGAAGCTGGTCGCCCGCGTCGAGGCGCTCCGCGTCGGCCACAGCCACGACCCCAAGGCCGACTACGGGCCGCTGATCACCGCTGCTGCCCGCGACCGGGTGCTCGACTACATCGAGCAGGGCGTGGCCGCAGGCGCGGAGGTCGTCGTCGACGGTCGCGGCAAGGGCGCCGCCGACACCACCTTCGAGAACGCCGACCTCTCCGGCGGCTACTACGTCGGCCCGACGCTCTTCGACCACGTCACCAAGGACATGTCGATCTACACCGACGAGATCTTCGGCCCCGTGGTCTGCATCGTCCGCGCGCACGACTACGAAGAGGCGCTCGCGCTGCCGACCGAGCACGAGTACGGCAACGGCGTCTCGATCTTCACCCGCGACGGCGACACCGCACGTGACTTCACCAACCGCGTCGAGGTCGGCATGGTGGGCGTCAACGTCCCCGTCCCGGTCCCGGTGGCCTACCACACCTTCGGCGGCTGGAAGCGCTCCGGTTTCGGCGACCTCAACCAGCACGGACCCGCGTCGATCATGTTCTACACCAAGACCAAGACCGTGACCTCGCGCTGGCCGTCGGGCATCAAGGAAGGCGCCGACTTCGCCATGCCGCAGATGCACTGACCGGTCCGAACGAGAGAACAGGCGCAAGGCGACACCATGCCCTACCCGAAATTGCCCGATGACGACCGGATCGTCGTCGAAGCGGCCCGGGACTTCGCCCGCAAGCGACTCGCCCCGTACTCGCTCGAATGGGATGCCACCGCGCACTTCCCCGTCGATGCGATGCGCGAGGCGGCGTCGCTGGGGATGGCCGGGATCTACACCAGCGAAGACGTCGGCGGCTCCGGCCTCCGCCGCATCGACGGCGTCCGCATCTTCGAGGAACTGGCCAAGGCCGACCCGGTGACGGCGGCGTTCCTCTCCATCCACAACATGTGCACGTGGATGGTCGACTCCTACGGCACCCCCGAGCAGCGTGAACGCTGGGTGCCCAAGATGGCGTCGATGGAGAGCCTCGCCAGCTACTGCCTCACCGAGCCCGGTGCGGGGTCGGACGCCGCGGCGCTGTCGACGTCGGCGCGCCGCGAGGGCGACGACTTCGTCCTGCGTGGCAGCAAGCAGTTCATCTCCGGCGGCGGCGTCTCCGACGTCTACGTGGTGATGGCCCGTACCGGCGACGCCGGCCCCCGCGGCATCTCGACATTCGTCGTCGAGAAGGGCACGCCGGGACTCTCGTTCGGCCCGCCCGAGGCGAAGATGGGCTGGCACAACCAGCCGACCGCCCAGGTGGTCTTCGACGACGTCCGCGTTCCGGCCGACGCCTTGCTCGGCGGCCCGGACGGTGAGGGCACCGGGTTCGGCATCGCCATGAACGGGCTCAACGGCGGTCGACTCAACATCGCCGCCTGCTCGATGGGCGGCGCGCAGGCCGCCTACGACCAAGCGCTCACCTACACCACCGAGCGCGAGGCATTCGGGAAACCGCTGATCGCCGAGCCGACCATCTCCGCCACCCTCGCCGAGATGGCCACCGCGCTCGAAGCCTCACGCCTGCTGCTGTGGCGGGCCGCCGAGGCACTCGACGCGAACGACCCCGACAAGGTGGAACTGTGTGCGATGGCGAAGCGATTCGTCACCGAGAACTGCTACACCGTCGCCGATCAGGCGCTCCAGTTGCACGGCGGCTACGGCTACCTGCACGAGACGGGTATCGAGAAGATCGTCCGCGATCTGCGCGTCAATCGCATTCTTGAAGGAACCAACGAGATCATGCGGATGGTCATCGGACGCGCCGAGGCGCAGCGTGCCACCGCCGGAAAGGGCACACGATGAGCACAATCGCATTCCTCGGACTCGGCCACATGGGCGGCCCCATGGCGGCCAACCTCGTCAAGGGCGGCCATGACGTGGTCGGATTCGACCTGGTTCAGAGCAATCTCGATACCGCCGTCGCCGCGGGCGTCCGCGCGGCCTCCTCCGCCGAAGAGGCCGTCTCCGGTGCCGATGCCGTCATCACCATGCTGCCCAGCGGCGCAGCCGTGAAGTCGGTGTACGACGCCGTGCTCCCCCACGCCACCCCCGGACAGCTGTTCATCGACAGCTCGACGATCTCGGTCGAGGATGCGCGTGCCGTGCACAAGCAGGCTGTCGACGTGGGGCTCATGCAGCTCGACGCGCCGGTCTCGGGCGGCGTGAAGGGCGCCACGGCGGGCACCCTGGCGTTCATGGTCGGCGGCGACACCGCCGCGCTCGCCGCGGCTCGGCCGATCCTGGCTCCGATGGCCGGCAAGGTCGTCGCCTGCGGCGGATCCGGCAACGGCCAGGCCGCGAAGCTGTGCAACAACATGATCCTCGCCGTCCAGCAGATCGCCGTCGGCGAAGCCTTCGCCTTGGCCGAGAAACTGGGCCTGGAGGATCAGGCCCTGTACGACGTCGTCACCGGCGCCACCGGCAACTGCTGGGCGCTGCAGACCAACTGCCCGGTCCCGGGCCCGGTCGAGACGTCGCCGGCGAACAACGAGTTCCGTCCCGGTTTCGCCACCGCGCTGATGAACAAGGACCTCCACCTGGCGATGGATGCGATCGGTGCCACCGGAGCCACCGCTCCGCTCGGCTCTCACGCGGCCAAGCTGTACGACGAGTTCGCAGCCGAGAACGGCGGGCTCGACTTCAGTGCGATAATCGAGACCCTGCGCTGATCAGCAAGCGCAACAGCAGTCGATAGGAGCGGCGTGGCCGGGGTGAATCACGAAGCGGGCGAGCACGATCCGATCGCCCTGGCCCGTCGCAACTGGGAGGACGCCGGCTGGGGCGACGAGGTGGCCGACGGCATGGAGGCGGTCACCTCGGTGATGCGCGCGCACCAGATCATGCTGGCCCGCGTCGAGCAGGAACTGAAGCCGTTCGGTCTCACTTTCTCGCGGTTCGAGCTCCTTCGACTGCTGGCGTTCACCCGCCACGGCGCGCTGCCCATCTCCAAGGCCAGCGACCGCCTCCAGGTGCACGTCTCGTCGGCCACCCACGCCATCGCCCGACTGGTCGACGCCGGTCTGGTGGAGCGAATCCCTCATCCCACCGACGGTCGGACCACGCTGGTGTCGATCACCGCCGACGGCCGCGAACTCGTCGAAAAGGCCACCGTGGTGCTGAACAACGGCGTCTTCGCGAACGTCGGCATGGCGCGCTCCAGCGCCCAGAACCTGGTCTCCGCGATCCGCGAACTGCGTCAGGACAACGGCGACTTCTGAGCCCGGGGGACCCCCGCCCCACCGACACCTGCCATCACCGCGTCGCGATCAGCCAGAGATCTCGCTCCCGTACTCCAGAAATCTCACGGACCGCGTCTGATCGTTGTTGCCCTGGTTCGCGCGAAGCGCTTCCAACTCGCTGGGAAACACCCGCTCGACGCGAATTCCGTCGTCCTCGCGCACGATGGCCCAGACACCCGGGTCGACGTCGATGACCTCGGATTCCTTGACCGGTTCGGCGGCGGCGCGCGGCCGCGTCGCCGAGGCCGCGATATCGGCCCACGTCGCCGTGGCGCGGGGATTCTCGAGGGCTTGACGCAACAGTTTGCGGAGTCCCTCGCCTGCCTCGCGGGCGAAGCGGTCGAAGTCGTCGGAACCGAAATCGTTCGATGTGGCCATGCTCTCATCGTCCCCGGAGACTGGCCGCCGCGCCACTTGCTGGGTAACGTCCCTCTCGACGCCCGCCTCGGGCGCCCGGACGAGCCCGCCGTACCCGGTCAGCGACAAGACGGTGGCTTAGGAGCAATCATGTCCTGGCTCGTTCTCGTCATCTCCGGCCTCTTCGAAGCCGTGTGGGCCACCGCCCTCGGCCGATCGGCGGGCTTCACCCGCCTCTGGCCCACGGTCATCTTCGCCGTCGCGATCGTCATCAGCATGGGCGGCCTGGCCTACGCGATGCGCGAGCTGCCCACCGGCAGTTCCTACGCCATCTGGGTCGGCATCGGCGCCACCGGCGCCGTGGTCTACGGAATGCTCACCGGCGC
>NZ_JAAYXO010000080.1 GCF_012515855.1 Gordonia sp. (in: high G+C Gram-positive bacteria)
TCAATCTTGTGGCACAAGAAATCCAAAACACACTATCGAGTTCTCAAAGAACACACACCCACCAGCACCAACCAGGCACAACCCAGCCGAACTCCAGCAGACATCTGAAATTATCTTGCAACCACCCCGTCTCCGAGGCGACCTTCCCAGCCTACCAGGCCAGAACTTCCTGTGCAACCCACTCATTTCATCAACCCAGAAGGAAGAAAGAAACTCTGCGAGGCGCAGGACCGCTACTCTACCCACACCACCGCAACGAGTGCAACTCGCCGACAACCAGGGGGATTTCGCTCGCCAGACCCTGTCGGGCTGACCTGGACTAAGCTACACACTCTTTCTCAGTTGTGCCAAACTCCCAGGTCAGCGCGACAGGCCAGCGATTAGGCGCCGATCTTGGCTCCGGCGAAAGTCTTCTTCCCCCGGCGAAGGACCAACCATTTGCCGAACAACAGGTCGTCTGAGGCCGGCTTCCAGTCGGCGTCGGTGACCTTCACGTTGTTGACGTAGGCACCCCCTTCGTCGACCGCGCGGCGGGCCGCCTTGTTGCCGGTCGCCAAGCCCGACTCGACGAGCAGTTCGGTGAGCGTCGGCTCCGCGCCGGCGGAGAACTCGGCGATACCGGTCTCCCCCAGTGCCGCGGCGAGAGTGCCCTCGTCGAGATCACTGAGCTCGGCCCGACCGAAGAGTGCCTGGCTGGCGAGTTCGGCGGCCGCCGTCTGATCGGCACCGTGGATCAGAGTCGTCAGCTCCTGTGCGAGGCGCTTCTGCGCGGTGCGCAGGAACGGCTTCTCCGCGGTGATCTGCTCCAGTTCCTCGATCTCTTCGCGGCTCAGGAAGGTGAACCACTTCAGGAACTTCACGACGTCCGCGTCGGCCGTGTTCACGAAGTACTGGTACCACGCGTACGGGCTGGTGAGCTCGGGGTCGAGCCACACGCTGCCACCTCCGGTGGACTTGCCGAACTTCTTGCCGTCTGCCGACGTCACCAGCGGGACCGTCAGGGCGTGCGCACTTCCGCCGTCGACCTTGCGAATCAGATCGACGCCACCGAGGATGTTGCCCCACTGGTCGGAGCCGCCGATCTGCAAGACGCAGTCGTAGTTGCGGTACAGCTGCAGGTAGTCGTTCGACTGCAGGAGGAGGTAGCTGAACTCGGTGAAGCTCATGCCGTCCGCGTCGAGGCGGCGCTTGACGGTGTCGCGGGCCAGCATCACGTTGACGGAGAAGTGTTTGCCGACGTCGCGGAGGAACTCGATGGTCGACATCGGGCCGGTCCAGTCGTGGTTGTTCACCAGCACGGCGCCATTGGACGAATCGTCGATGGTGACGAACCGCTTGAGCTGTCCGACGATCGTGTCCGCCCAGTCGGCGACGGTGTCCACCGAGTTCATCGAACGCTCGCCCACATCACGAGGATCACCGATGAGACCGGTCGCACCGCCCGCGAGAACCACCGGCCGGTGGCCGGCCAACTGGAATCGACGCAGTGTCAGCAGCGGGACCAGATGCCCGGCGTGCAGGCTCGACGCGGTGGGATCGAAGCCCGCGTACAGCGAGATCGGCTGGTCGAGGACCGTGCGGAGGGCATCCATGTCGGTGCTCTGGCCCACCAGCCCGCGCCAGATCAGGTCGTCGAGAATGTTCTGTTCCACTTGTGAATCACGCGTCCTTGGCGGTGAGGCGCTCGTGCTCGTCGTCGGACACCGAGCGCGCGTCGTCGATCAGCATGTTCGGGATACCGACCTCGTCGATGGCGTAGGCGACCCGAAGACGCGGGTTATAGAGCTCGTCTCCCGCATTGATCAGTTCGCCCAGATCCTGGGGGCACACCAGTCGGTCTCGGACCACCGGGTTGATGCCCTCGGCACGTGTTGCCATCAGCTCCCACTCGTTTCGTCATTCGTGCGCCGCACCCGGGACGGGTCGACGCTCATCAGGTGTCCAGGCTACTCGGCGTCCGCGGTCTCCTCGGCGGGGGCGGCGACGCCGGCCGGAGCACTCCAGTCGATGGCAGCGGCGGCCGTCGCCGTGTAGCGGCGGTAGCGGCCGTCCGGATCGCGGTACCAGACCTTGGGCCCGGGCTTCGGGAGTCCACGAGCGGCGATCTTGCTCGTCATCAGGCGGAACGACTCCGACAGCGGGATCGAGTCGGCGATCCACACCAGGTGCGGACGCTGTTCTGCGGGCAGTTCGCCGAGTCCCACACGGATCTGCGTCGGGGTCAGCGAGGTCGCGCCCGCACGGAGGGTGACCACGGCGACCGCGACTTGCTCGCCGGGGTTCCCGACTCCGTAGACGGCTGCGTGCTTGATGTCGGTCACCATCGACAGCGCCTGCTGGATCGGGACCGGGTACACCGGGCCCGCCGCACTGAGGATGACGGCGGCTGCCGAACCCATGTACCAGAGGTCACCATCGGCGTCGGCGCGGAACAGACTTCCGCCGACCTCCCAACGGTCGTGCGGACGAAAGACGTCGCGCAGGACCAGGCCCGCGGTTTCGAATCGCTGTCCCGCGTGCGAGACCAGCATGCCGACCTCGCGCGGCTCGGCTTCCCGAACGAAGCCCGTGTCGCTGTCGATCTCCATGCGTCCGGAGATCGGGTCGTACGCGGCGATGCGCACCGGGTTGGTCTCCGGGAGCGCGCGACCCATGGAACCGATCTTGTTGTCGTCGATGTTGGCGAGGATCGCCGAGCCGTCGGCGCTGGCGAAGAACTCCAGCACGCGGGCCTTAGGCAGCGTTTCGCGGAGTCGGGTCCACTGTCCCGACGACAGGCCCGATCCCATGAACAGGCGCACGCTGTCGAGCTGACCGGCGTCGAACTCCGGGGAGTCCATGATCTCCGACAACATGTTCCAGGTGTACGAGACCACGGTGACGCCATAGCGCCGGATCTCGCTCGACAGGCGTGCGGGATCGATTCCCGTCGACAGCGCGATCCGAGACCGACCGGCCGCGGTCGCACCGAGCGTGGTGAGGAGACCCGACGCGTGGTGCAGCGGCGGCAGGCAGTACACGGTGTCGCGGTTCGACAGGCCGGCGGCCGCAGCGGCACCGAACGCCGACATCGCGAATCGGTGGTTGGTGATCGACCATCGATTGATGCGCCCCTGCGTCTCGGTGAACAAGATGAAGGCGAGGTCGCCCGCGAGTCCGGGATCGGGCCGGTACCAGGCGGGCCTCCGGACCTTTGCGGGGTCGATGAGCTCCATGTCGACGATGTGCTCGCCGTCGGCTCCCTCGATCCGACGCTCGTCACCGCCACCGAGGACCAGCACGCGATCGCATGCGGCGGCAGCGCGTTCGAGATGCCCGGGATCGGCGACGATCACCCGCGCTTCGGCCATCGACAGCATCTCGGGGAGCGACTCGCTCGACGACATCAGCACGGCGACGGCGCCGAGTCGAGACAGCGCCGCGATGGTGACCAGGGCCGACGGACGCGGATCCATCATCAGGCCGACGTGCACGCCGGGGCGGATGCCGCACTCGATCAGGCCTGCGACCACATTGTCGATACGGGTGCCCACTTGTTCGTGGGTGAGCACGCGGTCTTCGAAGAGGAAGAGCTCGCCGGTGGGCGTGCGCTTGGCGTTCTCGCTCATCAGCTTGCCGAGCGACACCCGGGTGGACGACTGGATCTGGCCGAGTCGGAACAGCCGCGGCACGGTGCGGACCGATTCGGTGGCCACTGCGCGCGTGGTGCGCTGCAGCGAGTCGACCGCTTCGACGAGTTCCTTGGAGATCGTGGTTCCGGCGCCCGCCACCTGGCCGACGCCGTAGGTGAGTCGATTGCTCCAGCTGATGCCGGTGCCCGACTCGGAGCGTCCGGATCGCATCGGGGCGATGGCCTCGGGACGCTCGCCGTTGCCCTCACGCCACTGGATCCACTCGCCCACGGTGGGCCAGGTACGACGCCCGGCGGTGGAACCGACGACCAGGCCGAAGTGGCCGACCGGCAGGGTGGACTCGTAGACGTCGGCGGTCGGCGCGGCGCGGACGATGCCGCGGACGGCCAGCGGCTGGCCGATGTCGTCGGTCTCGCCGACGAACGCCAGCACCGGACAGGTGATCTCGGTCATCGAGACCACATCACCGTCGATGACGAAGCCGCCGGACATCATCCGGTTGTGCACGACGAACTGACGCAGCAGTTCGGCGACCGCCGGCCCCGACCACGCGACCCAGCCCTCCTGCTCGATGAACCGCCGCTGATCCTCGCGCGGGAGCAGCGCGTCGCGATCGTGCAGCTTGCGGAGGAAGTCGATGCGGCTCTTCGCCGACTTGACCGGGTCGACCAGTTGGAAGCCGGTGCGGGCCAGCCAACTCGGGATCCAGAGTCGATTGAAGACGTTGTCGGCGACGAACTCGGCGCCGGGCACCACCAGATTGGCGGGCAGGCCCAGCGGCAACGCGGCCAGGATGTCGACCGGGCTGCCGAAGGTGACGACGCTCGCCAGGCCCTCGGACCGCCGGTACGCCGCAGTCTGATAGGCGAACATGCCGCCCTGCGAGTAGCCGCCGAGGTGCACGTCCTGCCCGGTCACCGAACGGACCAGGTCGATCACGCGGCTGATCGCGACCACGTGGTCGGTGAGGGTGCGCTCCATGCCGCCCTCTTCGTGGTCGGGCGAGCCGAAGTCGACCACCCACGGGATCACGCCGTGGCGATAGAGGACGGAGGCGGCGCCGTTGTGCTGGGTGACGTCGTAGACGTTGGCCGACACCATCATCGGTGGGATCAGGATGATGTGCGCGCGACCGTCGCCGGGGTCGTCGGGGAAGTAGCGGCGCAGCCGATACATCTTCTCGGTCTCGACGATCTTGTACGGCGTCGGCTCCGTTCCGGTGTCGAGGCCGCCCAAGCGCAGCACCTCGAGCCCGTTCTGCGCCGTCGCGACAATCCGCCCGACCGTTCCACCCACGTTTGGCAAACGTCGCACCGTGCACACTCCCATCACCGGTCAATCCCATGCGCTCGCAGATGTCTTCGATCCCCGACGCGAGCACGCGTGAGTTTACTAGGGGTAACACACATCCGAGTGCACAGGTGGCCCGTCACACAGCCGCCGGGGCGACGCTACCGGTTCAGCGCTGCGCGGAGATCTGCGATGGCGGTGTTCGCGACGTCGATCTGACGCTGCACCTGCGGCGAAGCGGTACCACCCAGCGCATTGCGCGATTCGATCGACCCGGCGACCGTGAGAACCTCGCGAACCTGCGGCGTCAGCGCCGGATTGATGTCCGCCATCGTGGCGTCGTCGAGTTCGTCCAGACCGACCCCGCGCGCCTCGGCCTCGCGCACGCAGGCGCCCGCGACCTCGTGGGCGATGCGGAACGGAACGCCCTGGCGGACAAGCCACTCGGCGATGTCGGTGGCGAGCGTGAAGCCTGCGGGCGCCAGTTCGGCCATCCGCTCGGGATGGAACACCAGGGTGCCGACCAGACCCGCCATCGCGGGAAGCAGCAGGTCGAGCTGATTCACCGAGTCGAAGACCGGCTCCTTGTCCTCCTGCAGATCACGGTTGTAGGCCAGCGGCTGCGCCTTGAGCGTCGCGAGCAGACCGGTGAGGTTGCCGATGACGCGCCCGGCCTTGCCTCGGGCCAACTCGGCGACGTCGGGGTTCTTCTTCTGCGGCATGATCGAGCTTCCGGTCGACCACGCGTCGGCCAGGGTCACGTAGCCGAACTCCGGGGTGCTCCACAGGATCACGTCTTCGCCGAGGCGCGACATGTCGACCGCGATCATCGCGAAGACGAAGGCCGCCTCCGCCGCGAAGTCGCGCGAACTGGTGGCGTCGATCGAGTTGTCCGCGGCGCTGTCGAAACCGAGATCGGCGGCGATCGCGGCGGGGTCCAGGCCCAGCGACGACCCGGCCAGGGCTCCGGACCCGTACGGAGAGACGGCGACGCGACGATCCGCATCCACCAGTCGCGCGACGTCGCGCAGCAGCGGCTGGGCGTGCGCCATCAACGTGTGGCCGAGGAGCACCGGCTGCGCCGCCTGCAGGTGGGTCTTGCCGGGCATCACGACGCCGGGGTTGGCCGCTGCTTGATCGACGAGCGCCTGCGCCAGGTCGAGGACACCCGAGCCGACGCGACGCATGGCATCGCGGAGCCACATCCGGAAGAGGGTGGCGACCTGGTCGTTGCGCGAACGGCCGGCACGCAGGCGTCCGCCGACGTCCGGGCCCACTCGCTCGATCAGTCCGCGCTCCAGCGCACCGTGGACGTCCTCGTCGGACTCCGCGGGGCCGAACGTGCCGTCGGCGACGTCGGCGGCCAGGCGGTCGAGCCCGGCCTGCATCGTGGCCGCATCAGCGTCGGTGAGCAGGCCGGCCTTCGCCAGCACGCGTGCATGTGCCTTGGATGCCTGGATGTCGAAGGGCGCCAGCGCCCAGTCGAAGTGAGTCGACTTGCTCAGTGCGGCCATCGCAGCGGCGGGGCCGTCGGCGAACCGACCGCCCCAGAGCGCGCCCTCGTTGGTGCCCTCGTGAGCGTCACTGTTCGATGCGGTGTTGTCGGCGGTCGCCATGAGGGCGGTACTCCTCGGTCTCGTGGATGGGGCGTCGGGGACGTGCTGTCAGGATTGCGGTCTTGGGTGGTCGTGCGATGCGGGTGCGCCGACGGTCTGCGGCGCGCGACTAAGCGTAGGCGCTGGCCTCAGACGAGGCTCTCGATCCGCGCGGCGAGGTCGGCCCCGGTCAGCGGCCGCCGTGCCAGCACGAAAATGGTGTCGTCACCTGCGATGGTGCCGACGACGCCGGGCAGGCGAGCTCGATCGAGTGCGCTGGCGAGGTAGCCGGCGGCGCCCGGCGGGGTGCGGAGGACGGCCGTGTCGCCGGACGAGTCGGTCGAGACCAACAGTTCCGACACCAGCCGAGCCAGTCGGTCGGTACCCCCGGACACTCCGCGGACCGGGCTGCCGTCTTCGGGCACCACGTACCTGCCGACGCCACCGTCCGCGGCTCGCAGCTTGACCGCGCCGAGCTCGTCGAGGTCACGCGAGATGGTGGCCTGCGTCGCCGCGATGCCCGCCTCGGCGAGCTTCTGCTGCAGATCGCTCTGACTTCGCACCTGCTCGGCGGCGAGGATCTCCACGATGCGCGCATGTCGACCGGCGCGCGTCGCGGCCAACCGCGCCGACTCCAGTCGATCCGGGTCGTTCGAGTCCGGAGCGCTCACTGGCGGTCCATCAACCATGCCAGGAGCGCCTTCTGCGCATGGAGGCGATTCTCGGCTTCGTCGAACACGACGCTGGCCGGCCCGTCGATGACCTCCGCGGTGATCTCCTCGCCGCGATGCGCAGGCAAGCAATGCAGCACGATCGCGTCGTCGGCTGCGTAGCCGAGGATCTCGCTGTTGATCTGGTACGGCCGGAACGGGCCGATGCGATCGAGGCCGTCGGCCTCCTGCCCCATCGATGTCCAGGTGTCGGTGACGAGGACGTCCGCACCGGTCGCCGCGGCGATCGGATCGGTGATGATCTCCACGCTGCCACCGGTCTCGGCGGCCCGCCGCTGCGACGCCGCGAGCACATCCGGGTCGGGCTGGAACGCTGTGGGACCGGAGACGCGGACATGCATGCCCGCGGTGACCCCGCCCAGCATCAGCGAGTGCGCCATGTTGTTGGCGGCGTCGCCGAAGTAGGTCATCGTGAGGCCTGCCGCCTTGCCCTTGCGCTCGATGATCGTCTGCAGGTCGGCGAGCACCTGGCAGGGATGGAACGAGTCCGAGAGGGCGTTGACGACCGGGACCGTCGCGTACTCGGCGACGGCTTCCAGTCGGTCCTGGCCGAACGTGCGCCAGACGATGGCGTCGACGAAGCGCGAGAGCACCCGACCGGTGTCGGCGAACGACTCGTCGCGCCCCATCTGCGTGGTGGTGCCGTCCACGACCACCGCGTGACCGCCGAGCTGGCTGATGCCGACTTCGAAGGAGAAGCGCGTGCGCGTGGAGTTCTTGTCGAAGATGACCCCGACCGCACGCGGCCCCTCCAGCGGACGGAACGCGAAGCGATCACGCTTCATCTGCGCCGCGAGGGCGAGGACCTCGGCCTGCTCGGCGGGCGTCAGATCGTCGTCGCGCAGAAAGTGGCGGACGGCTGGCCCGGTGGTGCTCTCAGAGGTGGTGCTCGCAGAGGTAATGCTCGCAGCGGTGGTGTCACTCATGGGTCGAGCCTTTCGAGGTCTGTGCTGCTTCTTCGGTACGGGCGGCGTTCTCGGTACCGGCTGCGGCATCGAGGATCGCAGGCAGATCGGCAACGAAGCCTGCGGCCTGCTCCTCGGTGAGGATCAGCGGCGGGGCCAACCGGAGGACGTTCGGCGCAGGAGCGTTGATGAGGTAGCCCGCGTCGCGCGCGGCCTTTTCCGCGGCCGACGAGATGTCGGAGTTCAAAACCACACCCAACAGCAGGCCGTCGCCGCGGACACCGGCCACCTGCGGGTGATCGAGCGCTTCGATGCCGGTGGCGAAGGCCTTGCCGACGCGCTCGACGTGCGCGAGCAGATCGTGCTCGTCGATGTACGCCAGGACCGCCAGGGCGGCCGCCGCACAGACCGGGTTTCCGCCGAAGGTGGTGCCGTGGTGACCGGGCCCGAACAGGTCGGAGGCCGGACCGCTCGCGATGCAGGCGCCGATCGGCATGCCGCCGCCGAGCCCCTTCGCCAGGGTCATCACGTCGGGAACGATGCCCGCGCGCTGGTGAGCGAACATCCATCCGGTGCGGGCCACGCCGGTCTGCACCTCGTCGAGAATCAGCAGTGCCCCGTGCTGCGAGGTGATCTCCCGCGCCGCCACCAGGTAATCCGGCGGAGGCACCACCACGCCGTTCTCGCCCTGGATGGGCTCGAGGATCACCGCGGCGGTCTGGTCGGAGACCGCGGCACGGAGCGCATCGATGTCGCCGTACGGGACGTAGTCGACGCCCGCGGGCATCGGCTCGAACGGTGCTCGCTTGCCGGGCTGCCCGGTCATCGCCAGCGCGCCCATGGTGCGACCGTGGAAGCCGCCCTCGGCCGCGATGATCTGGGGACGACCGGTGCGCCGGGCGAGCTTGAACGCGGCCTCGTTGGCCTCGGTGCCCGAGTTGCAGAAGAAGACGCGGCCCTCGTGGCCGAAGGCGGCCAGCAGGCGTTCGGCGAGTTCGACCACCGGTGGCGAGATGTACAGGTTCGAGACGTGCCCGAGCGTCGACAGCTGCTGCGTCACCGCGTCGATGATCGCCGGATTGGCGTGGCCGAGCGCGTTGACGGCGATCCCGCCGAGCAGGTCGAGGTACTCGCGGCCGTCGGCGTCATAGACCACGGCACCCGCCCCGCGGACCAGCGCGATCCCCGGCGTGCCGTAGTTGTGCATGAGTGCGGTGTTCCACCGCTCCTGCAGAGGTGCGGTCACAGCCGTCCTCCCTCTCTGTGATCGGCGACCACGGTGGTGCCCGAGGTCGCGGAGGTGAGCAGCGCCGCGATCACCGAGTGCGGTGCCCGGCCGTCGATGACGTGGGCGGCGCCGACACCGTCTTGAACGGCCCGCATGCAGGCCTCCATCTTCGGCACCATGCCCGCGTCGAGGCTCGGCAGCAACGCCTCGACCTCGGGGGCGGTGATCCGCGAGACCAGCGACGTGCGGTCCGGCCAGTCGGTGTACAGCCCTTCCACGTCGGTCAGCATCACCAGGTGCTCGGCGCCGAGGGCCGCGGCGATCGCTCCCGCCGCGGTGTCGGCGTTGATGTTGTGCACCTGTCCCGAGGCGTCGGGGGCGATGGTCGAGACCACCGGGATGCGGCCGGCCGCGATCAGGTCGTCGACAGCCGAGGTGTTGACCGTGGTGATGTCGCCGACGAGGCCGATGTCGGTCGGCTCGCCGTCGACGAGCACGGTGCGTCGTGTCGCGGTGAACAGGTGCGCGTCCTCGCCGGTGATGCCGACCGCGTACGGGCCGTGCGAGTTGATCAGGCCGACGAGTTCCCGGCCGACCTGACCGAACAGCACCATGCGGACCACGTCCATCACTTCGGGTGTGGTCACGCGGAATCCGCCGCGGAACTCGCCGTCGAGGCCGAGGCGCGAGAGCATCGCGGAGATCTGCGGTCCTCCGCCGTGCACGACCACCGGGTGGATGCCGCAGGCGCGCAGCAGAACCATGTCGGCCGCGAACGCCTTCTTGAGGTCGTCGTCGATCATCGCGTTGCCGCCGTATTTGACGACGACGCGTTTGCCGTGGAGGGCAGCGAGAGCCGGTAGCGACTCGGCGATGATCGCGGCCTTCGCCAGACCGTCGAGCGAATCGGTGTCAAGGGTGTCGGGGGTTGTGGTCATGACGAGTAAGCCGAATTCTCTTCCACGTAGGCGTGCGACAGGTCGGTGGTCCGGACGGTCGCCTCTCCGTCGCCGAGGCCGAGGTCGGCGACGACCTCGATCCGGTCGCCGGACAGGTCGACCTCGCGGGCGCCGGGGACGCCGGCGCCGTTCTTGCAGATCGGCGAACCGTTGAACGACACCGAGATCCGATCCGGGTCGATCGGGATCGAGACGGCGCCGATGGCGGCCAGGACGCGGCCCCAGTTGGGGTCGGAGCCGAAGAGTGCGGTCTTGACCAGCGAGTCCCGGGCCACGGAGCGGGCGATGACGAGGGCGTCGTCCTCGGTGGCCGCACCGGTGACGGTGATCGCGATGCGCTTGGTGACGCCCTCGGCGTCGTTCTGCAGCTGGCCCGCGAGATCGTCGCACACGGCGAAGACGGCGGCGTCGAGCTCGGCCTGCGGCACCTCGATCTGACTGGCGCCCGACGACAGCAGCAGGACGGTGTCGTTGGTGGAGATCGAGCCGTCGATGTCGAGGCGATCGAAGGTGCGTGCGGTGGCCCGGCGCAGCGCGAGGTCGACCGACTCCGCACTGACCTTGGCGTCGGTGGTGAGGACCACCAGCATGGTGGCCAACGACGGCGCCATCATGCCCGCCCCCTTGGCCATGCCGCCGACGTTCCAGCCGCCGGTATGGTGCAGCGCCACCTGCTTGGGGATGGTGTCGGTGGTCATGATCGCGTGGGCGGCATCGGTGCCGCCCTCGATGCCGCCGCCCATCTCGTGCACGATCTCGGTGACACCGGCGAGGACCCGGTCCATCGGGAGTCGCTCGCCGATGAGGCCGGTGGAGCACACGGCGACCTCGATCGCTCCGGTCTCGGTTCCCCAGTTCGACAGCGTCGACGCCACGGCCTCAGCGGTGGCGTGCGAGTCCTGAAAACCCTCGGGGCCGGTGCAGGCGTTGGCGCCGCCGGAGTTCAGGATCACCGCGCGCAGCGCCCGGCTCTCGATCACCTTCTGGGTCCACCGGACCGGCGCGGCCTTGACCTGGTTGCGGGTGAACACCGCAGCCGCCGAGAGATCCGGACCCTCGTTGAAGACCAGTGCGAGGTCGGGGTTGCCGTTGGCCTTGATGCCCGCGGCGATGCCCGCGGCGCGGAAACCGAGCGGTGCCGTGACGCCCTGGCGGCGAGTCATCCGCGACCCCACCAAGAGGTCGATGTCCGGCACCGGGATGGTCTCGGGGACGTCAGTCATGTGCTGATCCTTCACGGGTTGGTCCGATTCGAGGGAGATGCGGCCGCGGGCGATGCGGCCACCGGAGATGAGGGGTGCGCGGCTGGTCGGAACCGGCCGGTCACGGCGCGACGCCGACCCGCGGGAGGCCTTCGCCCTCGCCCCAGCCGAGGGCGAGGTTCATCGACTGGACGGCGGCACCGCCGGTGCCCTTGGTGAGGTTGTCGACGGCGCCGACGGCGACAAACGTGCCCGACCGCTCGTCGACGGAGATGCCGATCGACACCATGTTGGTACCCACCACTGAGCCGGTCTCGGGGAACTCGCCCTGCGGCAGCAGGTGGACGAAGGGCTCGTTCTCGTAGGCCTTCTGGTACACCGCGCGGATCTCGTCGATCGACGCGCTGGTCCGCGCGGTGCAGGTGGCGAGGATGCCGCGCGTCGTCGGGACCAGGACCGGGGTGAACGAGACGCCGACCGGCAGCTGCGCGGCATTCGAGAGCGCCTGCGTGATCTCCGGCGTGTGGCGGTGGGTTCCTCCGACACCGTATGCGCGCACCGAACCGATGACCTCGGCGGCGAGCAGGTTGACCTTCGGCGACCGTCCTGCGCCCGAGGTGCCCGACATCGCGACGATGGTGACGTTGGGCTCAACGAGACCGGCCGCCACCGCGGGCAACAGCGTCAGGATCGAGACCGTCGGGTAGCAGCCGGGGACGGCGATCCGAGTGGCACCGGCCACCACCTCGCGATTGCCGGGCAGTTCCGGCATGCCGTAGGGCCACGTGCCCGCATGCCGACCGCCGTAGTAGGCGGTCCACTCCCCCGCGTCCTCGAGCCGGAAGTCGGCGCCGCAGTCGACGATCACCGTGGTCGGCGGCAGCGCGTCGGCGATGGCCGCGGACTGTCCGTGCGGCAATCCCAGGAACACGACGTCATGCCCCGCGAGGACCTCGGCGGTCGTCTCCTGCAGCACCCGATCGGCCAGCGGGAACAGGTTCCGGTGGTGGTCGCCGAGCCGAGAGCCGGCATTGGAACCCGCGGTCAGCGCACCGATCTCGAGTTCACCCGAAGCCAGACGCGGATGCCCGCACAGCAGTCGCAGGATCTCGCCGCCCGCATAGCCACTCGCTCCGGCCACGGCAACCTTGATAGTCATTCCATCATTATGCACCAGATCGCAAATAAATTCACGCAGGTGTTCACCTCGGTTTGTGGCCGCGCCCGATCGGCTACTTCCGGAGTGTGATCATCGTGATCTCGGGCGGCGCCAGCACGCGGACCGGAGGTCCCCATGCACCCGCGCCGCGCGTCACGTAGACCTGGACCCCGTTCACGTCACCCCATCCGGCCGTCACCGGGCTCTGGAGCGCCACCAGGTAGGTGTTGGGCCAGAGCTGACCGTCGTGCGTATGGCCGGAGAACTGGACGTCGACGTCGTATTCCGCCGCCTGGAACGCCTGGCTCGGCTGATGCGCCACGAACAGCACGGGACGCTCCGGCGTCCGTCCGCCGAGCGCCTTCTCGTAGTCGGGTTCGTAGGGCTCGGGCGCCGTCTTGTCGTGCACGCCCGCGAGATCGATGACGCCGCCGCCGCGGGTGATCTCCACGCGTTCGTTGCGCAGTGTCTTGATGCCGAGCGTCTCCCAGAAGTCCAACCACGAACCGCCGTCGTCGACGTAGTACTCGTGGTTTCCACTGGTGGCGTACACGCCGAGCGGTGCGGTGAGGTCGCGGAGCGGCTCCAGGTCCGGACCGACATATGCGACGGTGCCGTCGGTGAGATCGCCGCCGAGGATCACCAGATCGGGGCGTTCGGCGTTGACCTTGTCGACCACCTTGCGGACGAACCCGGCACCGCGCGCCGGCCCGGCGTGGATGTCGGTGACCAGGGCGATCCGGACGCCGTCGAAGTCGTCGGGCAGATTCGTGACAGCGACCGACTCCTCGACCACCCGGGGCGACGACGCCTCGAACAGCCCGTAGCCCACAGCGCCGAGAGAGACCGCCACGACGGCCGCCGTCGCGACGACCGTCGCCCGGTGACCGATGCCGGGGCCCGACTCCCGACCGCGCAATCGGGCGATGCCCCGAGCCGCGAGCCGCACCAGCGCGATCAGCAGGGTGCCGACCATCAGGTAGTAGATGCAGGCCGCCCACGTGAAGCCGACGAAGCCGAGCGGGCGCGCCCACGACGGGTCGAGGACGCCGCCGACGAAGAATGCACCGAGGGTCGTCGCCGCCAGCACCACCAATGCCGCGTCCGCCGCGACGGCCCAGCGACCGGTGAGACCCGGCAGCCGCACCAGCCGTCGGTGCAGCCAGAAGATCACCAGCAGCGCCGCGACGCCGGTGATGAGGAGTCGGATCACCGCAGTCGTGCTCCCACGGTCTCACCCGCATGCGCCACGGCGGCCATCTTCGCGGCCGAGCCGTCGTCCTCGGTGAGGGTCCGGTCGGGAGCGCGGAAGGTCAGCGCGAAGGTCAGCGACTTGTTGTCCTCGCCGACCTGTTCCCCCTCAAAGACGTCGAAGAGGGCGATCGATTCGAGGAGTTCGCCCGCGCCCGCGCGGAGCGCTTCCTCGACGTCCTGGGCCGCGACGGTCTTGGCGACGACCACGTTGACGTCCTGAAGGACCGCCGGGAACGGCGAGACCTTCGGCGACGGCAGGTTCTCCCGCAACGGAAGCGCGTCGATGTCGATCTCGACGGCGCATAGGCGCGCGGGGAGGCCGGCGCGCTCGAGCACCGCGGGGTGCAGCTCACCGGCATGACCGACCACGACGCCGTCGGCCTCGAGCCGTGCGCATCGACCGGGGTGCCAGGGCAGCGTGTCGTCGGCCACCAGGGCGAGCTCGACGCCCGACGCCCTGCCGATCTGACGGGCGGCCTCGAACGCGTCATAGGCGTCCGCGGGGCGTCCTGCGCCCAGCGGTCCGGCCGGCTCGCGCAGACCGGTCAGGATCACGCCGACGTGCAGCGGCTGCGCGGGCAGCGAGGCGTCGAGGGCGGCCTGCTCGTCAGCGGTCGGTCGGCGGGTGACATCGAGCGCCGGAACCGTGGGTCCGGTGTCGCCGCCCAGGACCACCTGGCCGATCGCGTACAGCGCCAGGTCGCGCTGTCCGCGAGCGATGTTGCGGGCGGTCATCTCCAACAGCCCGGGCAGCAGCGTCGTATTCAGCTCCGGACGGTCGGACTCGAGCGGGTTCAGCACCGACACGGTCTGTCGCCGCGGGTCGTCGTCGGCCAGGCCCCAGGTGTCGAAGACGCCCGCGGGCAGGAACGGGTACGGCAGCACCTCGATGTAGCCGTCGGCGGCGAGTCCGGCGCCGATCGAGCGACGACGGCGCTGCACCGCGGTGAGGCCGCGGCCGCCCGGTGCGCGCGGCACCACCGCCGGGATGTCTTCCAGACCCTCCAGCCGCAGGACCTCCTCCACCAGATCGGCGCGCTGACGCAGGTCGGGCCGCCACGACGGCGGGGTCACCAGCAGTCGGGCGGATCCCTCGACCTCCCTGGTCTCCACCTCACAGCCCACTTCGCGCAGGCGCGCGGCGGTGGTGCCCTCAGGGTACGGGATACCCGCGGTCTGGTCCGGCAGTGCCGGGTCGATCTCGATGGCGGCGACGGCGGGGGTCTCGACGCGTGCGTCGGACAGGTCCCCGGCGATACGACCCCCCGCGTACTCGACGATCAGCGCTGCGGCGCGATCGGACGCCACGGCGGTGACCTCCGGATCCACCATGCGCTCGAATCGCTTGGCGGCCTCGGAGGTGAGCTTGTGACGCTTGCCGCTGCGGAACACGCGGACCTGATCGAAGTTGGCCGATTCCAGCAGGATGGTCGTGGTCTGGTCGGTGACCTCGGTCGACGCGCCGCCCATCACGCCGGCGAGGGCGATCGGCCCGGAGTCGTCGGCGATGACGACGTCTTCGGGATCGAGCTTGCGAGTGACGCCGTCGAGGGTCTCGAGGGTCTCGCCCGCCACCGCGGCGCGCACACGCACCGTCCCGACGACCTTGTCGGCGTCGAAGGCGTGCAGCGGCTGGCCCAGTTCGATCATCACGTAGTTGGTGATGTCGACGATCGCCGAGATCGGGCGGATCCCGGCGACCATCAGGCGCTTGGCCATCCACCACGGCGACGACGAGGCGGCGTCGACGCCGTCGATCACCCGCGCCGTGTACCGGGTGGCCTTGCTGTCGTCGTCGATGGCGACGGGCCACGGTTCGCGCGCGGTGGTCACCGGCAGCGGCTCGCCCGGCAGACCGTCGTCGACGTACGGGACGGAGAAGGCGCTGGCGAGCTCGCGACCGAGGCCACGCATCGAGAAGGCGTAGCCGCGATCCGGGGTCACGTTGACCTCGATCGCGGTGTCCACGAGACCGAGGACCTCGCGAGCGTCCGCGCCGGGCTCGGCGGTACCGGGGGCCAGCACCAGGATGCCGGAGTGGTCGTTGCCGACGCCGAGTTCGGTGACCGAGCAGATCATGCCGTCGGAGGTCTTACCGTAGGTCTTGCGGGTCGCGATCGCGAAGTCTCCGGGCAGCACCGCGCCGGGCAGAGCCACGACCACGAGGTCGCCGACGGCGAAGTTGCGCGCACCGCAGACGATGTCGCGCGGGGCGTCCTCGCCCACCTCCACCTGGCAGAAGCGGATCGGCTTCTTGAACTCGGTCAGTTCCTCGATCGCGGCGACCCGCCCGATGACCAGCGGACCGGTGATCTCCGGAAAGGGCTCGACGTCCTCGATCTCGAATCCGACGCGGACGAAGCCCGCGTCGATCTCTGCGGTCGACGGGGTCACGTCCGCCGATCCCTTACGCAGGACCTGGGTCAGCCAGGACTGTGGGAGACGCACTGTTCACCAACTACTTTCGTGTCGTCACTGTGGCGATCGAGGTCGCCGGGAAGAAGGTTTTCTGGGTCGGTCGGGTCAGAGCGCGGGACCGAACGGAGCGGTGAAACGGACGTCGCCCTCCACCATGTCGCGCATGTCCGGGAGGTCGTTGCGGAACTGCAGCGTCCGCTCCAAGCCCATACCGAACGCGAAGCCCGTGTACACGTCCGGGTCGATGCCGGACGAACGCAGCACATTCGGGTTGACCATGCCGCAGCCGCCCCATTCCACCCAGCCTGCGCCGCCCTTCTTGCCCGGGAACCAGACGTCGACCTCGGCGGACGGTTCGGTGAACGGGAAGTAGCTGGCCCGCATGCGGGTGGTGGTCTCCGGACCGAACAGGGCCTGCGCGAGCACCTCGAGGGTTCCGCGCAGGTTCGCGAGCGTCAGTCCCTTGTCGACGGCGAGACCCTCGATCTGATGAAAGACCGGGGTGTGGGTCGCATCGAGCTCGTCGGTGCGGAAGGTGCGACCGGGGCAGGCGACGTAGATCGGCACCTCGCGGTTGAGCATCGAACGGACCTGCACGGGTGAGGTGTGCGTGCGAAGCACCTGTCGCGAGCCCTCGGGCGCGATGTAGAACGTGTCCTGCATCGACCGAGCCGGATGGTCCGGCAGAAAGTTCAGGGCGTCGAAGTTGTGGTGCTCGGTCTCGACCTCGGGCCCCTCGGCGATCTCCCAGCCCATGCCGACGAAGACGTCGGCCACCTGCTCACCGATCACCGTGATCGGGTGGCGGGCACCGCGGCGTCGTCGACCGGAGGGCAGGGTGACGTCGATCGACTCGGCGACCAGCACCGCAGCATCACGCTCGGCCGACAGGACCTCGGTGCGGGCGTCGAGTGCCGCCTGCACCTTTCCGCGAACCTCGTTGACCAGCTTGCCCGCCGCGGACCGCTGATCCTTCGGCAGACTCCCCAGGGCACGCCGAGCCAGCGCGATCGGCGAGCGCTCCCCGAAGAAGGCGGCCTTGGCTTTGCCCAGGGCCTCCAGATCGGCGGCGCCGTCGAATGCGGAAACCGCGTCCGCGACGGCCGCGTCCAGTTCGGCTCCGGTCGGGAATTCGTTGACAGCAGTGTCGTCAGCCACCGGGCTCGCATCTCCTATGTCACATACGCGTGCAAATTACTCGCGTTCAAGGGTAGTCGAGATGGCCGCCGACCTTCATTTCAGGCCGGTCGGCCGAAACCGACCGTGTCGCCGTCCTCCCGAGACGGGGTCGTTCGGGTAGGAGACCAAGTCCTTCGGATGACACTTGCCATGCGATAGGTTCATCGCAACACCAGTTCCGGCACCCCATCTGCCGGATGTTGAGGGAGGACGCTCATGTCGGCGGAACCGGGTAGTCAGATTGCGGGATACCGAGTGGTTTCACGGCTCGGCTCCGGCGGCATGGGTGATGTGTACATCGTCGAGAACGAACAGCTGCAGCGCCAAGAGGCCATGAAGGTCATCTCGGTCGGCGGGGCGTCGAACGACGACTTCCAGCAGCGCTTCTCCAACGAGGCACGCACCGCGGCGTCCCTGGATCACCCGAGCATCATCACCGTCCACAGCTACGGCGTCGACGAGGGCCTGCCGTGGTTCACCATGAGCTATCTCAAGGGGCCGGACCTCTCGTCCACCCAGCTGAGTCCGGCCGATGCCGTCACCGTCATGGAACAGGTGGCGAGCGGCCTGGACTACGCGCACGCGCGCACCGTGGTCCACCGCGACATCAAGCCGGCCAACATCGTGATCACCCGCACCGACGACGGCGCGATCGCACGCGCGGTGATGCTCGACTTCGGCATCGCGAAGCTGGCGGATTCACCGCAGTTGACCGCGGTCAACTCGGTGGTCGGCACCGCTGCCTACACCGCACCGGAGATCATCAGCGGCCAGCACGCGTCCAGCAAGTCCGACCAGTACTCCCTGGCGTGCACGGCGTACCAACTGTTCGCCGGAACAGCACCGTTCAAGGCCGACAGCACCACGGCCCTGATGATGGCCCACGTGCAGCAGCCGCCGCCGTCGCTCGGCAATGTACGCCCGGACCTCGCACCGCTCGGACCGGTCCTGCAGCGTGCGATGGCGAAGGATCCCGCCGCGCGCTACCCGAACTGCCGTGCGTTCGCCGACGACCTCAAGCGTGCTCTCGCCCAGACGCAGGCGGGCACGTCGACGACCGTCGCGCCGGTCCCCGGTGTCGGCCCGGGCCACACCCCGGCCCCGCCCACCAATCAGCGGTTCGCCGGGACGCCGCCCCCGTCCGGCCACGTCTCCGCATCGGGGATGACGCCCCCGTCCAACCCCGGAATGCAACCGCCGCACTCGGCGCCCGGGATGGCGGCCCCGTACTTCGCCTCCCACCCCGGCACTTCCAACCCGGGCATGACCCCGCCGCCGTCGGGCAACTTCAACGCCCAGAGCTATGGCGGCACTGTTCCCGGCGGCCCCGCTTACGGCGCACCGAACCAGGGCTACCCGGGTCAGCCGAACGCCGGGGCCTTCACTCCGCCGCCGATGGGACCGGGTGCTCCGCAGCAGGCGTGGGGCGCGCCGGGTCAGGCCCCGAAGAAGAGCAAGAAGCCGTTGTTCATCGGCCTCGCCGTGCTGGCGGTCGTTCTGATCGCCGCGGTCACCACGCTCGCGGTGCTCATGACGGGCGGCGAGCCCGAAGAGACGGTGACAGCACACCCGAACATGCAGTTGGTGACGAACTCCAACACCACCTGCTCCATCAAGGACGAGAGCCTCTACTGCTGGGGCAACAACAGCTCCAGCCAGATCGGCGACGGCGGAACCACCACGCAGCAGACTCCGATCAAAGTCCCGGGCCTGACCGGCGTCACCGCCGTCAGCATCGGCAACTACCTCTCGAAGAACGAGGAGTACCCGACCACCACCTGCGCCATCGCTTCCGGCGACGTCTACTGCTGGGGCCGCAACCACTACGGACAGATCGGTGACGGGTCGACCGAGGACCGGTCGTCACCGGTCAAGGTCCCCGGGCTCCCGAAGGCCACCGCGGTCTCCACCAACGACACCGCGACCTGCGCCGTCACCGAGGAGAAAGAGGTCTATTGCTGGGGCGGCGGCGAAGGCGGTCAGATCGGAACCGGCGACACCAGCGAACGGGTGACCTCACCGCAGAAGGTCAACAACCTGTCCGACGTGAAGCAGATCTCGTCGAACGGCGGCACCGTGTGCGCCATCGCCGCCGAGAACGATCTGTACTGCTGGGGCAATAACGGCAGCGGCCAGCTCGGCGACGGCACCACCGACCAGCGCAACACCCCGGTCAAGGTCAAGAACCTGCAGAACGTCACGTCGGTCTCGATCGGCCGGTCGGTCGACACCGAGAAGAAGATCATCTACCGCACCGTGTGCGCCGTCGCCGACGGCAAGGTGCACTGCTGGGGATCGGACATCAACGATGACGGCTACCGCAAGGTGCCCGTCGAGGTGAACGGAATCGCGAACGCCGAACAGGTGGCCGTCGACGTGTCGACCGCGTGCGCCACCTCCGAGGGCAAGCTGCTGTGCTGGGGGAACAACTTCTACGGTCAGGTCGGCAACGGCAGCACCGAACGAGTCATGAACCCCACCGAGGTCAACGGCTTGAGCGATGTCGAGTACGTGACCACCGGCTTCAGCACCACCTGTGCCGAGGTGGCCTCGGGCGACACCTACTGCTGGGGCCTGTCCGGCCAGGGCCAGGTCGGCAATCCGAGCGCCGACTCGGAGAAGCAGACTCGGCCGATCAAGGTCACGATCTGACCGACGTGCAGCGACGACCGATCGGTACCACCATCGGTGTTCCGCCGATCGGATCGGTCACGATCTGCGAGGCCAGCCCGAAGGCTGAGGCGAGCAGGTCGGCGGTCAGCACATCCCGGGGAGGTCCTTCCGCGACGATCTGGCCGGCGCGCATCACGATGATCGAATCGCTGTAGCGCGCCGCCAGATTCAGATCGTGCAGGACCATCACCACGGTCTTCCCGTGCTCGGAGCGGAGTTCGTCGACCAGATCGAGGACATCGACGGCGTGGGCCAGATCCAGATAGGTCGTCGGCTCGTCGAGCAGCACCAGGTCGGTCTGCTGCGCCAAGGTCATGGCGATCCAGACTCGCTGCCGTTGGCCGCCCGACAGCGAGTCGACCGCACGGTCGGCGAGCTCGGTGGTCGACGTCAGTGCCATCGCCTCGGCGACGGCACGGTCGTCGTCCGACGACCACTGCCGATACCAGGACTGATGCGGGTGCCTGCCCCGGGCGACGAGGTCGGCGACGGTGAGCCCGTCGGGCGCCACCGGATTCTGCGGGAGCAGCCCCAGGGTGCGAGCCACCTGCTTCGGCTTCTGGCCCGCGATGTCCTGACCGTCCAGGAGGACCTGGCCGGCCGACGGATTCAGCAGCCGCGACAGGGTGCGCAGCAGAGTCGACTTTCCGCAGCCGTTGGGCCCCACGATCGTGGTGACCTGCCCGGTCGGGATCGCAACGTCCAAGCGATCGATGATGGTGGTGTCGCCGTAGCCGACAGAGAGCTTCTCGGCGGCGAGCCGACAGGGCGCCCCCTGCGTGGGAGGCGTTCCGGCCTCGCCGAAGACTTCCACGGAAACCGTCATCACTCATCCCCCTGCTCGGGTCGGGCCTACTGTCGTCGACTTGATAGTAGCTTTACCTAACCTAAGTCACCGAAGAGGCCCGTGGCCCGCAGAAGTCGGAGTCCGGTCGCCGACGTCAGCGATTTTGTACGCGAGCGCTCGCGTACAGGCAGACGGCGCTGGCCGCCGCGAGGTTCAGACTCTCCGCGCGGCCCCGCAACGGGATGCTGACGCGATGATCGGCGCCGGCCAGCACCTCGTCGGGCAGTCCGTGCGCCTCGTTGCCGAACAGCCAGGCATGCGGAGCAGCGAGGAGTTCATCGGCGTCATCGAGGCTCACCTCACCGTTCATCGCCGTCGCCAGCGTGGCGATGCCTGCCGAACGGACGGCAGCCAGTCCCCCGGCGATGTCGGCGAGACGGACCACGGGCACGTGGAAGACACTCCCCGCGCTGGCGCGGACGCTCTTACCGTTGTGCGGGTCGACCGAGTCACCGAGCAGGATCACCGCGTCGGCGCCCATCGCGTCGGCGCAGCGGGTCAGGGTGCCGAGATTTCCCGGTTCCCGAGGTTCGACGGCCACCACCAGGAGTCTCGGGCTCCCGGAGAGGACGTCGTCGAGGTCGACCGTCAGCAGGTCGCACACCGCGAAGACCCCGGGAGGCGTCGAGGTCTCCGAGAGCTTGCCCGCAGCGCGCTCGTTGAGCCGAAGCACCGGCACGCCCGCGGTGAGCGCGCGGTCGACGAGGTCGCCGAACCGCTGCTCCTGGTCCTCGCGGACGAGGACCTGTTGGGTGCGACCGGTCGTCAGCGCCGCGTCGACGGAGTTGAATCCCTCGACGAGGAAGCGGCCTTCGCTGCGTCGAACCGATGCACGGTGCAGTTTGGCCAAAGAAACGACCCGCGACGAACGTTCGGTCAGAACGTCCGTCGCGGGTCGGAAGTCAGTCACCTGGCGTGATCTCGGAAGATCAGGCAGCCGGAGCGTTGACGTCGGCAGGCAGCGCCTTGCGAGCGACCTCGACGAGGCTGGTGAAAGCCGCCGGGTCGGTGACGGCGATGTCGGCGAGCACCTTGCGGTCGACCTCGACGCCTGCCAGCTTCAGACCCTGGATCAGGCGGTTGTAGGTCATGTCGTTCGCACGAGCAGCCGCGTTGATGCGGGTGATCCACAGCTTGCGGAAGTCGCCCTTGCGCGCCTTGCGGTCGCGGTAGGCGTAGGTCATCGAGTGGAGCTGCTGCTCCTTGGCCTTGCGGTAGAGGCGCGAACGCTGCCCGCGGTAGCCCTTCGACGCCTCCAGGATGGAGCGGCGCTTCTTCTGGGCGTTGACAGCCCTTTTCACACGTGCCATTAGTCTTAGTCCTTCTGAAAGTTCGTGGAGATCAGCGGTTGAGCAGGCGCTTGATGCGCGGGGCGTCGTTCTCGCTCACGACGGTGTCGCCGGAGAGACGTCGGGTGACGCGCGACGACTTGTGCTCCAGGAGGTGGCGCTTGCCTGCCTTCTCACGCATGATCTTGCCGCTGCCGGTCACCTTGAATCGCTTCGCGGTGCCCTTGTGGGTCTTGCTCTTAGGCATTGTCTTCCTTCGTTTGGGCGAACTCCGACACCGCCGGGACCGGGAGGTCCGGGCGGATGGCGGAATCCGCTACTTCTTCGAGTGTCGGTTCAGGAACCCTGTTGACTCTGCTGGGCCTGCGCTCGGGTCTTCGCACCCTTGTGCGGTGCCAGGACCATCGTCATGTTGCGGCCGTCCTGCTTGGCCGAGGTCTCGACGAAGCCGTACTCGGCGACGTCGTTGCCCAGGCGCTGCAGCAGGCGGAATCCCAACTCGGGGCGGGACTGCTCGCGACCGCGGAACATGATGGTGACCTTCACCTTGGAGCCCGCTTCGAGGAACCGGACGACGTGACCCTTCTTGGTCTCGTAGTCGTGGTCGTCGATCTTCGGGCGGAGCTTCTGCTCCTTGACGACGGTCATCTGCTGGTTACGGCGGGACTCGCGCTGTTTCTGCGCCGCCTCGTACTTGAACTTGCCGTAGTCCATGATCTTGCACACCGGCGGGCGTGCGTCAGGCGCAACCTCTACCAGGTCCAAGTCGGCTTCGTAAGCCAGGCGAAGCGCATCTTCAACACGCACAATGCCCACCTGCTCACCGCCAGGTCCGACCAGTCGGACCTCGGGGACGCGGATGCGCTCGTTGATGCGGGTTTCAGTGCTGATGTGGCCTCCTCGATCAATGTTTTCCATGTGGCCGGCCAACGGAGTTGGCAAGCGTGAGGAGATTCGAGGCCGAGAACACCATTGTGCCAGTCGAGACACAACCTCTACGGTTGGCCGACCGGCGCTGGTGTGACCGGAACCGTGAAACAGATCGTTGGACGATCGTCGTACGGTGGGACTCGAAGAATCCTCTTGCTACCCCGGCGCTAGCCGAGGCGGTCATGCTGTGACACTCTATCAGGCGTGAGCCCTAACTCCTACTCGCCTGATCAGCCCGACAACGTACACGTCGCGCCGGGTCAGGCATCTGAAGACAACGTCCGCGAACTGATCGACATTCCCGCCGTCGAGGTGATCACCCGTTCGGCCGTGATGCTGATGAGTTCGGCGGCCGAGAAGCTCGGGCTCGCCGAGGGCGCCGACCCCGACACCGTCGACCTCCCCGAAGCGCGCGCGCTGATCACCGCACTCGCCGGACTGGTGGTCGCCTCGCTGGGCGACCTCGGACTGCACCGCAAGCCGCTGCAGGACGGACTCCGCGCCCTGCAGTTGGCGTTCCGCGAGGCCTCCGCCTATCCGGACGAGCCGGGCCAGGGCCCCGGCGAGCAGTTCACCGGTCCGGTCAAGGGCTGACCCCGCCACCGATCCCCTGCGACCGATCACCTGCTGCCGCCGGTATCGCCCCATCGTCGGGACTACGCTGGAGTCATGACCACTCCCGGCTTCCCCCGCGGCGACGAGCCCATCGAACCCGAACCCATCGACGCCGAGATCGTGCCCGCACCGGACTTCACCCCGTCCGTGCGGGCGCCGTCGTTCGAGGAGGTCACCGGCTACACCGAAGCCGGCGTGCCGACCTTCGACCACGTCCGGGACAAGATCGAGCAGCGGACCGCCACCGCGATCGGGAGCCAGGAGCTCGCCGAGATGGGCAAGGAGGCGGCCGCGGCCGACGAAGCGATGGCCAAGCGCGACGAGGCCGCCAAGAACAAGCTCGCAGAGATTCGGAAGTCGATGGGCCTGTAAGTGGCCCGCGGAAGCAGCTAGCCCTGCAGGAGCGGCTTGATGAAGCCGCCGGTGTGGCTCGCCTCGACCTCCGCGACCACCTCCGGCGTGCCCTGCGCCACCACCGTCCCGCCGCCGCTACCGCCTTCCGGTCCCATGTCGACGATCCAGTCGGCGGTCTTGATGACGTCGAGGTTGTGCTCGATGACGATCA
>NZ_JAAYXO010000081.1 GCF_012515855.1 Gordonia sp. (in: high G+C Gram-positive bacteria)
CGTCGCGATGGAGTCGGACGCCGACGCGATTGCTGGCCGCGGCCACCGTCCAGCGGCCGATGGCGAGGCTGCCGAGATCCACGAGACGGTGGTGCCGCGGACCGGGCGCTGCGATCAGCTCCGTGACGTCGGGGAGGCTGCCGACCGGCGCGAACTCGGCGGCAGGCCATTCGTCGTCGTCGCGTCCCACCGCAAGGACGTCGCCGGGGTGCAGGGGCGGGGGACCGAGGCCGGACAACGTGTCGGTGGATCGGGAGTCGAGTTCCGGGGGCACGTCGACCCCGCCGCGCACCGCGACGTAGTTCCGGACGCCGCGCGCGGGCGCCAGGACCTCGATCAACTCGCCGTCGGCGACCCGCACCGCGCCGTGGCTGCCGACCTCGACGCCGTCGACCCGTACTCGAGTCGGCGGTCCGGTGACCGCGACCAAAAGGCCGCCGCGGGCCCGGGCCGACCATCCGCCGAGGGTCACCTCCACTGCCGCGGCGTGGGGGTGGTTGCCGACGAGGCGATTGGCCAGGGCGAACGACGGAAGGTCCGCCGCGCCGGAACGGGGGACACCGAGATGCGCGAATCCGGGACGTCCGAGGTCTTGGACGGTGGACAGCGGGCCGGTCGCGGTCACCGCCAAAGTGGGGCTTCCCGCATGTTCGAGGGCAAATGTGCTGCGTTTCACTTCGTGTTCTCTGACGTGGTCGGTGCCGAGGGGTCGGAGACGGTGCCTTCCGGCATCGCATCGAACCGGACGGTGGTGCCCGCGGTCAGGGTCGACGGGGGTGTGGCCCGGCTGTTCCACATGGTCAACGCCGTGCGGCCGAGCAGAAACCACCCGCCGGGGCTGCTGCGCGGGTACACCGCGCTGTAGCCGGCGGCGACCGCGACGGAGCCGGCAGGCACCGATGGTCGGGATTGGGAACGTCGGGTGATCGCGCGGAACAGGGCGGCGTCGTCCGGCGCGCTCGCGGGGTCGGGAACCAGGTAGCCGAAACCGGGCGCGAAACCCATGAACTGCACCCGCCAGAGAATTGCGCCGTGCGCCTCGACGAGCCGGTCGGTGCTGACGCCGAGGAGGTCGGCGGCCTCGGTGAGGTCGGCACCGTCGTACACCGTGGGAATCACCAGATGCGGTGCCTGAGAGGTGGCTTGCAGGTTACTGAACTGCGCTGTCGCGGTGGATCTTTCGCGTCGGGGCACGGTCCGTGCGATGCGTCGGACGGCGAGTTGGTCGAGGCCGGCCCCGGGGGGTGTTTCGATCAGCACGGTCCGGGCAGAAAGGACGATGTCGCACGGGGGGAGGCGACCGGATTCCAGAGCCGCTCGCAGGGCGCGAGCGCAGTCCTCGGCCGCACCTTCGGGCGACTCTTCGGTGCTGAAGTCGAGGAGGACGGCGTCGCTTCCCGCAGGTAGCTCTCGCATTCCAATAACTTAGCGGCTTATGAGTAAGCTGAGCACTCGACAGCCGTCGCAGGAGCCTCAGTGGGACCCTCATGCGGCGTCATGGTCGAACCACGACTAGGTTGTTACCCAGCAACTGCTCACCCGCGAGTTATAAGGGGTTTGTGTGTCCGTTGACAATGACGCGACCGAACAGACGACCGGCAAGTTCACCTACCCTGGTGGCGAGATCGACCTGCCGATCCTGAAGGCAACCGAGGGAAGCGATTCGGTCGCTCTGGGCCCTTTCCTCTCCCAGACCGGAATGACGACCTTTGACGGCGGTTTCGTCAACACCGCGTCGACCAAGTCTGCGATCACCTACATCGACGGCGACGCGGGCATCCTGCGCTACCGCGGCATCCCGATCGATCAGCTGGCCGAGAAGTCGACCTTCATCGAGGTCAGCTACCTGCTGATCTACGGTGAGCTGCCGACCCCGACCCAGCTCGACGATTTCGCCAACCGCATCCAGCGCCACACGCTGCTGCACGAGGACCTCAAGCGGTTCTTCGACGGCTTCCCGCGCAACGCGCACCCGATGCCGGTGGTCTCGAGCGCCGTCAACGCGCTGAGCGCCTACTACCAGGACTCGCTGGATCCCAAGGATCCCGAGCAGGTGGAGCTGGCGACCATCCGCCTCCTGGCGAAGCTGCCGACCATCGCGGCGTACGCGTACAAGAAGTCGCAGGGTCAGCCGTTCCTGTACCCGGACAACTCGCTGAGCCTGGTCGAGAACTTCCTGCGTCTCACCTTCGGCTTCCCGGCCGAGCCCTACGAGGTCGACCCCGACGTCGCCAAGGCGCTCGACATGCTGTTCATCCTCCACGCCGACCACGAGCAGAACTGCTCCACGTCGACCGTGCGCCTGGTCGGCTCGTCGCAGGCCAACCTCTTCACCTCGATCTCGGGCGGCATCAACGCGCTCTGGGGCCCGCTGCACGGCGGCGCTAACCAGGCCGTGCTGGAGATGCTCGACGAGATCCGTCTCTCCGGTGGCGACACCAAGGCCTTCATGAACAAGGTCAAGAACAAGGAAGACGGCGTGAAGCTCATGGGCTTCGGGCACCGCGTGTACAAGAACTACGACCCGCGCGCCGCGATCGTCAAGAAGACCGCCGACTCGATCCTGCAGACCCTCGGCGTGCAGGACGACCTGCTCGACATCGCCAAGGGCCTCGAAGAGGTCGCCCTCAACGACGACTACTTCATCGAGCGCAAGCTCTACCCGAACGTCGACTTCTACACCGGCGTCATCTACCGCGCGATGGGCTTCCCGACCCGCATGTTCACCGTGCTGTTCGCGCTGGGCCGCCTGCCCGGCTGGATCGCGCACTGGCGTGAGATGCACACCGACCCGACCACCAAGATCGGCCGCCCGCGTCAGCTGTACACCGGCTACACCGAGCGCGACTACGTCCAGATGGGGGACCGCTGACCATGAGCAAGCCCGAAGTGGACTTCCCGGAAGGTCCGGCCCCGTCGTCCCTCGAGATCACCGACCTGGTGATCGGTGAAGGCGTCGAGGCCCAGCACGGCGGCACCGTCGACGTGCACTACGTCGGCGTCGAGTTCGAGTCGGGCGAGGAGTTCGACTCGTCGTGGGACCGCGGCCAGTCGGCTCGCTTCCCGCTCGACGCCCTGATCCCCGGCTGGCAGGAAGGCATCCCCGGCATGAAGGTCGGCGGTCGTCGTCGCCTCGTGGTTCCGCCGGAGCTCGCCTACGGGCCGGCCGGCGCAGGCCACCGCCTGTCGGGCAAGACGCTGATCTTCGTGATCGACCTGCTCGGCGTCTGATCCACCAGAATTCATGACTGCACCCGTGTCGCCTCGGCGGCGCGGGTGCTGTCGTATCTGCACCCGGTTTGAACCCTGCAGATGGCTTCAACCCGGCACACCGCCTCAACGACTGGAGTACCCCGCATGACATTCACCGCGATGGTCGCCCGCGAGAACGACGGCGCAATCACCCTGGCCCGCGAAGAAGTCGCCGACAGCTTCCTGCCCGATGGCGACGTCACGATCCGCGTCGAGTACTCCAGCATCAACTACAAGGACGCGCTCGCGGTGACTCCGCGCGGCGGCGTGGTCCGCGACTATCCGATCATCCCGGGCATCGACATCGCGGGCGTGGTCGAGACGTCGTCGTCCGACGAGTTCGCGCCCGGCGACGCCGTGATGGCGCACGGCCACGACATCGGTACCGCGCGACACGGCGGCTATGCCCAGTACGCCCGGGTCAACGCCGATCAGGTCGTCAAGCTCGACGCGCTGTCCACCCGCGAGGCCGCGGCGATCGGCACCGCTGGATTCACCGCCGCGATGAGCGTGCAGGCCATCCTCGACGGCGGCTATCGCCCGTCCGACGGTCCGGTCCTGGTGACCGGTGCCAGCGGCGGTGTCGGCACGGTCAGCATCGACCTGCTGAATAAGTTCGGGTTCGACGTCGTGGCGTCCACGGGTAAGCCCGACACCGCTGCGCTGCTCACCGAACTGGGCGCGACCTCGGTGATCGGCAGGCTCCCGGACGATCCCGAGGCCAAGATTCGCCCGCTCGGCAAGCAGCAGTGGTCGGCCGCCGTCGACTGCGTCGGCGGTCAGACACTGGCGTACGTGCTCTCGAGCATCGACTACGGCGGCATCGTCGCCGCCAGCGGCCTCACCGGCGGCGCCGGCCTCGACACCACGGTGATGCCGTTCATCCTGCGCGGGGTGACCCTCGCGGGCATCGACTCGGTGCAGAAGGACATCGCCTTCCGTCGTGCCCTGTGGCAGCGCCTCGAGACCGACCTGCGCCCGCGCCACCTGGACCGGCTGATCACCGAGATCGGCCTCGACGACCTGCCCGGCACGCTGCAGACCATCCTCGCCGGCGGCGCGATCGGCCGGGGCGTCGTCAAGATCTAGTGCTGAAATCAGGCCGCCTGTGGCCGTCCGGCGGCGATTTGCCGTCGGAGAGCCGTGAGGAGGCTGATCTCAGCAGTGGCGCACCGCAGGCGGCGGCTGGTCGCTCGCCACGCTGGTCGAGCCGCCTCGGGACGTAGTCACGAAGCGTGTCGAGGCCGCGGTGGGCGCGAAGCCGTCGCCGACTCGGACTCTCGGACCGACCCCGACCGGCCGCGGGACGTTCGGCCCGGATAGCATGCCCGCATGATTGTGAGCAGCACCACCGGGAACGTGACGACCATCGAACTGGCTCGCGAGGAGAAGCGCAACGCTCTCAACGAGGCCATGGTGCAGGACCTCTCCCAGGCCTTCACCGCCGCCGTGGACGGCGGCGCCCGGGTGATCGTGCTGACCGGCCGCGGCAAGGTGTTCAGCGCGGGTGCCGACCTCTCCGGCCCGGTGTACGACGAGACCTTCCTCGATCAGCACGTCCGGCTCATCGAGCAGATCGAGGCCACCCCGGTCCCGGTCATCGCGGCGCTCAACGGCGCCGCGCTGGGCGCGGGCCTGCAGCTCGCCATGGCCGCCGACCTCCGGGTCCTGGTGCCGGAGGCCCTCGCGGGCATCCCGGCGGCCAAGATCGGCGTCGCGATCGACGAGTGGACGGTCCGTCGGCTCACGTCGCTGGTGGGCGCCGGAACCGCTGGCGGCATGCTGATCGGCTGCGATCCGCTGACCGCCGACCGGGCGCTCGCTCTCGGCTTCGCCAATCGCCTCGGCGGTCTGCACGAGGCCCAGCGGTGGGCGGCCGAGATCGCCGAGTTCGCCCCGCTGACCCTCCGTCACTACAAGATGGTGTTCAACGGCGACGGCGCCCGCGACGAGGCTCCGGCCGAGCGGGTGGCGGCCATGCGCGCGGCGTGGTTGAGCGAGGACGTGCAGGAAGCGCGTGCGGCGCGCGCCGAGAAGCGGCAGCCGGTGTTCACCGGGCGGTAGGAGCCCGAGACCGGCCCTACTCGCCCAGCGCCGTCCGCAGGTACGGGTTGGCGAACGTCCGCTGCGGGTCGAAGCGGTCGCGGACGGCGAGGAAGTCGTCGAAGCGGGGGTACACGCCGCGGAGGTAGTCCGCGTCGCGGGTGTGCATCTTGCCCCAGTGCGGACGACCGCCGTGCGCGATCATGACGTCCTCGATGTCGCGGAAGTAGGCCTGCGAGTCGGGGAGGTCGTCGCCGACGTAACGGTGCACCGCGATGTACCCGGTGGCACGACCGTGGGCGGTCGAGAGCAGCAGGTCGTCGGCGGCCGCGGCGCGAACCTCGATCGGGAAGCTCACCTTGTAGCCGCGGCGGTCGATGGTCGCGCGCACCTCGCGCAGCGCCTCCGGCACCGCTTCGAGCGGAATCGCGTACTCGATCTCGCGGAAGCGGACGTCGCGGTTGGAGATGAAGATCTTGTCGGACCGGTCGGTGTAGGTCCGCGCCGACAGGACGCGGCCCGCCAACTGATTGATGGTCGGCACCACCCGCGGCTGCTTGGCGCTGATCCCGCACAGCACCCGGTACAGGCGGTTGGAGATCAGCTCGTCGTCGAGGTAGCGCCGCGCCCTGCCGGGTCCCGAGGAGGGCGTGTCCGCGGGGAGACGGGTGTTGGTCTTGGTCAGCGCGCACGCGGTGTGCGGGAACCAGTAGAACTCGTAGTGGTCGATGTTCGCGACGTTGTCGAGGAAACCGTCGATGGTCTCGTCGGCGTCGGCGGGCGCCTCGACGGCCTGGATGGCGTAGGCGTCGACCAACTGCAGCGTGATGTCGGTGATGATGCCCAGCGCACCGAGGCCGAGGGCGGCGGCCTTGAGGTCGGGATCGTTCTCTCCGACGGTGCGGACCTGCCCGGTGCCGTCGACCAATGTGACGCCGCGGATCTGCGTGGAGATGCCGCCGAAGGCGCCGCCGGTGCCGTGCGTGCCGGTCGAGGTGGCGCCGGAGACGGTCTGGCGGTCCACGTCGCCGAGGTTGGTCATCGCCAGCCCGAGCGGCTCCAGGATGCCGGGGATCTGGTGCAGATTGGTGCCTGCGCCGAGGGTGATGCGCTTGTTCGGGAGATCGACGTCCCGAACGCCGCGGAATCCCGACATCGCGACCTGGACCCCGGGAGCGACGGCGATCTCGGAGAAGCTGTGTCCGGCGCCCACCGGCTTCACGGTCGCACCGCGTTCGGCGGCGGCGTGGACTGCGGCGGCCAGTTCGTCGATGCTCTGCGGAACCAGCAGGCTGTCGGGGGTGCACGATGCGGTGCCGCCCCAGTTGGTCCACTGCGCGGGTGCGGTCTTGGTCATACGAAACATCTTCCTTCTCCACGGTAGGTCGGCACGACGTCGACGACGTCGGCGCAGCCGTGAGCATCTCGTTGAATCAGGGCGACGCGGTCGGCGCGTTCGGCGACCTCGCCAGACTTGGTGTGGCGGAACCAGACTCGATCGCCGACGCGCAGCGTCCGCGCGGCCGGCCCGACCAGCGGGGTCTGTACCTCGCCCGCCGACTCCGTGCCGATGTACTCGAGTCCCTCGGGCCAGACCGGCTTGGGCAGTCGGTCCTCTCCGGGCGGCCCGGAGGCGATCCATCCGCCGCCCGCGCAGGTGACGATGTCGTCGTCGGGATGGCGCAGCACGTCGAGGCCGAAGGCCATGGCGGGAGCGGGCTTGAAGTGCCGGTAGTTGTCGAACAGGTGCCCGCCGAACAGTCCGGAGCCCGCGGCGATGTCGGTGACCGACGCATCCTTGGCAGTCTCCTCGAGAGACCCGGTACCGCCCGCGTTCACGAACTCCAGATCGGCGATCTGCCGCACCGCGGCGATCACCTTGCCGCGGCGGTGGCGGATCTCGGTCATCGACACCGCTTGAACGGCGCTCACGGCGGTGTTCATCGCGAACTTGCCCGCCACGCCGTTGCCGAGGCCTGCCACCTGTGCCTCGTACGACATCACCCCGACGAGATCGAAACCGTCGCGCCCGACGATGGTGCGGGCGAGTGCGGTGGCCTGCTGCAGGGAGTGGACGGGGGAGCGGCGCACGCCCAGGTGCACGCGGCCGCCGACCGCACGCAGCGAGGCGTCGAGATCGATCGCGACGCGGACGCTCGGGCGGCGCGCGGGCGGGACTACGGCGTCGACCAGGTCGAGCTGGTCGGGGTCGTCGACCAGCAGGGTGACACGGCGGCACGCGAGCTCGTCGGCGAACAACGCGGCGAGCGCCTCGCGCTTGACCGTCGGATAGCCGAGCAGGACGTCGGAGACCCCGGACTCGGTGGCCAGCCAGTGGGCTTCGGCGACGTCGAAGGCGAGGACGCCTGCGTAACCGGGACGGTCCAGGACACGCTCGATCATCGAGCGCACGCGCAGTGACTTCGAGGCGACGCGAATCGGGACGCCTGCGGCGCGGCGATGCAGGTCGGCGATATTGTGATCGAGTAGGTCGAGGTCGAGGGCGAGCACGGGGGCGTCGAGCCCAGCGCGGCGGACGGCGTCGTCGATCGCGGCCCAGTCGGGCGTTGCGATGCCGCTCGCGGGGGTGTCGGTCACGGGCACTCCGTTCTTGGCGATGACTTCTGACGATCGAGAAGTTGATCGAATGATCAACTCCTGGTGAAACCAGCATAGGGCATGGCGGAGTGGAAAATGTGCTCCGAGCCACTGCCGCGGCTTGACTATCCTGGTCGAGTGACCTTCAAAACGCCCGCGCTGCGTCTGCCGCGACCCGCCCCGCTGTACGCCATGGGCGCCTCCGCCGAGGCGATCGCGGAGACCACGGGAGCCTCGCGGTTCCTGGTCGACGGCACGTTTGCCAATCTCGACGCCGCGTCCGCCACGATGGACGGTCCCGGCTTCGACACGGCCGTCGACATGTTGCGGCGGCCCGGCAGACCGAACGGCACGATTCCGGTCCTCCGGCCCGACTTCACCGCCGTCCCGCACGACCTCTCGGTCACCTGGCTCGGGCACGCGACGGCGGTCGTCGACCTCGACGGGGTCCGGATGGTGACCGATCCGGTGCTGTCGGCGCGGTGCTCGCCGTCGCAACTGGTGGGCCCCAAGCGCATGCATCGGGCGCCGCTGGCCGCGAGCGGCCTGCCCGACCTCGACGTGGTGGTGATCAGCCACGACCACTACGACCACCTCGACACCCCGAGCATCCGGGCCATCGCCGCCACCCAACCGCAGGCGGTCTTCGTGGTGCCGGTCGGGGTGGCCGCGCACTTGATGGCGTGGGGCGTCGACGCGTCGCGGATCCACCAGGCCGACTGGTTCCAGGACGTCCAGCTCACCGTCCGCGGCACCACCATCGCCTTCCACGCCGTGCCCGCGCGCCATTTCTCCGGCCGCGGCCTGTCGCGCAACCTGACGCAGTGGGTCAGCTGGGCGATCGTCGGACCGAAGCACCGCGTCTTCTTCTCCGGCGACACCGGGTTCACCGAGTCGTATCAGCAGACCGGTGCCGATCACGGCCCGTTCGACGTCAGCCTGATCGCGGTGGGCGCCTACGATCCCGCGTGGCCCGACATCCACCTCAATCCAGAGGAGGGCGTCACCGTCCACGGCATGCTCAACACGGGGACCAAGGGGGCGCTGCTGGTGCCGATCCATTGGGGTACTTTCAATCTGGCGCGACACCCGTGGGCCGACCCGATGCGTCGGCTGAGCGCCGAGGCGAGTCGAGTGGGGGTCGAGATCTGCGTGCCCCGGCCCGGTTCCACGTTGATGCCGGACAGCCGCACCGGCACGGCCTTTTTCGACCAGACCTGGTGGGAGCGATGCGCATGACGATCTCGACGACGACGGGCCGCGATCCGGGACTCACCGCGGCGGAGGTCGCCGAGCGCGTGGCCGCAGGGCAGGCCAACGTGACCGCCGACAAGTCCGGCCGGTCCATCGCCGACATCGTCAAGGCCAACGTCTTCACCCGGATCAACGCGATTCTCGGCGTGCTGTTCGTGATCGTCGCGTCCACCGGGTCGTTCATCAACGGCCTGTTCGGTCTGCTGATCATCGCCAACAGCGGCATCGGCATCATCCAGGAGGTCCGGGCCAAGCGGACACTCGACCGGTTGGCGATCGTCGGTCAGGCCCGACCGGTGGTCCGTCGCGACGGCGTCGCCGCCGAGATCGCGTCCGACGAGGTGGTCCTCGGCGACATCATCGAACTCGGCCCCGGCGATCAGGTGATCGTCGACGGCGAGACCATCGAGTCCGAGTCCCTCGACATGGACGAGTCGCTGCTGACCGGTGAAGCCGACGCCGTCGACAAGGCGCTCGGCGACGAGATCATGTCCGGCAGCTTCGTGGTGTCCGGTTCGGGCGCCTACCGCGCCACCAAGGTCGGCGCCGACTCCTACGCCAACAAGCTGGCCGCCGAGGCCTCCAAATTCACCCTCGTCTCGTCGGAGCTCCGCTCGGGCATCGACCAGATCCTCAAGGTGATCACCTGGCTGCTGATCCCCGCGGGCATCCTCACCATCGTCAATCAGCTGTTCATCAGCCAGAACGGGCTGCGCACCGCGCTGCTCGGGATGGTGGCCGCGCTGGTGCCGATGGTTCCCGAGGGCCTGGTGCTGATGACCTCGATCGCTTTCGCGGTCGGTGTGGTCCGGCTCGGGCAGCGCCAGTGCCTGGTCAACGAACTGCCGGCCATCGAGGGGCTGGCGCGTGTCGACATCGTCTGCACCGACAAGACCGGCACCCTCACCGAGAACGGCATGCGGCTGTCGGAGGTGCGCCTGGTCGACGAAGCAACAGGCAGCGGGGTCACAGGCAGCGGGGGCGTCTCGCAGCAGCAGGTGGAGGAGGCGCTCGCGTCGATCGCCGCGCACGACCCCCGCCCCAACGCCAGCATCCAGGCGATCCAGGAGGCCTTTCCCGACGCCCCGGACTGGACCACGTCGTCGATCCTGCCGTTCAGCTCGGCCAACAAGTTCTCCGGCATGTCCCTCCAGGACGCGACCGGCGCCGCGAAGGGCAACTGGCTCATCGGCGCGCCCGACGTGCTGCTGGACCCGGCCACCGAGACCGCACAGCTGGCCTCGGATCTCGGCTCCACTGGGCTGCGGATCCTCCTCGTCGCCACCACCGACGTCCCCGTCGACACCGCGCCGACCGGCGACTCCAACGTCCCCGGAACGCTGGTCCCGACCGCACTGGTGGTGCTTGAGCAGCGGGTGCGTCCCGATGCCCGCGACACCATCAAGTACTTCGAATCGCAGCACGTGGCCGTCAAGATCATCTCCGGCGACAATGCGCGGTCGGTGGGCGCCGTCGGTCAGTCGCTCGGCCTGGGCGACCCCGACACCGCCGTCGACGCCCGCGACCTGCCGACCGGTGATGACGAGTTGGCAGGGGTCATCGCCGAGGCCGACGCCTTCGGACGCGTCCGCCCCGACCAGAAGCGCGCCATGGTCAAGGCCCTGCAGGCCCAGGAGCACACGGTCGCGATGACCGGCGACGGCGTCAACGACGTGCTCGCCCTCAAGGACGCCGACATCGGCGTCGCGATGGGGGCCGGCTCGTCGGCCGCCCGCTCGGTGGCGCAGATCGTTCTGCTCGACAACAAGTTCGCCACCCTGCCGTACGTGGTCGGCGAGGGCCGACGCGTCATCGGCAACATCGAGCGCGTCTCCAACCTGTTCCTCACCAAGACCGTCTACGCGGTGCTGCTGGCGCTGCTGATCGGCGGTGCGGGTCTGCTGGCGAAGATCTTCGGGTGGGAGCCGGTAAGCTACCCGTTCCAGCCGATCCACGTGACGATCTCCGCGTGGTTCACCATCGGCATCCCGGCGTTCGTGCTGTCGCTGGCCCCCAACAACGAGCGCGCCAAGACCGGCTTCGTCCGCCGCGTCCTGACCCAGGCCGTGCCGAACGGCATCATCGTCGGCCTGGCCACGTTCGTCTGCTTCCTGATCGTCAACCGTGACTACTCGGCCGTGCTCGGCGGCTACGTCTCCGGCGTGGCCACCGACCCCAGCACCGGCCTGGCCGCGGTCGCCAACGCCACCCAGACGCTCGGCGCGATCCAGATGCAGGCGGCTACGGCGGCGCTCGCGACGATGATCGCGATCGCGGTGTACGTCCTCGTGGTGGTCGCGCGGCCCTACAACTGGTGGAAGATCGTCCTGCTGGCGGTCTCGGTGGGCGCCTACGTGCTGATCTTCACGCTGCCGTTCACCCAGCGCCTGTTCCACCTCGATTCGTCCAACGGCCAGATGATGGCGGTGGCGGGCGTCTGCGCGGCCGTTGGCATCGTCGCCGTCGAGATCTCCACCCAGGTGCTGAACCGGTACCTGGAGCGACGGAACAAACTGCGTGAGCATCGGATCGCGCTGGAGCTGGAATCGTCGGACTCCTAGCGACGGAGTCGGAGGCACGAAGTACGCTTTCGGTATGAACCTCAAGGGAATCATCGACAAGGCCAAGGCCGCACTGAAGTCCAACCCCGATCTGATCGAGAAGGGCGGCGACGCGATCGACAAGGCGACCGGCAACAAGTACGCCTCGCACGTCGACAAGGCGCAGGACGCCGCACGCAAGGCCGTCGGCGCTCAGGACCAGCCGAAGAACGACCAGCAGCAGTAGTCGATCACGCGGCGGGGTGTCGCCGATACGCCGAGACCGACGGCTCGCCGTCGATCCAGAACCGCCACGGGCGGTCGGCGGCCATGCGCACCCCGACGCGAGGTCCCGCCGCGATCCGATCCGCGGCGATTCCTCCGGGACCGGGCAGCAGATGCACGCCCGTCCCGTCGAGCAGATCGGTGGCCAGATCGGCCTTGGTGATGCCGAGCGCCCGTGCCAGATTGCCCGGGCCGCGGGCCAGCAGCCGATCGGCGACGTCTCCCCGTCGCGCACGCGCCGCCTCGATGCCCTCCACCACGATCCCCGCTCGCAGCAGCACTGCGGACCCCTGGCCCTCCGGGCTCGTCACGATGTTCGCGCAGTGGTGCGTATGGATCTGATACACGTACAGCCGGTGCGGCGGACCGTACATGATCGCCGACCGCGGCGTCCGCGTGAACGCGTGCGAGGCGGGGTCGTCCGGCCCGTTGTAGGCTTCCACCTCGGTGATCAGCAGGGTGGCGCCGTGTCCTACCAGGCGGCGGCCCAGCAGGCCGCGCGCCGCGGCGAGGACCGCGGGAGATTCTTCGACGACTCCACCGCCCAGATCTGCCTGTGACGGTTGGTTCCAGTTAGGGTCTATAGCCATGGCGAAGACCAGTGACTCCATTCATCTCGCACTCTCCCCGGAGGATACCTTCGAGTGCGCCGCAGACCTGACCCGCTACGACGACTGGCTGGTGCTCCACGACGGCTGGCGCAGCGAACTGCCCGCGCCGAGCGAACTGCGGAAGGGTAGCAAGCTGTCGTCCGTGGTCACGGCCAAGGGCACCCGGGTCCGGTTCGCGTGGGAGATCGAGAAGTTCAACCGCCCCAACGAAGTGGTCCTCAAGGGCAGCGGCAAGGGCGGCGTCAAGGCCAAGATCAACCTGCTCGTGGAACCCGACGGCGACGGATCCAAGATCACCTTCCTCATCGACCTCGGCGGACTGCCGCTGATGGGTCCGGTCGGCAAGGCTGCCGCACTGGCGGTGAAGAGCGATATCAGCAAGTCACTCACCAAGTTCAACGAGATCTTCGGCTGAGCGAGTCGCGTGCGTCGTAGAACGCGGGCCGGTCAGCCGGCGTCGTCGGCGGCCGCCTCGAAACCGCCGTTCTCGGCGGTCAGCGTGGTCGCGAACCACACATCGGGTACGACGGCCGCGTAGTCGGTGTCGGCGGGAAGGTAGAACACTCCGGTCTCGGTGACCGCCTTGATCGGGTAGCCGTCCGGGGCGGTCATCGGATCGCCGAGCAGGGGGCGCGATGCGCCGATCGGCAGCGGCACAGTGCCGCCCTCGGACGGCACGCGCGCGCCGGGGCGAACCGGTGCGGCGGCCGCGGCGGCGAGTTCCTCGGCGCGAGCGATCGCTTCGGCGGCACTCGACTCGCGTCCCGAGGCGAGAGCCTTCAGCCGAGCGTCCCGCTCCGGGGTGAGGGGCGGGAAGCCGGGCCCGGTGGCGGGGACGACCGCCGCGAAGTCGTAGTCGTCGTGGCCGCGCAGCCACACGGCGATCAGGGCGACCACGGGCAGCACCAGCAGGAGCATCCACCACCAGGGCGAGATGCCGCTGCTCGATCCCTCGGTCGCACCGCTGCTCGCGTACGCGGGAGCGGGGACGAGCATCGCGGCGGTGGCTACCGCGGATGCGAGTCCAAAGGTGAGGGCGCGGCGTCGCGTCGTCATCACTGGCGGATCCTCCTGGCTCGGTCGCACGATTGGTGCTTCGCTGTAAAACCTTAGACACCCGGTGCCGCAGCGCGCGCGGGACCGTGGCAATCGAGTGGGGGTATCAGAGTGCTCCCGGCAGGATTCGAACCTGCGACACCCGCTTTAGGAGAGCGGTGCTCTATCCCCTGAGCTACGAGAGCGTGGACGATCGCGGTGCGCGATCCGTCGCCTGCCGCGGCGGCCGAGATGGGGACGCGGCCACCGCTCGGAGAAGTCTACGTGAGGGACGACTCACCGCTGCCGCGCCGGTGTCGTTCGACGTGCCGCGCGCACCTCCGACTACCGTGGTGCCATGACCAAATCGATCACCGGGCAGCGGACTGTGCTGGTCACCGGGGCAAGCAGTGGAATCGGCGAAGCCGTTGCGCGACAGTTCGTTGCGCTGGGGCACAAGGTGTACGGCACCAGTCGGAACCCCGACACCGTGAAGAACCCGATTCCCGGCGTCACCTACGTCCGCCTGGACAACGAGGACTACGCGTCGGCCCAGGAGTGCGCCGAGACCGTCGGTGACCTGGACATCCTGATCAACAACGCCGGCGAGAGCGCCGCGGGGGCGTTCGAGGACACCCCGATGGACGCCGTGGAGCACCTGTTCAAGGTCAACGTGTTCGGTCCGGTGGCGCTCACCAAGGCGGTCCTGCCGCGGATGCGGCAGCGTCGCACCGGAACCATCGTGATGGTCGGCTCCATGCTCGCGAGCTTCCCGGTGGCCTTCCGCACCAACTACGCCGCCACCAAGTCGGCGCTCAAGGGCTATGCGATGGCGCTGCGCCGCGAGGTGGCGCCCTACGGCATCCGGGTGACGACGGTGGAGCCGGGAACCATCGCGACTGGCATCGGCGATCGCCGCACCATCCATATCGAGCCCGACTCGGTGTACCGCGAGGAGTACGAGACCGTCGCCGCGGCGACCCGCCGCAACGAGGGCAAGGGCATCTCGTCGGAGGCGATGGCCGAGAAGATCGTCGAAGCCGCGCTGGCCGACTCGCCGAAGCCGCTGTATGCGCGCGGCAACCGTGCGCCGATCGTGTTCACCCTGCAGCGCCTGGTTCCGCGCCAACTGGTGCTCGACCTGACGGCCCGGGTGCACGGATTGTCGAAGATTCGGGGCTGACTCAGCGCATCGTCCTCTAGTGCAACCTCACCAGGGCGACGCGACGGCGTCGAGCGCGGCGTCGGCGAGTTCTGGGCGGCAGATGAGGAAGTCGGGCATGTAGGCGTGCGCGGTGTTGTAGACGATCGGGCTGCCGTCGAGCCGCGAGCAGTGCAGGCCCGCGGCGAGCGCGACACCCACCGGCGCGCAGTTGTCCCACTCGTACTGGCCGCCGGAGTGCACGTAAGCGTCGGCGTCACCGCGGACCACGGCCATCGCCTTGGCCCCGGCCGAACCGATGCGGACCGGTTCGAGGCCGAGCCGGTCGGCCACCGCCGCCGAATGGTAGGAGTGCCCGTACCGCGAGACCGCGAGGCGTCCGCTCAGCGGACCGTCGGACGCGGGGACGTCGTCGCTGCGGAACAGTTGGTCCTTGGCCGGGAGCGAGACCGCGGCGACCGCGGGGGCGCCGTCGACGGCCAGCGCGACGTGCACCGCCCAGTCGGAGGTGCCCATCGCGAACTCGCTGGTCCCGTCGAGCGGATCGATGATCCAGACGCGGCTGGCGGTGGAGCGATCGCCGACGTCCTCGGCTTCCTCGGACAGCACCGCGTCGCGGCCGCGGTGGCGGCGCAGCACGGTGGAGATCCACGCCTGCGCCATGGCATCGCCGACATCGCCCGCGAGGTGCCCAGTCAGCAGGTCGCGGTGGCGGATGCCGAGCAGGATCTGTCCCGCGCCTTCGGCGATGTGCGCAGCCAACTCGGCGTCGGAGAGCGCCGTCGGGGATGCGGGGGAGGTCGGACGCATCCTCCAACTAGAACACACCGCGACAACCGGTCCGCACGAACCACCGTGAGAATGTCGGACGGCGGGCGCACACTGGGACCATGCCGGAGCTCCCCGAAGTCACCGCCATCGCGACCTTCCTCGACTCGCGTGCCGCCGGACTGCCGATCCGTCGGGTCGACGTCGCCTCGCTCGCCGTGCTCAAGACCGCCGATCCGCCGTACACGGCGCTCGCCGGCAGGACGGTGTCGGCGGTCGACCGCATCGGCAAGTATCTGGTGATCCGCACGGTCCCCGGACCCGACGGCGGCGACCCCGAGATCGATCTGGTGATCCATCTGTCGCGCGCGGGCTGGGTGCGGTGGAGCGAATCGCTCGCGCCGGCGCCGCCGAAGCCCGGCGGCAAGGGGCCGATCGCCCTGCGCGTGCACTGCGGACTGCCGGGCGAGGGCTTCGACGTGACCGAGGCGGGCACTCAGAAGCGACTGGCCGCGTGGATCGTCAGGGACACCGCCGAGGTCGAACGGATCGCGACGCTGGGCCCGGACGTCCTGAGCTTGAGCCGCGACGGGTTCGCTGCGATTCTGAGCGGCAGCGGCGCCCGCATCAAGAATCTGCTGACCGATCAGCGGGTGATCTCCGGCGTCGGCAACGCGTACTCGGACGAGATCCTGCACGTCGCCGAACTCTCGCCGTTTGCGACAGCCAAGAACCTCGACGAGGCGTCGGTCACCCGGCTCCACGAGGCGGTGCGATCGGTGCTGCTCGGTGCCGTCGAACGTCTCGAAGGGCAAGAGGTGGCACGACTGAAGTCCGAGAAGCGCACGGGGCTGCGGGTGCACGCGCGGACCGGTCTGCCGTGCCCGGTGTGCGGCGACGTGGTCCGCGAGGTCTCGTTCGCCGACCGTTCGTTCCAGTACTGCGCGACGTGTCAGACCGGCGGCAAGGTGCTGGCCGACCGCCGGATGTCCCGGCTCCTGAAGTAGCGGCCGAGAGGGAGCGCGTCAGCGGTGGCGAATCAGCGGCGGACGGTGGTGCGAACCAGCATCACGTTGTAGTCCTCCCACCGGGTGCCGTTGAAGTACAACTCCGGTCCGGTGCCGCGCAGCGCGGGCGAGGTCGGCAGCATCATCGGGGCGTACAACTCCAGCCCGGCCGGCGCCACCCGGCGCGGCGGGCTCCACGGTCCCTGCGGGCGCGCGGCGGTCCGCAGCAGGACGCCGCGCGGGCTGTCGAGCATCACGTAGCGGTTCAGGTACGGGCTCCACGACACCGACAGTTCGGTGACCGGGCCGCGGACGATTGGCCGCGCGGCGTCGGGAGAACCGACCCACGCGCCACCGTTCCAGTACTGGTACCGACTGCGGTCGAGGATGTCGTTCGCGCGGAAGCGGGCGACGTACGCCGAGCCGAAGCGGCCGTTCGGCGTGCCGTACTGGTACACCCACCCGGCGTCGGCTCCGCCGCCCTTGGCGTATGCGCTCTGCTGGAACTTGGCGTCGCCCGCCTGGAATGACGGCCAGTCCGCGGGCGTCGGAATCGAGATCCCCGCGTTGACGCGGATGGACTGCCGCGGGGTGTACCAGCTGCGACCGTTGTTGTTCGAGACGGCGATCGCGGAGTAGTTGGTGTACCAGATGCTGGGCGGGCCCCAGGCGCGCACGGACATGTAGTTGACGTACTGCTTGCCGCCGATCGAGATGCCCGCGGTGGGGATGGCGGTCTTCTCGATGCCCTCGACTCCGACCGCGCCGAACATCTCGCGGGCGAAGCCGCGACCGTTGATGCGCAGACCGTCGGCCAGGTTGCCGTCGGTGGAGCGGAGCAGGACGTTGTGTCGCCACTGCTGGTCGCCGGAGAGGCAGTTGCCGAACGTGTCGCCGAAGGCCATCAGCGTCTCGCCGCGACCGTTGTCCCACGCGACGCCGACATCGGTGCCGGAGATCCCGAATCGCGTGAAGGTCTGATTGCGGCTCTTGGGTCCGGTGACCCAACCGATGGTCCTGGTGCCGCCGGCGTCGTACGCGGGCATCGCCTTCTGCGGGCCGATCGCCGAGCCGCCGCGCGGGAACAGCTTGTTGACGATCGGAATCGGGATGCCGGTGCCGCTGTTGCTGCAGGCACGGGCCTGTGCGACGGGCGCGGTCACCACCAACGGCGCCGACACTGTGGCGCAGGCGACGAGGGCACCGGTGACGAGGGCGGTGAGGGAGCGGGACGACAATCGCATGGCACTCGATCCGTGAAGTGAGGTTCGCGTTCTTACCTTCGTATCAGCTGGACGGGGGACTCCGGAGGATCCTGGCCGATCTGTTATCCCCGGGGGACCGACGGTTATTTCCCGGGCAGTGGGGGCGCAAGCCCGGCGGGACCGACTACCGTCGCAGGGTGGTCCGCATCAGCACCACGTTGTAATCGGCCCACAGGCTGCCGTTGTAATACAGCTCCGGACCGGTGCCGAGGAGCGCGGGCGAGTGCGGAAGCATCATCGGCGCGTAGATCCCGTAGGTGGGGCGCACCAGGTTACGCGGCAGACTCCACGGACCCTCGGGGCGGTCGGCGGTCCGCATCTGGAGGCCGGTCGGGGGGCTGTGGAGCATGATGTACTTGCCGAGATACTCGCTCCACGCCACCGATAATTCGGTCACCGGCGCCCCGAACACCTTGGGTGCGTTCGTGTCCGGGATCGCGTCGATCGAATTCGCCCAGGTCGATCCGGTCCAGTACTCGTAGCTGCTCAGATCGAGGATGTCGTCGGGGCGGAATCGAGCGAGGTAGGCCGAGCCGAAGCGGCCGTTCGGGGTGCCGAACTGATAGATCCAACCGCTGTCGGCACCGTGCCCGGCGACGTATGCGCTCTGCTGAAACTTGGCGTTGTTGGCTTTGACCTCGGGCAGGTCGGGCGGCAGCGGCACGGTGACCCCGGCGTTCACGCGCAGCGTGTCCAGCGGGGTGCTCCACGTCTGGCCGTTGTCCGACGAGACGGCGATGGCCGAGAAGTTGGTGTCCCACCTGCCCGCCGAACCCCATGCGCGCACCGACATGTAGTTCATGTACTGCTTGCCGTCGATGGAGATGCCGGAGGTCGGGATGGTGGTGACCTCAACGCCGGACCAGCCGATCGCGTCGATCATCTGGCGGGCCATGTTCGGTGCGGCCGCCGACACCGAGGCTCCGGAGGTGACGACGCCCGGGATGCCGTCGGCCACGGTGAGCCCGTCGGCGAGGTCGTTGTCGTCGGTGCGCAGGAGGACGTTGTGGCGCCACTGGTTCCCGGGTGCGGAGCAGTTGCCGAAGGTGTCGCCGAAGGCCATCAGGGTCTGACCGGAGCCGTTGTCCCAGGCGGCGCCGATGTCCGTGCCCGAGATGCCGAAGCGAGTGAGGGTCCTGTTCTCGCTGCGCGGTCCGGTGACCCAGGCGATGGCCTTGGTGGTCCCGTTGTTGAAGTACGGGAGCGGGCCCTGCGGGCCCTCCGGAGGGCCCTCCGGGTTCGACGAGCCGAGCGATCCGAAGCTGGGGAGCGGCACTCCCGACGAGCCGTTGGATGTGCTCCCGCAGGGCGCGGCCGTCGCGGTCCCGGTGAACGGTGCCACCAGGGCGGTCGCGGTCAGCGCAGCGCAGGTCGCAGCGGTGGTGGCGGCTCGAACGAGACGGCGGCGCATGCGCGGCTCCCGGAAGGTCGTAGTCACGGTGGCCGCGGCGCGTTGAGTCGCGCGAGGGTGTGACGGAAGTGATTAGAGTGACTAAAGGGAATCATGTCCGACTTGGCTGATCCAACAGAACGGCGGTCACGATCCGGTATCGACCGGGCGACCGGAGTGCGTTAGATTCGGGCGCATGACGCGCGAGAAGATCATCATCACGGGAGCGAGCTCGGGCCTGGGCGAGGGCATGGCACGCGAGTTCGCCCGGCGCGGAAGGAGTCTCGGGCTGGCCGCGCGCCGCCTGGACCGGCTGGAGGCGCTCGCCGCCGAGCTCGAGCCGGCCGCCGGGAAGGTCGCCGTGGCGCAACTCGACGTGACCGACCTCGACGCCGTGCCCGTGGCCTTCGAGCAGTTGGCCACTGAGTTGGGCGGGGTCGACCGGGTGATCGTGAACGCCGGGCTCGGCAAGGGGGCGCGGATCGGCACCGGCAAGGCCGCCGAGAATCTGGAGACCGTGCAGACCAATCTGGTCGGTGCGCTCGCCCAGATCGAGGCCGCCATGGAGATCTTCCGTCGCCAGCAGAGCGGGCACCTGGTGCTCGTCAGTTCGATGAGTGCGGTGCGTGGGCTCCCGAAGGCGCAGGCCGCCTATTCGGCGTCGAAGGCCGGGCTGTCGGCGCTGGGGCAGGGTCTGCAGGCGGAACTGGCGGGCAGTCCCATCAAGGTCACGGTCCTCCTGCCCGGCTACATCGAGACCGACATCAACAAGGGCGTCAAGACGTCGATGCTGACCGACACGGACACCGGGGTGGCGGCGATGGTCGCGGCCATCGAATCCGAGCGTGCTCGCGCCGCTGTCCCGTCGTGGCCGTGGACCCCGATCTCCTGGGCGCTGCGGTACCTGCCGGATGCGGTCACCGCGCGGATGGTCTAGCAGGCCCACGAGCCGCGGGTTGGGTGGCCGCGTGTGGCCGGACCCTCACTGTCCGCATAGTGTTGGGTTCATGACGACGAACTTGCGGGGGCGGCTCGACGGGGGCGATGACTTCGACATCTGCTCGACCGTTTCGTGGCATGCGCTGGCCGCGCATCAGCAGCACATGTACAGCCTGCACCTTCGGGAACTGTTCGTCATGGACGACGACCGCGGCGAGCGGATGACCGTCGATGCCGCCGAACTGCACATCGATTACTCGAAGAACCTCGTCACGCGCGAGACCGTGGAACTGCTGATGGCGCTCGCCCGCGAAGCCGGGGTGGAGGAGAAGCGCGACGCGATGTTCGCCGGCGCGCATCTGAACACGTCCGAGGACCGCGCCGTACTGCACACCGCGCTGCGACTGCCGCGCGAGGCGACCCTCGTGGTCGACGGCCAGGACGTGGTGGCCGACGTCCACGCCGTGCTCGACGCGATGGGCGAGTTCACCGACCGCGTCCGTTCCGGCGAATGGGTGGGGCACACCGGCAAGGCGATCACCGACGTGGTCAACATCGGCATCGGCGGCAGCGACCTCGGCCCGGTGATGGCCTACGACGCCCTGCGCCACTACCGACACCCGAACATCAAAGGCCACTTCGTCTCCAACAGCGACCCGTCGGACCTGGTCTCGGTGCTCGCCGAGATCGACGCCGAGACCACGCTGTTCGTCGTCTCGTCGAAGACCTTCACCACCCTGGAGACCATCACCAACGCGACCGCCGCCAAAAAGTGGCTGCTGCGCGAACTCGGGGTCGCCGAGGGCGACCCCGCGGTCGAGAAGCACTTCGTCGCCGTCAGCACCAACGCCGAGGAAGTCGCGGCCTTCGGGATCGACACCGACAACATGTTCGGTTTCTGGAGCTGGGTGGGCGGTCGGTACTCCATCGACTCGGCCATCGGGCTGTCGCTGATGATCGCCATCGGACGCGAGCGGTTCGGCGAGTTCCTGGCCGGCTTCCACGCCGTCGACGAGCATTTCCGCACCGCGCCGCTGGAGCAGAATGCGCCGGTGCTGCTGGCCCTGATCGGCCTCTGGTACTCCAACTTCTGGGACGCGCAGTCGCAGGCCGTGCTGCCGTACTCCAACGACATGGAACGCTTCCCCGCCTACCTGCAGCAGCTGACCATGGAGTCCAACGGCAAATCGGTGACGACGCGCGGCCAGCACGTCACCGCGACCACCGGCGCCATCTACTGGGGCGAGCCGGGCACCAACGGTCAGCACGCGTTCTACCAACTGCTGCATCAGGGCACCTGGCTGATTCCGGCCGACTTCATCGGCTTCGCGAATCCGGTCGACGACCTCGCGACCACCGACGGACTCTCGATGCACGACATCCTGATGGCCAACTTCTTCGCGCAGACCGAGGTGCTGGCGTTCGGGAAGACGGCCGACGACATCGCCGCGGAGGGCGTGCCGCCCACGCTGGTGCCGCACAAGGTGATGCCCGGCAACCGGCCGTCGACGTCGATTCTGGCGCCCAAGCTGACCCCGTCGGTGCTCGGGCAGCTGATCGCCCTCTACGAGCACCAGACCTTCGTCAAAGCGGTGGTCTGGGGCATCAATCCGTTCGACCAGTGGGGGGTGGAGCTCGGCAAGCAGCAGGCCAACGATCTCGCCGGGGTCATCAGCGATCCCACGCCGCCCGCGCCGCTGCGCGATTCCTCAACCGACGCGATGGTGCGCTGGTACCGAAAGCAGCGTGGCAGGCAGGCCTGACCGCGGACCGGGAGGATCAGCGGCCGAGCGGGCCGCGGCCGAGCCGCAGCAGCAGCATCGCGAGGGTGTGGCCCTCGGTGCCGAGTGCGGAGAAGCGGTCGAGGACCTTCATCTCGCGACTGTGCACCAACCGCGGGCCGCCCGTGGCCATGCGGTGCGCACCGATCTTCTTCGAGACGGCGCTGCGGCGCTGGATCGCCGCCAGGATGACCGCGTCCATGCGATCGACCTCGACCCGGAGCTCGTCGATGTCGTCGGGTAGCGCTGCCACGTCGGAGCTCAGGTTGAGTGCCTCGAGGTCCAGCGCGAACGGCAGTTCGGCGCCTGCGGGGTCGGTCGGGCCGTCATTGCGCTGCTGATCATTCTGGTCACTCACGGCTTCTGATTTTGCCACGCGTGGTTCGCAGGCGGGACAGCGCGTAGTAGACAATGCAGGAATGATCACCGCTAAGAGAGCCGGAGCCATCGCGCTGGCACTGATCGCGGCGCAACTCGTCGTCCGCGCAGTGCTGGTGATCTGGGGAAACTTCTACTGGGACGACCTCATCCTGATCAGTCGGGCGTCGTCGAATCCGATCCTGAGCTGGGATTTCCTCGGGCACAGCCACGACGGTCACTTCATGCCCGGGGCGTTCCTGGTGGCGGGCCTGTCCACGGTGATCGCGCCGGTGCAGTGGTGGCTGCCCGCCCTCACGCTGGTGGTGCTGCAGGCCGTCGCATCGTTCGCGGTGTGGCGGATGATCCGGGTCATCGCGCCGAAGGCGCTCGGCTGGGGACTGGCGGCACTCGCCTTCTACCTGTTCGTCCCGATGACGGTCAGTGCCTTCGTGTGGTGGTCGGCGGGTCTCAACACGCTGCCCATGCAGGCCGCGATGGCGATCGTCGTCGCGAACGCCGTGCTGCTGGTGCGCGACCGCCCGGACGCGACCCGCAGTCGCCGCCTGCTGATCGGGGCGGTGGTCGCCTTCGCGGTGGCGCTGCTGTTCTTCGAGAAGTCGCTGTTCATCGTTCCGGTGGCGTTCGTCGCCGCGCTTCTGGCCGTCCGCGGGTCGACGCGCCCGCAGTGGACGGGTGGCGAAGTGGACTACCGCAACACCCCGCTGACGCAGACCTTCGTCCGCGCGAGGACGCTGTGGCTCACCTTGGGCGGCCTCTTCGTCGCCTGGACCGTGCTGTTCCTGGCGACGTCCGACGCGACCGCGGGCGAGCACTCCATCAGCCAGACGCTGCACCTGGTGTGGCGGAGCATCAACAACGCGATCATCCCGTCGTTGGTGGGCGGGCCGTGGACCTGGGAGCGGTGGACGCCGTCGCCGCCGATGGGATTCCCGTCCGTGTGGATGATCGTCCTCGGCTGGCTGGTACTGGTCGCGTTGATCGTCGCGACGGTGAAGTTCAAGCGCGGCGCCCCGACGATCTGGGTGTTCGCGCTGCTGTACGCGGTCGGCGCGCAGCTGCCGGTGATGTGGAATCGCTCGAGCGAGAACACGGCCCTCGAGCTCGCTCAGACGATGCGCTACCTGCCCGATACCGCACTCGTCCTGACGATCGCGTTCGCGCTGATCGCCGCGGCCCCGCGGAACGTCGGCGCGCACAGCGCCGAGGTGGCCGAACCGGACCGCCGACTCGCGGGTATCGGCGTCGGCTGCGTCGCCGTGCTGGTGCTGTCGGCGATGGTCGCGACGATGTCGTTCGGGCAGTCGTGGCGCGACGACCCGACGGGCGCCTACCTCGACAACGCCCGCGCATCGATGGCCGAGATGGACGGCAAGACGATGTTCGACCAACCGCTTCCGCTGGAGGTCCTGCTGCCCGTCGCCTACCCGAACAACATGATCAGCAATGTCTTCGGCCGCCTGCGTGAGCGACCGGACTTCGGCAACGTGACCGACGACCTCAAGGTGCTCAACCCGCAGGGCCAGCTGGTGGCAGGCATGGTGAGCCCGGTGCGGACCTTCAAGCCGAGCCGCGGCAGCTGCGCGCGGCCCGGCATCGACGGTCCGGTGAAGCTCCCGCTCAGCGGGCCGCTGATGGACTGGCAGTTCACCGTGTCGTTCAGTTATTGCGCCGACCGCGACGGCGCGATCGAAGTGCGACTCGAGGGCGGCGACCCGGTCGAGGTCCCGGTTCGGGCGGGTCTGCACGCGGCGTACCTCCAGCTCGACGGTCACGGCACCGAATTGCGTATCCGCCCCGTCACGCCGGGGCTGAAGCTGCACACCGGCGACGGCCGGGTGGGTCAGCCGGTGATGGCCGAGCCGGTTCCCTGATCGACGCGGGTCCGCTACGTCGGCCGACGAGGTGAGGTCGGATGTCAAGATGCCGGGATGTCGGGGGCCACGGGTAGCCTGAACAGGCCATGAACACTTCACTTGCTGCCATCGACGAGACCACGCTGAGCGACCGGGGGCGCGAGCTCCTCGACGGGCTCAACCCGCAGCAGCGGGAGGCCGTGTTGCACACGGGTTCCCCGTCGTTGATCGTCGCAGGCGCGGGATCGGGCAAGACTGCGGTGCTGACCCGGCGCATCGCGTTCCTGCTGGCCGAACGAGGGGTCACCCCCGGACAGATCCTCGCGATCACGTTCACCAACAAGGCCGCGGCCGAGATGCGGGAACGCGTCATCGACCTCGTCGGTCCGCGCGCGGCCTACATGTGGGTCTCGACCTTCCACTCCACGTGCGTCCGGATCCTCCGCGCGCAGTCGGGCCTGCTCGGCAACCGGAACTCCAACTTCTCGATCTACGACGCCGACGACTCCCGCAGGCTGCTCGGGATGATCGTGCGCGACCTCGACCTCGATCCCAAGAAGTTCAGCCCGCGCGGGGTCGGCACCCAGATCTCGAACTTCAAGAACGAGCTCAAGGACCCCGACACCGCGGCGGTCGAAGCCGAGGCCGAAGGTCAGACCGATCTCGCCGCGGGCACCATCGCGCAGATCTACGCCGAGTACCAGCGGCGGCTGGCGGCCGCCAACGCCTTCGACTTCGACGACCTGATCGGCGAGACCGTCTCGCTGCTGCAGCGGCACCCGAACGTCGCCGAGTACTACCGTCGCCGGTTCCGCCACGTGATGATCGACGAGTACCAGGACACCAACCACGCCCAGTACGTGCTGGTCCGCGAACTGGTCGGCGACAAAGACACCGAGAGCGGCCTGACCCCGTCGGAACTGTGCGTGGTCGGCGACGCCGACCAGTCGATCTACGCCTTCCGCGGCGCAACCATCCGCAACATCGAAGAGTTCGAGCGCGACTACCCCGACGCCAAGACCATCCTGCTCGAGCAGAACTACCGGTCCACCCAGACCATCCTGTCGGCCGCCAACGCCGTCATCTCGCGCAACCCCAACCGTCGCGACAAGAAGCTCTGGACCGACTCCGGCGACGGCGACCAGATCATCGGTTACGTCGCCGACTCCGACCGCGACGAGGCCGCGTTCATCGCCAAGCAGATCGAAGAACTGGTCGACTACTCGATCGGCGGATCGTCGAGCCACACCTACGCCGACGTCGCCGTCTTCTACCGCACCAACACCGGATCGCGGTCGCTGGAAGAGGTCTTCGTCCGCCATGGGATCCCCTACAAGGTGGTCGGCGGCACCAAGTTCTACGAGCGCAAAGAAGTCCGCGACATCGTGGCCTACCTGCGGGTGGTGGCCAACCCCGACGACTCGGTGAGTCTGCGCCGCATTCTCAACACGCCGCGACGCGGCATCGGCGACCGCGCCGAAGCCTGCGTCGCCGTCCACTCCGAGAACCTCGGCATCAGCTTCTACCAGGCCCTGGTGGAAGCGACGGAGAACCGGGTGCCGCTGCTCAACACCCGCGCCGTCAAGCAGATCACCGGCTTCGTCGACCTCATCGAGGGGCTGCGCAGCGACTACCTGATGTCGTTCGGCGCGGTCGGCGGCGAGGAGACCGACGACGCCGTCGCCGATGCCACCGTCGAGAACGCCGACATCGGCGACCTCGTCGACGCGATCGTCGAGCGCAGCGGCTATCGCGACGAACTCGAGTCGTCCAACGACCCCCAAGACGCCGCGCGGATGGACAACCTCAACGAGTTGATCGCCGTCGCCCGCGACTTCAGCGTCGAGGCCGCCCAGCAGGCCGAGCAGGAGCCCGTCGACGACGCAGCCGCCGACGCCGGCGAGATCATCGGCGACGGCGAGCCCGAGCCCGGCTCACTGGCCGCGTTCCTCGAGAAGGTCTCGCTGGTGGCCGACGCCGACCAGGTGCCCGACGAAGGCGAAGGCGTCGTCACCATGATGACCCTGCACACCGCCAAGGGCCTCGAGTTCCCGGTGGTCTTCGTGACCGGCTGGGAAGACGGCCACTTCCCGCACATGCGCGCCCTCGGCGACCCCGCCGAACTCAGCGAAGAACGACGCCTCGCCTACGTCGGCATCACCCGCGCCCGCGAGAAGCTGTACCTGACCCGCGCGATGTCGCGCGCGTCGTGGGGACAACCGGTGTCGAACCCCGAGTCACGGTTCCTGCAGGAGATCCCGCAGCACCTCATCGACTGGCGACGCACCGAACCCAAACGCGGCATGCGCGACTTCGGCTCCCGCGGCGGCAGCTTCGGTTTCGGATCCAGCGGGAGTTCGTCGTTCGGGGACTCCGGCTTCGGGTCCGGGTCCCGCGGACGGTCGTCGTACTCGTCCGACCCGACCCGTGGACGCAACAAGCACGTCCACTACGACATCGGCGACCGGATGAACCACCCGCAGTACGGGATGGGGAAGGCCGTCGCGAAGGAGGGGAGCGGGGCTACTGAGCGCATCACCTTCGACTTCGGTGGGGCGGTTGGGCGCGTCACTCTCATGACTGTTGGTGGGTTGCCGGGCGAGAAACTGTAGAAGGGGGGCCGGGCTTGCCGGTTTCCTCGGGTTCGCGCTTCGCTCTAGCGTTCGCGTTCGCTTGTGAGCAGCTGTGGGCTGTCGCCGGGGAGGAATCTCTTGTCGAGACAGTCCTCGCTCCTCGCCTAGCGGCTCGTCCCTGCGGAGAGCTCGACAAGAGATTCCTCCCCGGCGACGGTTCTCTGGTTTCGTTGCGTTTTTGCTTGTCCTGAGATTGTTGGGCGTGCCGTGTGTCCCGTGCGACCTGTTCGGTATCACGTGTTCGTTGTCCGGGCTCGGGGCCGTTATACGTCAGAAAGGCCCGCACCTGGGTGCGGGCCTTCTGTGTCTTGGGTTGCGCTGTCGGTTTGCGGCTGGGCCTAGTTGCCGAGGGCGGAGAGGCGGACGCCCTGCTTGGCTAGCCAGGGGGCGGGGTCGACCTTGACGTAGCTGCCGCCCTTGGGCTTCCAGACCTCGAAGTGGAGGTGGGGGCCGGTGGAGAAGCCTTCGTTGCCGACGAGGCCGATGGTGTCGCCCGCGGTGACCTTCTGGCCGGCCTTCACCAGGACGCCCGAGCTCGCCATGTGGCCGTACATCGTGATGGTGCCGTCGGAGGCCTTGACCTGGATCCAGTGCCCGTAGCCGGACGCGGCTTCGGCCTTGACGACGACGCCGTCGGTCGCGGCATGGATCGGCGTGCCGAGCGGGGCGGCCATGTCGATGCCGCCGTGGAAGGTGCCCCAGCGGGGCGCGAAAGCCGAGGTGAGGTCGTACGCACCCAGCGACAGCGGGCTCGCGACCAGCGGCCGACGCTTCGCGGCCTCGGCAGCGGCCTGTTCCTTCTTGATTTTGGTGCCCTGCGACAGCTGCGCGCTGAACTCGGTCAGATCGGCGGCCGGTGCCGCGGCCAGCGCGCGGGGGCCGGTGTCGTCCGAGGTGAGATTGCCGACCGGCTTGATGTTCTGGTCGTCGAGCGGTGCCGGGGACGGTGCCGAGGCCAGCGGGCTGGCGCCATCGCCTGCCGAACCGGTGACCGCCATCGCAGTGGCGCCTGCGGCGATCGCGAGGAGTGCGGTGCGGGCGCGCAACGCGGCGGGCGGGGCCTGCAGGCGATGCTTCGGCTTCGCGGTCTCGGGCGCCGGAGCGCTCTCGGGAAGGTCGTCGCGGGTGATCGTGATCTCGGTGGTGCTGACGTTGTCGGTGCTCAGGCCGGGCGCAGCCGAGCCGAGTCCGAGACGCAGAGTGCGCGACGGCATCGGGAAGTCGCGGGTCTCGGGGGTGGGAAGCGATGCGGAATCGTCTTGGCGGGCAGTCGTGCCATCACGGTCGAGAAGGCTCCGTGTTGCCAAGTCGTTCACCTCAAATCTATCTTCACGTCACGGCTGTGGGAGGGTGCCGTGTCGTGACCTAGTCGTTACCAACCTCAATGACGGTAACCAACGGCAGACCCGAAGTCCACCGAGAGTTCGAATCACGTCCCTATTCTGGCTGCTCAATGAGCAGATTCTCGGTGCACAGCGGGTTACTCGCCAGTAGGGGGTGAGATGTCGCACAAGGATGGGGATGCATGCAAATGCGACGGGGTCGGGGGATTAGAGTCGCCTATGGCCCGCGTTACACCGAGGCGGGCGGAACATTACTTCAGATGGTGAGCTGAATGGATCTCTTCGAATACCAGGCGAAGGAACTGTTCGCCAAGCATGGGGTACCCACCACACCCGGTCGGGTGACCGATACTGCCGCCGATGCGCGGGCGATCGCCGAGGAAATCGGCAAGCCCGTGATGATCAAGGCGCAGGTCAAGGTCGGCGGCCGTGGCAAGGCGGGTGGCGTCAAGTACGCCGCGACCCCTGATGACGCACAGACGCACGCTGAAAACATCCTTGGCCTCGATATCAAGGGCCATATCGTCAAGAAGCTCCTCGTTGCTGAAGCCAGCGACATCGCTGAGGAGTACTACATCTCGTTCCTGCTCGATCGCGCGAACCGCACCTACCTGGCCATGTGCTCGGTCGAGGGCGGCATGGAGATCGAAGAGGTCGCGGCTACCAAGCCCGAGCGCCTCGCCAAGATCGCCGTGGACGCCGTCAAGGGTGTCGATCTCGCGTTCGCTCGTGAGATCGCCGAGAAGGGTCACCTGCCCGCCGAGGTCCTCGACGCCGCAGCCGTGACCATTCAGAAGCTGTGGGAGGTCTTCGTCGCCGAAGACGCGATCCTCGTTGAGGTCAACCCGCTGGTCCGTACGCCGGACGATCAGATCCTGGCCCTCGACGGCAAGGTGACCCTGGACGAGAACGCCGAGTTCCGCCAGGCCGATCACGCTGCGTTCGCCGACATCGACGCGACCGATCCGCTGGAGCTGAAGGCCAAGCAGAACGATCTGAACTACGTCAAGCTCGACGGACAGGTCGGCGTCATCGGTAACGGTGCCGGTCTGGTCATGTCGACCCTGGACGTCGTCGCCTACGCGGGCGAGAACCACGGTGGCGTCAAGCCCGCCAACTTCCTGGACATCGGCGGCGGCGCCTCGGCCGACGTCATGGCTGCAGGCCTCGACGTCATCCTCGGTGACGAGCAGGTCAAGAGCGTGTTCGTGAACGTCTTCGGCGGCATCACCGCCTGTGACGCGGTCGCCAACGGCATCGTCGGCGCCCTCGCCAAGCTGGGTGACAGCGCCAGCAAGCCGCTGGTGGTTCGCCTCGACGGCAACAAGGTCGAAGAGGGTCGCAAGATCCTGGCAGAGGCCAACCATCCGCTGGTGACCGTGGCCGAGACCATGGACGCCGGTGCCGACAAGGCCGCCGAGCTGGCGAACAAGTAGGAGACGAAGAAGAGTCATGTCGATCTACCTGAACAAGAACAACAAGGTCATCGTCCAGGGCATCACCGGCGGCGAGGGCACCAAGCACACCGCACTGATGCTGAAGGCCGGCACCAACGTCGTCGGCGGCGTCAACGCCCGCAAGGCAGGGACCACGGTCTCGCACGTCGACGCCGACGGCAACGCCGTCGAGCTGCCGGTGTTCGCTTCGGTCGCCGAGGCCATGCAGGAGACCGGGGCCGACACCTCGATCGCCTTCGTGCCCCCCGCCTTCTCGAAGGACGCCATCATCGAGGCCATCGACGCGGAGATCCCGCTGCTCGTGGTCATCACCGAGGGCA
>NZ_JAAYXO010000082.1 GCF_012515855.1 Gordonia sp. (in: high G+C Gram-positive bacteria)
CCGCCGCGACCCATGATGTCGCCGGCGCGGCCCGCTGCGACCAGGAAGACGCCGAAGGTCAGCGCGTATCCGGACAGCACCCATTGGATGTCCGACTCGGTGGCGTGCAGTCCCGTCTGGATGGTCGGCAGCGCCACGTTGATGATGCTCACGCCCACCAGCGACATGAAGATGGCGGTGAGGAGCACCCACAGCACGCGCCACCGCACGGCCTCCGGCAGTGACGCGTCGTCGTCCGAATCGGGGTCGGGCCGATCGGGACGGTCGGTGGGGTGCACGGTGCGATCCTCCTGCGGGCTCGGATGGTGGCTCGTCGTCGAGCCTAGTGATGCTCCGGTCCGTTTCCCGTCCGATCGACTCAGACCGGGATTGTCGTGTTCTTTCCGGTCGTCCGTTCCGAATCTGCCGGAGTTGCGAAAGATGCGACTACCAGGCGAAATGCGATCGCTGAGACCGGCCGATGCACGTCCTGATCGAGCGTAGCGTCAGCAGCGAGGACACCCCCAGATCCTCACCAAGGAGGTTCGTCATGAACAAGCGTGCATTCCGTCTCCTACCTGCCGCGGGCCTGGCCGCAGCGGCGGTCGTCGCCGCGACCGTTGCGCCGGCGAACGCCGCGGAACCCGCCTCGCTGTCGATCGACGGCGATCTAGAGATCGCGCCCGGCGTGCATCTGCTGCACATCGACGCACACGGCAGCACCACCAAGGACGGCAAGACGTCCGGCACCTACACCGCGACGCTGATGAACGGGCGGTCGAAGGTGCCGTTCCAGATCAAGGGCCCGGTCACCTGCATCGACACCCGTGGTGATTCCGCGGCGCTGGTCTACCCGATCTCGGCCACGGCGCCCAACCTGGTGCCGGCGCCGCTCAAGGATGTGCTCGCGGTGCAGATCTCGGTCCGGAAGGCCTCCACCGACCGCGTCGGCGTCATGGGTCCGGCCCCGACGTCGTCGTTCACCGGCTGCGCGCCCGCGGCGACCCCGTTCCGCTTCGACGGGGACATCGCGATCACGTAGCTCACCGGCACCCCGATCTCACCGGACCCCGGCCTCGATCAGCGCCGCTTGATCGGCGAGCGCGATCGCCAGACCGCCCGCGGTGGTCGGATGCAGCGGCGCGTTGCCGTCGATCGGCTGGACGAACGGATCCGGCGCGCACAGACCGTGCCCGGCGAACGACGGCGTCGCGGTCGGGAACGACGCCGCGTCGGCGCCCTGCTTGAGGACGGTGTTCATCGCATCGAGCCACCCGTGCAAGATCTTGCTCTTCTCGTCGGTGATCCCGAGGTCGCGGACGCAGTCGCTGTTGCCGGGCAGCGGGTCGTAGTAGGTGTTGATGACGACGGTCGGCGGGTTCGGCAACGACCGCAGTCGGGTCAGGAGCACCAGGTAGTCGCGGGTGAACGTCTCGAGCTGCTGCTTGAAGTATGCGTCGGACGCCTTACCGCCGCAGTCCGGGAAAGCCGCGCACAGCGCCACCATCCGCGACCACCCGACGTCGTTGGCACCGACGCTGATCACCAGGGCGCTCGGTGCTGCCCCGAGGGCCGCGGGCAGTTGCGGCGGCAGCAGCGAACCGCCCCGTTCCTGTTCGCCGAGCAGCCCCGCGCGGATGGTCGCGCTGCTGCACGCCAGGTTCGCGACCTGCCAGTCCGACGCACGGTCGAGGGCGACGGCGAACGAACCGCTGGTCCGCTCGCACGCGGTGTCTTGCGGTGTCGGGTTCGCCAACGGCGGGTTGCCGATGCCGGCTGCGGTCGAATCGCCGATGACGATCACCGTGCCCGACTTGGCTGGCGGCACGTTCTTCGGCACCTCGCCGGGGACGGTCGCCGCGCCGACCAACGCTTCGATCGAGCCGATCGCGCGGAGTTGGTCGGAGGCGCTGAACGCGGTCGAGACCACCGCTCCCACGTTGGCGGCCGCAGCCACCACCACGCCGATCAGCACCAGCGTGATCGACGCCCGCCCGGATCGTCGCTGCCACCCGGCGATCGCCCCCATCAGCAGCAACGACACTGCGACCACGATCAGCACCTGGACGATCAAATAGCGACGCCAGCCGTCGACCAGCGCATTCTGCAATTCGTCCTGCGCGGCCCGCCGGGTGGCGTCGTCGCCGGTCGGATCCACCAGCTCGCCGAGAGCCCCCGACAACTCCAGCTGGGTCAGCTCCAGGCGCGGTCGGATCGGGCCCGGGAAATCGATCATGGTGTCGAGATGCTGCCCGAACACATCCACCTCGCCCGGCCCGCTCCACGACAGCGACGGGGCCGCCGCACCCACCCGTACCGTCTGCCCGACGGCGTGCACCGACTGCATCGGGGTGAGCCACAGTGAGACTGCGATTGCGATGACCGCGACCATCACGATCGCGACGACGTCGACGATCCGCTTCCTCATGCCTTCGAGCATGGCACGACCTTCCGACATCGCGTCGGGTCCGAGCTACCACTTCTCCCGGCCGGACGCACGGACTCGCACTGTTTGTGACAGAGTTCTTGTGTGGCTCTTCCTCATGACGACATCGACCCTGACGGCCTGCTCGAGTACTCGGTGGTGTTCACCGATCGCTCGCTGAATCACATGTCCAAGCGATTCATCGGCGTAATGCAGGAGCTTCTCGGCATCCTGCGCGAGACCTACAACGCAGGCAGCGTGGCCGTCGTGCCCGGCGGCGGCACCTACGGCATGGAGTCGGTGGCCCGACAGCTCGCCACCGG
>NZ_JAAYXO010000007.1 GCF_012515855.1 Gordonia sp. (in: high G+C Gram-positive bacteria)
CTCAAGTTCTTGCTGCAAGGAGTAGGGCGGCCGCAGACGCATACGTCAATGCCGACCAGTTCAACCCACTAGGTACTGGCTGATCGGGTCCGCGTATGAAATCTCGAATAATGGTGGGTACCTGCTTTACCTTCTCGGCCGTGGTGGCGCTGACCTCGTGTACGTCAGGCGGCTCCGAAGTCGGCGATCCGCCGCAGAGCTCTGCCGCCCTCTCTGGAAGGGACGATCGGGCGACGAACCTACCTTTCGACACGTCCTTCCCGAACCGCTGGAACAGCTCCAATGATGGCTCTGCCTATGAGCCGTGTAATGCGCTCCGCGTTGATCTTGTGGAACTCGGAATAGACGCTGACTCTGCGCGCGACGCAGCCGGTACGGACGGGCAGACAGCACGCGGCTGCGAATGGCGGTACCTCGACGATTCTCCCGTTGCCCATTGGACAGTGAGTCAAGTGGTGGGCAACTCTTCGGGTCTGGCCCGGGAAAAGGCACGGGTTTCAGGCACGGCAGATGTTTGGCTTCCTGATCTCAGGATTGGTGGTCGTGCCGTCGGCGTTCACTTCGTCAAAGGGGGAGGAGACTGCGACACGTATGTCCAATCCGGAAAGGCTGCGGTGAGCACGATCGTCGTGACGCTCGATACGGGCGTGCCAGTCTCCGAGATCTGCGATAGGGCGATCGCGTTCACCAGGGCGACGATCGACAAGATCCCTCACTGAGCGGGGAGTGGGGTGGCGGAGGTTCCGTTCACGCCAGCGGCCCACTCGGCGAGGACGTCGTCCCACGACGACGGATGCAGATCGAATTCGCGGACGAGGCGTCCCTCGCCCATCACTGCGGGTGAGCGCCACAGGTATTGCTGGTTGCTCAGTTCGCGCGCCATCGGGGAGAACAACCCTGCTGCGGAGAACACAGCCGCCGGTATGCGTGAGACTGGGGGAGCGGATCGTCGTACGCCGTCTGCACCGTGCAGGGCCTCGGATGCGCGGCGCGCCATCTCGCGCTGGGTGAGCGGCGGCAGTGACGGGGCGAGGAGAACGGCGTCGCCGTCGGGAGCGAACTCGTCGGCGCGATCGGCCGCGGTCGCCATGGCGCGGGTCAGATCCGGGATGTAGGTCGCCGACCGAGGCGCGTCCGGGTCGCCCAGCACCCAGGCTCGACGGCCACGGGCCACCGGAGTGAGCACCATCGCAAGGAACACCGACGTGGCAGGCGCCGCTGTCGGACCGAGTAGATCGGCAGCCACCACCGAGAGCGTCTGGGCCGGGTGTGCCGCACGGTTCCGCAGCAGGGCCGCACGTACCCGGCCGAGAGGTGCGACCGGATCCAGCGGCGAGTCTTCCGCGAGGCGCTGAGCCCCCATGCCGAAGGCGTACACGGACTCGGGAAACACGACCGGCACACCGTACTCGGCGGCGACGTCCATGACGGCCCGCTCCCGCTGCGGCAGATCTCGCTCCCACGCCTTCGCGCTGTAGCGGGTGTGCGTGCAGTGGAAGACGGCCTCCGCACCCGCCATCGCTTCACGGAGAAGTCCCCTATCGCCGGCGTCGCCCTGGATGAGGGTGGTCCCCGGCAGCGGAACGGCCGAGCGGCGCAGGACCGAGACCTGGTGCCCGCCGCCGACGAGGTCGGCGGCGAGCTGGGTGCCGATCTGGCCGGCCCCGGTGACGAGGTGCTGCATGGCTTTCCTCCTAAGTGTGAGCACTGCTCTCGTTACGTGTCGACGACGATATCGAAGCCTGGACGCCGGCGCAAGAGCACTGCTCTCGAATCACGACGGGAGGGACGTCGGTTCCCGGGGATGGGGTTTGTCGTGATTCGTCAATTCGGTTGGGCGGCAACACTATTCGGATGCACAACACGGTGGGCAGACAATCCGGTGTGCATCCAGCAGATTGAAGAGGTGTCGTCGCGCGAAGGTGGTTACCTGCAGTGGGACACCTATGCGTTCTCCTTCGCCAATCGGCTTCTGACCGTGCGCCAGCAGCGTGGCTATTCGCAGGAGGAACTGGCGAATCGGAGTGGGCTGCACCGGAACGCGGTGTCCAATCTCGAGCGCGGAACCAGCAATCGAGAGCCCTTCGTGTCGGACCCTCAGCTGTCGACGGTGTACCGGCTGGCGCACGCTCTCGAGGTCCCGCCGTCGTACCTCCTGCCCGACGTGAACACGCCGCGCCTGCCGAAACGATCTGCCGAGCAGGCGAGCGACACCGCGATGTCGCGCGTGGAGGAGACCCTTCACCGGCTGGTGCCGCGTCCGGACGCGCCGAAGAACAAGGCGGCGACTACCGACAAGAAGCGCTGAGGGATTCCGGCGGACCGTCCGGACGGGGACGCGGGTATCCGGTGCTCAGCAGCCCGATGCACGAGGGCCGGGCTGCAGTGAGACTGCGGCCCGGCCCTCGGCGGCGGGTGTCAGTGCTGGTAGGGCTCTGCGCTCACGACGGTCACAGTGACCTCCGCGCCGCTGGGCACCCGGTACGAGCGGCTTTCGCCGACCTTGGCGTCGAGGATCGCCGCGCCGAGCGGTGAACTCGGGGAGTAGACCTCGACGTCGGTCGCGATGCTCTCCTCGCGGGTGGCGATGAGGAAGGTCTCGGTGTCGGACTCGTCGTCGTCGAAGTAGACGGTGACGATGGAGCCCGGGAGCGCGACGCCCGACTGGGTCGGGGCCTGACCGATCTTCGCGTTGTTCAGCAGATCCTGCAGCTGGCGGATGCGGGCTTCCTGCTGGCCCTGCTCTTCGCGCGCTGCGTGGTAGCCGCCGTTCTCCTTGAGGTCGCCCTCTTCGCGGCGCTCGTTGATCTCCGCAGCAATGACGTCTCGATTCGCGATCAACGCATCGAGTTCCTCTTTCAGACGCTGGGCAGACTCGGGGGTCAGCCAGGTCACGCCTGTGTCGGTCATTGTGGATCTCCTTTGCTGTCCGCCATTGGACTGCGCGTTCGTCTACAGCCGCATTCGATCAGTCTCTAAATGCAGCAACACGACCCCTCGCGGAGCCGTGCGTCACCCAGGCTACCAGTCGGTGTGTCTCAACGCACACGACATCACGTCTGACCTGCACGTCGACGCGGCAGCGTCGTCGGACGAGGGTGCGTTCAGACGCGGTCGAGCGCCTGTGCGTACGACGGTTCCGCGCGCTTGAGGTAGCCGATGACGCCGTAGGTCGCGGGCATGACGATGATCTCGACCAGTGTCTTCCAGAGGAAGCCGGCCGCCACGAACGACACGAACTGGCCCCAGGTCTCGACTCCGATCACGGGGGCCGCGATGGCGCAGAAGATCACGGTGTCGAAAAACTCGCCGACCACCGTTGAGCCGAGGAGCCGGGCCCAGAGCTGGCTCTCTCCGGTCCACTCCTTCATCTTGACCAGCACGTACGAGTTGCTGAACTCGCCGACGAGGTATCCGGCGAGACTGGCGACGACGAGTTGCGGCACAGCTCCGACGACCGCTTCGAGCGCGGCCTGGTTCTCGTATCCGTCGAGCGGGGGTAGGGCGATCGTCGCGGTGAACACCAGCGATGCGAGGATCAGCACCCCGAATCCGGTCCAGATGGTGCGCCGCATCGCGCGGAAGCCGTACACCTCGCTGATTACGTCACCGATGACGTAGCTGAGGGGGAAGAGGAAGAAGGCGCCGTCGGTGACGAGCCAGCCGCCGAACAGTCCGACGCCTTTGGTGGCGGCGATGTTGCTGATCAGCATGATGCCGACGAAAACCGCCATCAGTACCGGGTAGTAGGGAGAGGAAAGGGTCGCGAAAACTGCTTTGGGCGCCGGGCGCGTGGCGCCCGGCTGTCCAGAGTGTGTCGGCTCCTCGGTCACGGGTGGTACCTCACTTGTCAGGTTTCAGATAGGCCGGCACCGAGGTGGTGCAGCCGAATACCTCACCGATCACCGGTGGCCGGGAGGTGTAAACAGTCGTCTGGGCGCCCACCTGGACCGCGCCTGGCGGAATCAGCACCTCGCGCCGGCCGACTTCCGAACCGTCGAGCGCCCGGCCGCGAACGATGCAGGCCACCGGCGCGTCCGGGTTCTTCCGGTTCACCGTGTAGCGCACTTCGACCGCATCCGAACCGAGGACCTCGTGACCGACGGCCTGACCGGAGACCTCGGGGTCGCCGAACTGCTTGAATCCGATGTACGCCAGCGCCACACCGGCGATCACCACTGCCACCGAGCAGATCAGGAACCAGCGGCGACGACTGGACGGCGATTGCTCGACCGGGTACGTCGCCCGCGGGCCGCTCTGTGGTTTCGGCTGGTCGGCGACCCCGTCTGAACTGCTCACGCGTCAATACCTACCATGTAGGGGAGTACCGAGCGAAGGTGAGGAAGCGTGACCGACAGCACGGGGCGCCTGCGACTCATGGCTGTGCATGCACATCCGGATGACGAGTCCAGCAAGGCGGCCGCGACCTTGGCCAAATACGCGGCGGCCGGACACGACGTCCTGGTCGTCACGCTGACCGGCGGCGAACGCGGTGACATCCTCAATCCGGCCATGGATCGCCCGGGCGTCCAGGAGAAGCTGCCCGAGATCCGCAAGGACGAGATGGCGGCCGCGGCCGCCGCGCTCGGGGTGGAACAGACCTGGCTGGGTTACGTCGATTCCGGGCTTCCCGAAGGAGACCCGCTGCCGCCGCTGCCCGAGGGCTGCTTCGCGCTGGTGCCCCTGGAGGAGGCGACCGAGAAGCTGGTCGAGGTGGTCCGCGACTTCAAGCCGCACGTGATGATCACGTACGACGAGAACGGCGGCTACCCGCATCCGGACCACATCAAGTGCCACGAGGTGTCCGTCGCCGCGTTCGACGCCGCCGGCGATCCCGAAGCGTTCCCCGACGCCGGCGAGCCGTGGACCCCGCTGAAGCTGTACTACACGCACGGCTTCATCCGCGACCGGATCCACCGGTTCTCCGAGGAGTTCGAGAAGTCGGGGCAAGAGAGCCCCTTCAAGGAGTGGCTCGCCAAGTGGAAGCGCGAGCAGGGCGATCTGATGGGCCGGGTCACCACGCAGGTGACGTGTGGTGAGTTCTTCCCGCAGCGTGACGATGCGCTGCGCGCGCACGCCACGCAGATCGATCCGAACGGCTTCTTCTTCGCGGTCCCGCTCGAGTGGCAGCAAAGGCTGTGGCCCACCGAGGAGTTCGAGCTGGCGCAGACCCGGGTGCAGACCGCAATCCCGGAGACCGATCTCTTCGCCGGAATCGAGGCGCCGTGAACACCGTCCTGGACCTGGCGAGCGAGGCCGTATACGTGCTCGCCGACGAGCAGACGAAGGGCCCTGAGTTCGGCAAGGCGTCGCCGGTCGGGCTGCTCGTGATCGTCGTGCTCCTGGTGGCCACCTTCCTGCTCATCCGCTCGATGAACCGCCAGTTGCGCAAGCTTCCTGACAGCTTCGACACCGCCAATCCCGAACCGGATCAGGCGTTCGACGAGGGCACCGACGTCGTCGACGATGAGTCGGCGGACGGCGAGCGGCGCACACACGGTTCCGGCGAGGCCTCTGCGTCGGCGGGCGGCACCGCACCCTCCGACCACAGCGACGACCGCGGTCGGTGAGCGGCGGCATCTCGGGTCAGGCAGTGCGCCAGCCGGAAGCAGCTTGATAGCTTCTCCGTGTGGCACGGCTCGCGCGTGAGAACATCGCCCTCCTGTTGACGGGCGGAGACGCGCCGGGGGCGTTCAGTGCGGAGCTGTCGGCGTACGCGGCGGGGCTCGCCTTGTCGGTCGACGGTGTCGGACCGGTGAAGCTGCCGATCGCCCCGCGACGTGTCGGGTCGTGTAACACGTCCCGGTGATGTGTTAGGTTTTTTGAAGATTCTTAACATGTCATGAGGATGAGTCGAGAGAGCTAACACGTGGTCTGGAGCCCCGAGGTGCCCTTCAACGCCCTGCCCGCGCTGCCACCACCAGGCCTCGACCTGGAGCCCAAGCAGGTGCTGAAGGCCGCCATCGACGCCCGAACTGCTCTGGCGACCCTTGCTCAGGCCGGTCGGTTGCTACCGAACCCCAACATCCTGATCCATGCGGTTCCACTGCTCGAAGCGCAGGCGAGTTCCGAAATCGAGAACATCGTGACGACGGCCGACGAACTCTTCAGGCATGCCGACTCCGGTGGGGGAGACCACGCGACCAAGGAGGCACTGCGATACCGCAGCGCGCTCTTTGCGGGAGTTGAGTCGATCAAGAGTCGCCCGCTTACGGCAGTTACGGCCGCGCGCATCTGCTCGGCGCTCCAGGGTCGGGAGACGGACATCCGGGCGGGGCCCGGAACAAGGATCGCGAACCCCGCTACTCAGCGGATCGTCTACGCACCGCCAGAGGGCGTCGACCTCATTCGTGAGAAGCTCTCGGACTGGGAACGCTTCGTCCATGCTGACGACGATCTTGATCCGCTCGTGCGCATGGCGCTGGCCCACTACCAGTTCGAGGCCATTCACCCGTTCCACGACGGCAATGGGCGAACTGGCCGTGTCATCAACATCCTGATGCTGATTGAGGCCGGCCTGTTGGATGACCCGATCCTCTATCTCTCGCGTGCAATCATCGCCCGTAAGAACGACTACTACCGGCTCCTGCGAGCCGTGACGGCCGAGGGCGCCTGGATCGATTGGATTCTGTACGTCCTCGACGTCGTCCGAGAGTCCGCAACCTCGACGACGCGGAAGATCAGCGCCATTCGGTCCTGTCAGGAGGACATCGCGGATCGTGCGCGCGCCGCGACGACGGGCGGGCGCGACGCGCAATTTCTGGCGGTGCTGTTCGAGCAGCCGTATTGCCGCATCAACACCGTCGCCCAGCGGTGCGATGTATCGCGCCAGACTGCGTCATCGTGGCTGCACGCCTTGGTCCAGGCCGGGCTCCTCACGGACGTCAAGGCCGGTCGGGAGCTTCTCTTCGTCAACGATGACTTCCTCAATGTCCTGACGCGCCCCGAGTGACCGCCCATCCGGCAGGAGTGAAATAAGATGATCAACCGACTGGCAACGGCCACCAGCCCGTATCTCCGCCAGCATGCGGAGAATCCCGTCCACTGGCGCGAGTGGTCGGACGAGGCCTTCGCCGAGGCACGCGAACGCGACGTCCCCGTGCTGCTGTCGGTCGGCTACGCGGCCTGCCACTGGTGCCACGTGATGGCGCACGAGTCCTTCGAGGATCCCGCCCTCGCCGGGCAGATGAACGACGGCTTCGTCTGCATCAAGGTCGACCGCGAAGAGCGCCCCGACATCGACGCGATCTACATGGCCGCCACCGTCGCGATGACCGGGCAGGGCGGCTGGCCGATGACCTGCTTCCTCACCCCGGCCGGCGAACCGTTCTACTGCGGCACCTACTACCCGCCGGTGCCGCGGTCGGGGCAGCCCGGCTTCGGCCAGGTTCTCGCGGCTGTCTCCGACGCGTGGAGCCGGCGGCGCGACGAGGTGACGGCGGCGTCGCAGAGCGTCACCGAGCACCTCCGGGCCAACGCCGGACCGGTGCCGCCCGGGCCGGCGATCGACGGACGCCTCGTCGCCGCCGCCGTCGCGTCGGTGCTCGACGACGAGGACACGCGCGCCGGCGGCTTCGGCGGCGCACCCAAGTTCCCGCCGTCGTCGATGCTGGAGGCGCTGTTGCGGGTCGCGGAGGGTTTCGACGGGGCTCAAACAGCGGATACGGCTCAACCAGCGGATACGGCTCAACCGGCGGATACGGGTGCGCGCGCGGTGGTCGAGCGCGCGTGTGCGGCGATGGCCCGCGGCGGCATCTACGATCAGCTCGCCGGTGGCTTCGCCCGCTACGCCGTCGACGCGAACTGGGTGGTGCCGCACTTCGAGAAGATGCTCTACGACAACGCGCTGCTCCTGCGGGTGTACGCGCACCTCGCGCGCCTTTCGAC
>NZ_JAAYXO010000083.1 GCF_012515855.1 Gordonia sp. (in: high G+C Gram-positive bacteria)
ACGCCCGGCGGCACGTAGACGAACGAGCCGCCCGACCACACCGAGGTGTTGAGCGCGGAGAACTTGTTGTCACCGGCCGGGATCACGCTGCCGAAGTACTCCTTGAACAGCTCCGGGTGCTCGCGGAGTCCGGTGTCGGTGTCCAGGAAGATGACGCCCTTCTCCTCCAGGTCCTCGCGGATCTGGTGATAGACGACCTCCGACTCGTACTGCGCAGCGACGCCCGCGACGAGGCGCTGCTTCTCGGCTTCGGGGATGCCGAGACGATCGTAGGTGTTCTTGATGTCCTCGGGGAGGTCCTCCCACGACTCGGCCTGCTTCTCGGTCGAGCGCACGAAGTACTTGATGTTGTCGAAGTCGATGCCGTCGAGCTCGCCGCCCCAGCTGGGCATCGGCTTGCGGTCGAAGATCCGCAGAGCCTTCAGTCGCTGCTCCAGCATCCAGTCCGTTTCGTCCTTCTTGGACGAGATGTCGCGCACGACGGCCTCGGACAGACCGCGCTTCGCGGACGAACCTGCCTCGTCGCTGTCGGACCAGCCGTATCCGTAGCGGTCGAAGGAAGCAATAGTCTCTTCCTGCGTCAGCTGCGTTGCGGCGGGATCGGTGACCGTCATCGGAGAACCTTTCCATCGGGGGTGTCGGCGGCCGCGGGCTGGCGACCTCCGTCAGTCATGGGATGCACGGGAACGTGCGTCGTACACACGCAGTCACCGTTGGCGATGGTCGCCAACCGCTGCACGTGCGTACCGAGGAGCTCGGTGAACATGGCCGTCTCGGCCTCACAGAGCTCCGGGAACTCGGTAGCCACGTGGGCCACCGGACAGTGATGCTGGCAGATCTGGACCCCGGCCCCCACCTCGCGGGTGTTGGCCGCATATCCGCCCGCGGTGAGCGCATCGGTGATCTGCTCGACGGTCGCGATGACCGAGCCGGATTCGGTCACCGGCTTCACATCGACCACCAGATCCGCGATCCGCTCGTGTGCGAACTCGTCGACGGCTTTCTGACCGGCGACATCGCGGAGCTTGCGGAGAACCGCTCCCGCCAGGTCGTCGTAGGCGTGGCGCAGCTTGCCGCGGCCCGCCGGAGTCAGTTGAAACCATTTCGCCGGGCGTCCGCGGGTGGCTTTACCGCCCTTGGAGAACCCGGCCGGAGCTACTTCGATGTCGCCATCGGTCGTAAGATTCTCCAGGTGACGACGCACGCCCGCCGGTGAGATTCCGAGCCGCTCGGCGATGTCGTTCGCCGTCATCGGCCCCTCGTCCACCAGCATGGAGACGACGGCGGCGCGGGTCTGGCCGTCTGGGCCAGTCCCGTCCGCAGGCTGCTGGGACAGCAGCCGATCGTCACCGCTCATGCTTTTCACAACAATATTGTTACTTAAATACTTCCCCCAGGGCTAGCAAGGGTCGCCTAAATCTCCGATCACGTCGTCGGATCGCGTCGTCGGACGGTCGTTCGTGCGCCACGTCGCGCGCGGTGGCGCTACCTGACAGCCGGTAACAGTTAGAGTCTTCGATGTGCCAGAACTCCCCCTCGCGCGAAGGACCCTCGACTACATAGGGCTCGCCAAGCCCGCCGTCGAGCACGACGCCGATCGCATCGGCGACTTCGGCACCACCGTCGCCCGGATGCACGACGACGAGACCGAGGTGGGACCGCTCAACCGCCTTGAGACGCTGCGGATGCGGCGGATCCGACTGTTCGGCACCACCGGCTCGATGCTGATCCTGATCGGCTCGCTCGGCACCGGCATGCTGCCGGTCCTGCAGAATCCGATCGTCGGCACTCGCATCCTCTCGCTGCCCTCGCGGATGTACTCCACCGCGCTGACCATCTCCATCGGCGGCGCGATCATGCTCGTGGTCGCCTGGATGCTGCTGGGTCGCTACGCGGTCGGGCGCTACCGTGTCGAAGTCGCCGAGGGCCGCAGTCCGGCGCGCCGCATGACCCGCGGGCAGGCCGACCGAACACTGTTGATGTGGGTGGCGCCGCTGGTGGTCGCGCCACCGCTGTTGAGCAAGGACGTCTACTCCTACCTGGCGCAGAGCGCCATCGCGTTCAAGGGACTGGACCCGTACACGTACAGTCCGATGCGCGGCCTGGGCGTCGATCACGCCCTGACCCTGTCGGTGCCCAACCTCTGGAAGGACACGCCGGCACCGTACGGTCCGCTGTTCCTGTGGATCGGTGAGAACATCACCGCGATCACCGGCGAGAACATCACCGTGGCCGTGGTACTGCATCGCCTGGTGGCGATCGCGGGCGTGCTGATGATCGTGTGGGCGCTTCCCCGCCTGGCCCGCCGCTGCGGCGTGTCGAGCGTCGCCGCGCTGTGGCTCGGCGCGTTGAACCCGCTGCTGATCCTGCATCTGGTCGGCGGCATCCACAACGAGTCGCTGATGATCGGCATGATGCTCGTCGGCCTCGAATGGTGCTTCCGGGCGATCTACGGACACGAACGCCTCCGCATGCCCGACCGCCTGATGCTGTCCCGGACGGGGTGGATCCTGGTCGCCGGAGTCGCGATGATCGCGGCGTCGTCGATGATCAAGGTGACGTCGATGCTGGCGCTCGGATTCGCGGGAATCGTGCTCGCTCGCCGCTGGGGTGCGACGCTCCCCGCACTCCGCCACGCACCGGTGCGCGAATGGTGGACGCGGTCCAAACGTTCGATCGGCGCCTTGGTGGCCAGCGCGAGCACGATGGGCGTCATCGCCGGCCTGGTCGTCGTCGCGATCTGCCTCGGCACCGGCCTCGGCTTCGGCTGGATGTACACGCTGAGCACCGGCGGAATCGTCCGCTCCTGGATGTCGATGCCGACCCTGCTGTCGGTGGTGTCGGGCCGAATCGGGCTGTGGCTCGGGCTCGGCGAACAGACCCAAGCGATCCTCGACATCGCCCGCCCGATCGGCCAACTGCTTGCGGCGGTTCTCGTGGTCCGATGGCTGCTCGCCTGCCTCGCCGGGCGGATCCACCCGCTCGGCGGACTCGGCATCGCCATGGCCACCGTTGTCGTGTTCTTCCCCTTCGTCCAGGCCTGGTACCTCCTGTGGGCGGTGATTCCGCTCGCCGCCTGGGCCACCACCAGTTGGTTCCGAGTCGGCAGCATGGTCATCTCCGGCATCATCGCCGTCGTGGTGATGCCGACCAGTTCGGACACCAGCCCGCTGGTTGTCGCCCAAGGCCTGGCCACCGGTGTGATCATGGTCGCAGTCACCGCCGCCTTCTTCTTCATCGACAGCCCGCTCCGCCGCTGGCTCAGAAGCAGGCGCAGCCGGAAGGCGCAGTAAGACGACTGTTTCCCCGTAGCCGAAGGATCGGACTCCGGCGGATGCCCTCCCCGCCCCGGCCCCCGGTGACCTGGGCCTCTCACCTAGGCTGATGGTCGTGCACAATGCCTCTTCGCCCCGCAGCGGGCAGGATTCCCGACCGGCCTCGGGTGATGCCGCATTGCAGGTGCGCGGCCTGGTCAAGCGATTCGGCGACAAGACCGCCGTCAACGGCCTGGACCTCACCCTGCCCCGAGGCGAACTGCTGGCGCTCCTCGGCCCGAACGGAGCCGGCAAGACCACCACGGTCGAGATCTGTGAGGGCTACACCCGTCCGGACGCGGGCACCGTCCAGGTCCTCGGCATGGACCCGATCGCCGAGAACGACGCCCTGCGGGCCCGCATCGGCGTGATGCTGCAGGGCGGCGGCGCCTACCCGGGAGCCAAGGCTCGGGAGATGCTGCGCCTCTGCGCTGCGTACAGCGCCAACCCGCTCGATCCCGACTGGCTGATGGACGCACTGGGCCTCACCGAGGTCTCGAACACCGGATTCCGCCGACTCTCCGGCGGACAGCAGCAACGACTGTCGCTCGCCTGCGCCCTCGTCGGACGCCCGGAGCTGGTCTTCCTCGACGAACCGACCGCAGGCCTGGACGCGCACGCTCGGATCATGGTCTGGGAGCTGATCTCCCGGCTGCGGGCAGACGGCGTCTCGATCCTCTTGACCACCCATCTGCTCGACGAAGCCGAGGAGCTCGCCGACCAGATCGTCATCATCGACCACGGACGGGCGGTCGCCTCGGGGACCCCCGCCGACCTGGTTCGACAGGACGCGGAAGGACAGCTGCGACTCACCGCTCCCGGCCTGATTCCCGACGCCTTGGAGACCGCACTGCCCGCCGGGTACCGCTGCCGCCTGTCCCCCGCGGGCGAGGTCCTGGTGACCGGCGAGGTGGGGCCCGAGGTGATCGCGACGATCACTCGCTTCTGCGCAGACCACGCGATCCTCATCGAAGCGCTCAACGTGGCGACCAACAGCCTGCAGGACGTGTTCCTGGAACTCACCGGACGGGAGGTCCGCGCATGAGCACCGAATCATCGGCGACGAATCGGTTCCCGCCCGGCACGTTCACACCTGATCCCTCGCCCGCCCCACTGCTGCGGATGTTGGCCGCGCAGACCCGGATGGAACTGGTGCTGCTGCTCCGCAACGGCGAGCAACTGCTGCTGACCATGTTCATCCCGATCACCATGCTGATCGGACTCAGCCTGCTGCCGCTCGCGACGTCCGCGGGCGACACGCCCGCCGCGCGGGCAACCACGTTCGTCCCCGCCGTCCTCGCCGTCGCGATCATGTCGACCGCGTTCACCGGCCAGGCGATCGCGGTCGGCTTCGACCGCCGCTACGGGGCGCTCAAACGGCTCGGCGCCACCCCGATCCCGCGCTGGGGAATCATCGCGGGCAAGTCGTTGGCCGTGCTGCTCGTGGTGGTGCTGCAGTCGCTGATCATCGGCGGCATCGGGCTGGCCTTCGGCTGGCGTCCCAGCATCGCGGGCCTGGCACTCGGCGCGGTCGCGATCGCCCTCGGCACGCTCGCGTTCGCCTGCCTGGGCCTGCTCCTCGGCGGCACCCTCAAGGCCGAGGTGGTGCTGGCCCTCGGCAACCTGATCTGGTTCGTCCTGCTCGCACTGTCCGGCCTGATCGTCTTCGACGAGCACGTGCCGGGCGTCGTGCAGACCGTGGCTCGACTGTCGCCGTCGGGCGCGCTGACCGAGTCACTCTCCCGCGCACTCGAGTCGTCTGTCGACGTGTTCGGGTTCTGCGTTCTCATCGCCTGGGCCGTCGTCGGCGGCGCCCTGGCAGTTAGGTGGTTCCGCTTCCAATGATCGCGTCCTGGTTCGGGTTCAAGACCCCGACGGCCAAATTCCTGTACGGCTGGGCCATCGCCAACGTCGCAGCCAACGTGCTCCTCGTCGTCACCGGCGGCGGCGTCCGCGTCACCGGTTCCGGTCTCGGCTGCCCGACGTGGCCGCAGTGCACGTCGGGCAACATCGCACCGGTGCCGGGCAACGCGATGGGCATCCACAGCCTCATCGAGTTCGGCAACCGTCTGCTGACGTGGGTGCTCGTTGCGATCGCCGTCGCGACCTTCGTCGCGGCGATGCGCAGGCGGCCCGTCGACCGTCTGGCCCGTCGACTGTCCGTCGCAGTGGCGCTGGGTGTGCCGCTGCAGGGCGTCATCGGCGGCATCACCGTGCTGACCAACCTGAACCCGTGGGTGGTGTCGCTGCACTTCGTCCTGACGATGGTCATCATCTCGGTCGCGACCTGGCTCGCCGTGCACGTGCATCCGAATCGTTCGGTGCCGACCCTCGCCGCGGACACCGACACCGCACAGGCCCCCGTCCTGCGCCGGGTGAGTGTGGCTCTCGCCTGGCTGATCTATGTCGTGACCTGGGTGGCGATCTATCTCGGAACCGTGGTGACCGGTTCCGGACCGCACTCCGGCGACGACATCGCGATGCGCAACGGCCTGCGCTTCGATCAGATGGCCGTCCTGCACGCCGATGCCGTCTGGCTGCTGGTCGGACTCTCAGCGGCCCTCGTGGTCCTGACGGCCGTGGCCGTCTCAGCGCTCCGTCGGGCATCGCTGATCTTCGGTGGCGTGGTCCTGCTGCAGGGCTTCATCGGCTACCTGCAGTACGTCCTGCACGTCCCCGGCGGCCTGGTGATCCTCCACATGTTCGGCGCCGCGATCCTGATGATCGGCGCCACCCAACTCGTTCTCGCCACGCAGCGCAGCCACGCCTGAGCGTCTGGACAACAAACACGTCAGCCCGGAGCATTGCTCCGGGCTGACGTGTTCGTGTGCTGTCGAGGGATCGTCAGTCGACGATCTTGCGGTTGCGCGCCCGGGGGAATCGCTTCTGGCCGGCCACCCACCCGGCCATCTGCCGCCAGTGCGACGGACTGACGTCAGCAGCGGAGGTCAGGTCCCGATCCCAGTCGGCGGTCTCGAGGCCCTCAACGGCATCGACGACGGCCTGCGCGGTCGCCACGCTGTCGACCACGCGGTCGCCCATGATGCCGTTGGCGCCCACCAGCGTCAGTCGTACGCCCGCAGCGCCCGCCGGCTGGATGACGACCTTGGCCGAACCACCCTCCGCGGCGACGAACTTGCGGATCGACGAGACGACCTCGCCCGGTGCGACGACGGCAGAATCGGATTCAGTGGCCGTGGAGACGGCGGTGTCTTCGCTCATGATTGACGACTATACCGGCGTGCCAGAATGGGCCCATGCGCGCGATCCAAGTGTCGGCCCACGGCGGCCCCGAAGTCCTGAGTCCGGTGGAACTCCCCGACCCCGAGCCGCGTCCCGGCGAGGTCCTCGTGGCCGCCCGCGCCGCGGGGGTCAACTTCATCGACACCTATCGCCGAGCGGGCCTGTACCCGTCGACGCCGCCCTATGTCCCCGGAGACGAAGGCTCCGGCGAGATCGTCGCAGTCGGTGACGGCGTCCAGAATCTGGCTGTCGGCGACCGCGTGGCCTGGTGCGACGCCGGCGGCAGCTATGCGGAGTTGGTCCGCGTGCGAGCAGACCGGGCCCTGCCGATCCCCGACGACGTCGACTACGCCGTCGCCGGTTCGGCGCTGCTGCGCGGCCTCACCGCCCACTACTTGCTCCACGACAGCGCCAAGCCCACCGCAGGCGACACGATCCTCGTCCACGCGGGCGCGGGCGGGGTCGGCCTCATTCTCACCGAGTGGGCCACGGCACGCGGTATCCGGGTGATCACGACGGTCTCGTCGGACGCGAAGGAGGCCCTCTCCCGAGCCGCGGGCGCCGCCGAAGTGCTCCGCTACACCGACGACGTGCCGGCCCGGGTCCGCGAAGCGACCGGCGGCGCGGGCGTGCCTGTCGTCTACGACGGCGTCGGCGCGACCACGTTCGAGCAGTCCCTGGCGTCGACTGCGGTCCGGGGCACCATCGTCCTCTTCGGTGCGGCGAGCGGCCCGGTGCCGCCCTTCGACCTGCAACGACTCAACGCCGCGGGCTCGCTGTCGGTCACCCGCCCCTCGCTGGCGCATTTCATCGCCGACCCGAGCGAATTCGCCTGGCGGGCCGAGGAGTTCTTCGGCGCCGTGCGCGACGGCACGCTCACCGTGGAAGTCGGTCAGTCGTTCCCGTTCACCGCAGCGGAGGCCGCCCACCGCGCGCTCGAGAGCAGAGGCACGGTCGGCACGACCGTCCTGGACGTGGTTCCGGACTGAGCCGGACCGGGACTAGGAGAAGTAACTGGCGATCGTCGGCATGTTGATGACCGCATCGACCGCGAGGCCGCAGAACAGCAGCGCGAGGTATTCGTTGGACGTCAGGAAGAGCTTGAGCGCGTTCACTTCCACGCCGCGTCGGACACCGAGGTACGACTTGGTGATCATGTAGATGAACCAGACGCCCGAGAGCACCGCGACGACGAGGTAGATCCAGCTCGTCACCGGAATCAGCGCGAACGACGTCAGCACGGTGAGCCAGGTGTACACCAGCATGTGGGTGGTGACGCGCTCGTCACTGGCGATCACCGGGAACATCGGCACACCGGCGGCTCGGTAGTCCTCGCGGTACCGCATGGCGATAGCCCAGGTGTGCGGCGGCGTCCAGAAGAACACCACCAGGAACATCACGAACGGCTGCCAGCTCAGGGTGCCGTGCACCGCCGCCCACCCGACCAACGCCGGGGTGCAGCCTGCGGCACCGCCCCAGATGACGTTCTGCCAGGTGCGACGCTTCAGGATCAGCGTGTAGACGCCGGCGTAGAAGGCGATCGTCAACCAGACCAGGATCGGCGGGAGCCACTTCTGCCCGGTCCCGTAGTAGAGGACTGCGAACGACGCGAACGCCAGGACGATGCCGAACACCAACGCGTGACGCACCGGGACCGCGTGGCGCGCCAGCGGTCGCTTCTGGGTGCGCTTCATCTTCTGGTCGATGTCGGCATCGGCCACCATGTTGAGACTGTTGGCGCTCGCCGCTCCCAACCAGCCACCGATGACCGTGATCGCGATCAGAGCGATGTCGACGTGTCCGCGATCCGCCTGCAGCATCACCGGGATCGTCGAGACCAACAGGAGCTCGATCACACGCGGTTTGGTCAGCGCGATGTACGCGAGAAGGGTGTTCCACACGCGCGTACCGACGCCCGGGGACTCCACCTGATTCTCGGTAGCCATCGCGGTCGAGGAGGCGTCGGTATCCGCGCTTTCCCCAATACTCACAGATGCTCCTCACATTCGGCCCGACCCGGCCCGGTGTTCGCTGACCCGGAGACCCGAACGCCAAAGGCACACGGGTGGACTTCTACATTTCGGGCTACTACGAACGATGGTAGACCGCGGAGTGCGCCTTCACAGAATCGGTAGCGCCCAGGTCACATCTCGCCTCGTCGGCGATTGCGTGCATCACATCTGGAAAGTTCCCGCTCCGGGCGCGCACGCACCCTCCCCGGGCGGCTAGGCTGGAACAGCTAATGCGTTCGAGCACCATGTACAAGTCATCAGGAGACTCCATCACCGTGGCCATTACCGACGAGATCCGTGCGCTGACCAAGCAGGCTTACCCCGCTGACTGGACCGAACTCGACACCAAGGCGGTGGACACGGCCCGCATCCTGGCCGCCGACGCCGTCCAGCACTGCGGCAGCGGCCACCCGGGCACCGCGATGAGCCTGGCTCCCCTCGCCTACACGCTGTACCAGCGCGTGATGCGCCACGACCCCACCGATGACCAGTGGGTCGGACGCGACCGGTTCGTCCTCTCCTGCGGGCACTCAAGCCTCACCCAGTACATCCAGCTCTACCTCGGCGGCTTCGGCCTCGAACTCGGCGACCTGGAGGCACTTCGCACCTGGGGCTCGCTGACCCCGGGGCACCCGGAGTTCCGCCACACCAAGGGCGTCGAGATCACGACCGGTCCGCTGGGCCAGGGCCTCGCCTCGGCCGTCGGCATGGCCATGGCCGCTCGCCGCGAGCGCGGTCTGTTCGACCCGGATGCCGCGGCAGGCGAGAGCCCGTTCGACCATCACATCTACGTGATCGCGTCCGACGGCGACATCGAGGAGGGCGTCACCTCCGAGGCCAGCTCGCTCGCGGGCACCCAGCAGCTCGGCAACTTGATCGTGTTCTACGACGACAACCGCATCTCGATCGAGGACGACACCCAGATCGCCCTCACCGAAGACGTGGCCAAGCGCTACGAGGCGTACGGATGGCACGTGCAAACCGTCGAAGGCGGCGAGGACATCGCCGCGATCGAGCAGGCCGTCGAGGCCGCCAAGGCCGTCACCGACAAGCCGTCGATCATCCGCCTGCGCACGATCATCGCCTGGCCGGCGCCGACCAAGATGAACACCGGCGCGTCGCACGGCTCCGCGCTCGGCGCCGACGAGGTCGCCGCCACCAAGGAACTCCTCGGATTCGACCCGAGCAAGAACTTCGACGTCGCCGACGCCGTCATCACCCACACTCGTCTGCTCGTCGAGCGTGCCGCGGCAGACCGCGCCGAGTGGCAGCAGGGCTTCGCCACCTGGGCGGCCGACAACCCGCAGCGCAAGGAGCTCTTCGACCGCCTGCAAGCGCACGCGCTGCCGGAAGGCTGGACCGACGTGCTCCCCTCGTGGGAAGCCGGTGACAAGGACGTGGCGACACGCTCGGCGTCGGGCAAGGTGCTGTCGGCCCTGGCCCCGATCCTCCCCGAACTGTGGGGCGGCTCGGCGGACCTCGCCGGCTCCAACAACACCACCATGGACGGCGCCACCTCGTTCGGGCCGACGTCCATCAGCACCGACACCTGGACCGCCGAACCGTACGGCCGCACCCTGCACTTCGGCATCCGCGAGCATGCCATGGGCTCAATCCTCTCCGGCATCGTGCTGCACGGTCCCACCCGCGCCTACGGCGGCACATTCCTGCAGTTCGCCGACTACATGCGGCCGGCCGTGCGCCTGGCCGCACTGATGGAGATCGATCCGATCTACGTCTGGACCCATGATTCGATCGGTCTGGGCGAAGACGGTCCCACCCATCAGCCGGTGGAGCACCTGGCCGCCCTGCGCGCCATTCCGAATCTCGACGTGGTCCGGCCCGCGGACGCCAACGAGACCGCCCACGCCTGGCGTCACCTGCTGACCCGCCGCAACCGTCCGGTCGGGCTGGCCCTCACCCGCCAGAACGTGCCGGTCCTCGCGGGCACCTCGTACGAGGGCGTGTCGCGCGGCGGCTACGTCCTCTCCGATACCGACGGCGCCGCCGACGTGGTGCTGATCGGCACCGGCTCCGAGGTCGCGCTGGCCGTCGAGGCGGCGGCGTCGCTCTCGGCCGAGGGCATCAAGGCTCGCGTGGTCTCCATGCCGTCGCTCGAGTGGTTCGCAGAGCAGGATGCCGACTACCGCGAGTCGGTGCTGCCGACCGGCACCCCGCGGGTAGCCGTCGAGGCCGGTATCGCGATGCCGTGGCATGCCGTGGTCGCCGGTGGCGAGATCGTCTCGCTGGAGCACTTCGGAGCCTCCGCGCCGTACAAGAAGCTCTACGAGGAGTTCGGCATCACCGCCGACGCCGTCGCCGCCGCCGCCCACCGCGCACTCGGCCGCTGACCCCATTCAGGAGGAATAGACACATGTCGCAGAACAAGAATCTCGCAGAGCTGTCGGCCGCCGGGGTCTCGGTGTGGCTCGACGACCTCTCTCGCGACCTGATCAATTCGGGTGCGCTGCAGGACGAGATCGACACCCACTCGATCGTCGGAGTCACCACCAACCCGGCGATCTTCCAGAACTCGATCTCCAAGTCCGAGAGCTACGCCGAGCAGATCAATGCGCTCGCCGCCTCGGGCGCCGACGTCGACGCGGCGATCACCGCGATCACCACCGACGACGTCCGCGCGGCGTGCGACGTGCTGGCCCCGGTCTTCGCCGACAGCGACGGACACGACGGTCGCGTATCGATCGAGGTCGACCCGCGTCTGGCCAACAAGACCGACGAGACCGTCGCCCAGGCCGTCGAACTCTGGAACCTGGTCGATCGGCCGAACCTCTTCATCAAGATTCCTGCCACCAAGGCGGGGCTGCCCGCCATCACCCGGGTGATCGCCGAGGGCATCAGCGTCAACGTCACCCTGATCTTCTCGGTGGAGCGGTACCGGGAGGTGATGGACGCCTACCT
>NZ_JAAYXO010000084.1 GCF_012515855.1 Gordonia sp. (in: high G+C Gram-positive bacteria)
AGTGCGGTCTGCACGCGCTTGCTGCGGGCGTAGGCGCGGGCGCCCCGATAGTCGGGGTCGGCACGGTACTCGAGGTCGTCGACCGGCAGACCTGACGTGTACATCCCGCCGGACGACATGAAGATGACCCGCGCGTCCGCACTCGCGGCCAGCGTGGGCTCCAGCAGTCCGGTGAGCAGAATCGGCCCCAGCACGTGCGTGGCCAGCGAGAGTTCGTGTCCCTGCGCCGACTCGGTCCGGTTCGGCGGCATGACACCCGCATTGTGGACCAGGACGTCGACTCCGACAGCGGCGAGCCGCGTCGCCAGCTCCCGCACCTGATCGAGGTCGGAGACGTCGCCCAGCTCGACGCCCACCGTGGCGCTGGGATGCGTGCGAATGATGTCCGCGCGGACGGCGTCGGCGCGGTCCCGATTGCGTCCGATCAGGATCGGGTGCCCGCCCAGGGCCGCGACCCGACCGGCGATGGCGGCACCGATGCCCGAGGTGCCGCCGGTGACCGCGACGGTGCGGTCGACCAGAGATCCCGCAGCCGGGTCGTCGGAGTCCCAACCCCGCGCACGCAGCGCGAATCCGAGTCGGGAGTACCCGCCGACCACTGATCGGTCGAGTGCGGTGTCTGCCAGGCGCGCCATCGCTTCTCCTTCGTCGATCCGACTTGGACAGCGAACTTCCCTCTCAACATTACACAGAGGGGCTATTTTGTCGAAGGTTATGATTTGGCATGATCAACCGGAACCACTGAACTGAGAGGCGAGGGCGCAATGAGCGAGGGGCTGCGGATCGGCGACGTGGCTCGCCTGGTGGGAATCTCCGCCACCACGCTCCGTGCCTGGGAGCAGCGCTACGAGGTGGTGACACCCACCCGAGCTACGCAGTCGGGCTATCGGCACTACGCGCAGGCCGACGTGGAACGTCTGCGCCACATGCGCGCGCTGGTGCAGTCGGGCATCGCCCCCAGCCGCGCCGCAACCATCGCCAGGGACACCGTCCGACCGCCGTCGACGCCGCTCCCGGGCGCTGCGCCCTCGCTGCTCGACGATCACAGCGCACTGGTGCACGCGGGCCTCTACTACGACGGCCCGCAACTGCAGGCATTGCTCGACGCCGTCTTCGACGCCGTCGATCCCGAGGAGGCCATCGAACGGTGGCTGCTGCCCAATCTCGTCGACGTCGGGACGGCGTGGGAGCACGGGCGGCTGAGCGAGGTGGCCGAACATTTCGTCGCGGCGGCGGTGATGCGCAAGCTCGGCGCACTGTTCGACGGCCTGAGCGCCAGCGGCAGCCGGGTGGTGGTGGGACTGCCGCCTCACGCCCGACATGAGATCTCCGCGCTAGCCTTCTCGATATGTCTACGGCGACGAGGGCTCGAGGTGCTCTACGCGGGCGCCGACGTGCCGCTGACCAGTTGGCAGAGCTTCGCCACCGAGTGGGCGCCGCAGACCGTGGTGCTGACGGTCACGATGGCCGACGACGTCCCCTTCGCCGAACAGACGGCGGCAGCATTGCGCGAGCACGGGGTGCCGAAGGTGTTCGTCGGCGGGGCCCACGCCCACCGCGTCCGCTCGGCGATCGCACTGCCGGAGTCGCTGCCGTTGGCGGCCGATGTGCTCGCCAACGCCGTCGCGAAGCAATGAGGAGCCGCCCGTGAGCCGACCACCACGCACCGCCGCACTGCCCGCCGATCCCGCGGCACTGTGGCGCGGCCTGGACGACGACGATCCCGTCGGCCCGCTGTGGCGCGCCGCGCAGATCTTCCGCCTGGTCAGCTTCCTGTACGCGCTCGGCTTCATGGTGGCGGTCAACGGCGACCTGGACCATCCGGCGGCCGCGTGGATCCTGTTCGCCGTGCTGGTGGTCGCGAACATCTGGTGGACCACCGGCTACCTGTCGGGTTTCGGCCGACGCTGGTGGTTCGTCGCGACCGAGGTGGTGGTCTCGGGCGCGATGATGCTGTCGACGGAGTTCGTCGCCTCCAGCGAGTGGATCACCAACAACCAGACCTGGCCCACCACCCTCTGGATGACCAACGCCGCCCTCTCGGCCGCGCTGCTCGGCGGTGCATGGTGGGGACTGGTGGGCGCCGTCGCCCTGAGCTTGACGAACTATTACGTCAAGGGCGAGATCGTCACGAACTTCGGCCGCAACGCCACCGCCATCCTGCTGATCGCGTCGTCGATGGCCGTCGGCATGGCGGCCTCCCGCGCACGCCTGATGCACTCGCGGCTCACCTCGGCCATCCAGCTGGCCGCACAGTCGGCCGAACGCGAACGGCTGGCCCGTGAAGTGCACGACGGAGTGTTGCAGGTCCTGGCGTTGATCGCCCGGCGTGGACGGGAGATCGGCGGCCCGACGGCCGAACTCGCCGCGTTGGCCGCCGAGCAGGAACGATTGCTGCGGCACCTCATCTCCGACACCCCCGTCGTCGACGACACCGCCGACCGTGATCTGGGACCGGCCCTGCGGCTGCTGGCCGACGACCGCATCCAGGTGAGCGCACCGGGCGAGCCGGTGCTGCTCGACGCGACCGTCGTCGCCGAGATCCTCGCCGCGGTCGGCAACATCCTCGACAACGTCGAGCGCCACGCCGGCCCCGACGCCCGGACCTTTGTGCTCCTGGAGGACCTCGACGACGAGGTCGTGGTCAGCATCCGCGACGACGGCGTCGGCATCGAACCCGGCCGACTGGCGCAGGCCTCCGCCGAAGGTCGGATGGGCATCGCCCGCTCGATCATCGGCCGCGTGGAAGACCTCGGCGGTCGGGCGCGGCTGGAGTCGGCGCCCGGCGCGGGGACAGAATGGGAACTGACCGTTCCGGTCGACACCAGAAAGGCCAACCCATGACCGACGCCCCGCTCCGCGTGATGGTGGTGGACGACCACCCGATCTGGCGCGAAGGCGTCGCCCGCGACCTGGCCGAGGAAGGCTTCGACGTGGTCGCCACCGCCGACGGCGCCACCAGCGCCGCGGCCCGCGCCGCGGCCGTGAAACCCGACGTGGTGCTGATGGACATGCAGATGCCCGACGGCTCCGGCGCCGTCGCCACCGCGGGCGTCCTGCAGGCGCATCCCGGCGCGCGGGTGCTGGTGCTGTCGGCGTCCGACGAGCGCGACGATGTCCTCGAGGCCATCAAGGCCGGAGCACTCGGGTACCTGGTGAAGAGTGCGCAGCGGTCGGAGCTGGTGGCCGCGGTCCGCGCGACCGGCGACGGCCAGGCCGTCTTCACGCCCGGACTGGCCGGGCTGGTGCTGGGTGAGTATCGGCGCATCGCCCGCTCCCCCGACCCCGACACCCCGACACTCACCACCCGCGAGACCGAGGTGCTTCGACACGTCGCGAAGGGGCTGTCGTCGAGGCAGATCGCCACGCGCCTCGAGATCAGTCCGCGCACCGTCGAGAACCACGTCGGCGCCGCGCTGCGGAAGCTGCAGCTGGGGAACCGGGTGGAGTTGGCGCGCTATGCGATCGAGCACGGGTTGGATGCCGAGGGATAGTTCGGTGCCCGGATAGGGCGGCATCCGGATAGGTCCGCTGCACGGGTTCCGCACGAGCAAGTCCCCATGCTTTCTGCGTAATTCTGCGCATGTCTGAGTAGCCCGCACCGGCGAGGCTTAACAGCATGAACGAGAACACAGATCCAGCAGTCGCGGCCGCCCGCCTCGGCGACGAGCTGTCGAGCATCGCGGGTCGGATGTCGACGGTGTCCGACGACTTCGCAGCCCTGGCCGAGAAACTGGCCGAGAGCGCCGTCGCCCGGTTCGCTGTCGGTGTCGAGTCGGAGGCTGCCGAGAAGGTTGTTGTCGAGAAGGCTGCTGCGGAGAAGGTTGTTGCTCCCGCTCCTGCTGAGTCGGATCGTCCGGCTGCGTCGCAGGCCGGTCCGCAGCCCGTGACACCGGTGGCAGCGCAGGCTGCACCGCAGCCGGCTCCCCAGCCTGTTGCTCCCCAGCCTGTTGCTCCGCAGGCGCCGCGTCAGACGCCGACGGTGGTCGTGCCGATGGGCCCCGTGCCCCAGACCGGACCCGCCCAGACTGGACCCATACAGACCGGACCCACCCAGACCCGCCCCCCGGAGCCCGGACCCACGCGCCTGATGCCGACGCCGCAACTGCAGTACGCGACCGCCCCGCAGGGCCCGCGTCCCCCGCAGGGGCAGATGCCGTTCGCGCCGTACCCGGCACCGGGCTGGACCCCGACGCCGCCCGCTCCGAAGCGGAGCTTCTCCGAGCGGTTGTCGGAGGCGGCGGAAGGCGGCCTCATCGGCCGCGTGCTGGCGGCCGTCGGCGTCGGCATCACGCTGATCGGCATCGTCTTGCTGCTGGTTCTGGCCGCGCAGGCCGGCCTGTTGCGCCCGGAGATCCGCGTCGCGGGCGGCGCCGTATTCGCGGCCGCGCTGATCGGCTTCGGTTACCGGATCGGACGCCGCGAGGAGAAGCGCTCCGGCGCCCTCGCACTGCTCGCCACCGGCGTGGCCGCCGCGCTGTTCGACGTCATCGCTTCCACGTCGATCTACCACTGGCTCCCGCCGATCGCGGCGTTGCTCCTGGGCGGCGCCATCGGCGCGGGCGGACTGTGGATGGCCCACCGCTGGAACAGTCAGACGCTCGGCCTCATGGTCTCGATCCCGCTGCTGGTGTTCGCACCCGTCGTGGCAGGCGGCGTCGACGAGACGCTGGTCGCCTTCATGATGGTCTACGCGGCATCGACCCTGTGGATGCAGACCGGTCGCGACTGGACCCCGCTGTACCTGGTCAACACCGTTGCCACCACGCTGCCGCTGATCGTGTTCGCGGCGTTCGGCGGCGGATCCGACTGGTTCCTGGTGATCGCCGGACTGGTGAACCTCGCGTTGGCGCTCGGCTCGGCTGTCGTGCTGTCGGCCAGCAGCACTCGCGCCCTGGTGCTCGGCTTGGCCGCTGTCGGTGCGGGCGTTCCGCTGCTGGTGATGGCCAGCGAATGGGTCCTGACCCGTCCGACCGCCACCGTGACCGTCGCCCTCGGCGCGCTGGTGTTCGTCGTCGCGGCCCTCGGAACGCGTGGTCGTGCATCGATCCCGTTCGTCTGCCGCGTGGTGTGGCTCAGCGCCGGTGCGGTGTTCGCGACCATCGCCCTCGCGATCTCGATGAACGGCAGCGTGCTGCCGATCGGCTTCTTGGGCGCCGCGATCGTGGTGGTCGCCGGGACCCGCTGGGCCGACGACCTCGCCGACGCCACCCGCATCATCGCCACCGTGTTCGGCGGACTCGGCCTGCTCGCGTTGGCCGGAGTCGGTGCCGTCGCCAATCTCTTCATGACCAACGGACCGGCATCGAGCGCACAGGCAACGGTGCTGGTGGGCGCGCTGCTCGGCATCTCCGCGGCCACCCTGCTGGCCCGCGAGTGGGGCGAGTACGCCCCGACCAACGCTCAGCTGATCTGGCTGGCCGGCGGAGTGATCGACCTCTGGCTGATCACCGTGCTGTGCGTCAGCATCGGCGGCGTCGCCACCAACGGCTCGGCCTCGGGCTTCCGCGCCGGACACATGGCGGCCACGCTGATCTGGTTCGGTTCGGCCGCCGCGGCCCTGATGTGGGCCCGCACGCTGACCGGCCCGGCGCGGTCGTTGGCCCTGGGCACCGGGCTCGCGGTGATCGCCGCAGCGGTCGCGAAGCTCTTCCTCTTCGACCTCGCCGCCCTCGCCGGAGTGTTCCGCGTGATCGCCTTCATCGTCGCCGGCCTGGTCCTGCTGTCCCTGGGTGTCGCCTACGCCCAGAGCCTGACCTCCGACGACGCCGAAACCCAGCCGGAGCCGGTCCCGGCCGCGCACTAGGACGAGCGAAAAACTTCGGCGTTCGAAACGGGCATACAGCCCGTTTCGAACGCCGAAGTTTTTGCGTTGGCTGGCATCCCCGGGGTCAAGGCCTCCCCAACGACACTTCGGTGGAACCAGATCGGCCCCGGCCGCGTCTAATTGCCATGGGGGCAATGTTCACGAACGGACCGGACCGAGCCGATCTACCTGCGATCGCCGTTGCGCATCACCTGGCGGAGCACGACGGGATCGTCACCACGGAACAGGCACTGGCCTGCGGGTTCACTGCCGATCGAATCAGGGCGAAGCGACGCAGCGGGCTGTGGGTGCCTCAGTCGCGGGGCGTCTTCCTGTCGTTGGAGCATCCGCTGCACGACGCTGCGCGCATCCGGACGATCGCGGCGGCGAAGAACGCCGTGATCGACCGCACCTCCGCGGCCTGGTGGCACGGCCTGCTCCGCGAGCACCCCGGTGCGGTGACGGCGTCGGTTCCGCGAACCACCAATACCCTCGAACTGGCGGGCGTCCCCGCCGACCTTCGGCGTCGCACCTACCCCGGCGAAGACCTGATGACCGTGCGCGGGGTGCCCGTGACCGGACCTGCGCTGTCGATACTCGGAGCAGCCTCCATGCTCGACAACGGCCTCGACTTCCTCGACCGCATGATCCAGAAGGAGGTGGTCACCGTGCCCGAGCTCACCGACGCCCTCGACCGCAACCGGGGATCGGGCGGTCTCGGCACCGCGCGGAAGCTGCTGAAGATCGCCGCGGGCGCGTCGGAGTTCGAGGCGGAACGACTCTTTGTCCGCCTGATCCACGGATTCGCCTTTCACCGCTACGAAGACCGCTGGAACCGCGACCTGCACAAGGCAAACGTCGCGGCTGGCGCAGGCTACCTGCCGCTTCCGTACTCGTGGCAGAACCTCAACGCCGAGCGCGAGGAGTCGATGACGCAGGTCGCCCGGGCCGTCGCCTCACGTCGGGCAGAACTGTCGTGACCTGCAGACTCACAGGGGGAGCCAACGAGGCCACCATTCGGGTCGGCCCGTCGGACAGATGGGGGTGTACCCGGGCACGTCGGCCCAAAGGATGAAGAGATAGCCGACGACCGCGGCCGCTAGGACACCGACGAGAACAGAAATCCACGGCCGCTTCCGCCCCCACGCGAAAGCACTGACACCGTAGGCGAGGGTGAGCACAACAAAGGAGACGATCAGCAGCACCGGAGCGAGAAAGAACGTCACGTACCAGCCTTCTCCGGGACTGCGGTCAGCCCCCGGAAACGGTTCACACGATGCGATCAATCGATCACGGAGGTCGAGGCCGAAGTACGTCACCACCACGCTCAACGAGACGCACAGTACGAGCCCGAGCGGCACCAGCCAATCACGTTGCTTCACTTTGTCCGCTTCTTCAGTCTGATGCTGTTCCCACATGGTCCTGGCAATCGTAGACATGTCGACGATCGCCGAGGTTGCGTCGCAGCCCGAGTCAGAACGAGCCCGAGTGGCAGAACTGTCGTGACCGGCAGACGACGAACGCCCGCCCGCACCGGCAGGTGCGAGCGGGCGTCGAATGGTCCGCGGGTCAGGCGGCGGCCGAGGTCGCGACGGCGTCTTCCAACGCCAGCGCGATGATCTCCGCGACGTCGGTCATCGGCTTCACCTCGAGCGCGTCGAGGACCTCCGCGGGCACGTCGTCCAGATCCGCCTCGTTGCGGCTCGGGATGAACACCGTCGTGAGCCCGTTGCGCTGCGCGGCAAGCAACTTCTGCTTGACGCCGCCGATCGGCAGGACCCTGCCGTTCAGCGTGACCTCGCCGGTCATCCCGACATCGCTGCGGACACGTCGGCCCGTCAGCATCGAGACGAGCGCCGTCACCATCGTCACGCCCGCCGACGGCCCGTCCTTCGGGACGGCGCCTGCCGGGAAGTGGATGTGAACGGTCCCGTTGAGGGCGGCCGGATCGATGCCGAAGTCGGCAGCGTGCGCCTGCACGTAGCTCAGCGCGATCTGCGCCGACTCCTTCATCACGTCACCCAGCTGACCGGTGAGCTTGAGCTGCGGACCGGCGGCCCCTTCGCTCTTCTCACTCGATCCCGTCACCGCGAGGGCCTCGATGAACAGCACGTCGCCACCCATCCCGGTGACCGCGAGTCCCGTCGCCACGCCGGGCACCTCGGTGCGCTCGGCGGATTCGGGGGTGAACCGCGGCCGACCGATGTAGTCCACCAGCGACGGCACGTCGACGACGATCGGTGCACCGTCCGCCGCATCGCCGGTCGCCTTGACCGCGACCTTCCGCGCGACCTTGGCCAGCATCCGCTCGAACTGACGGACACCCGGCTCACGCGTGTAGTTGGCCGCGATCTCGCGCAACGCGTCGTCGCTGATCCTGACCTCGTCGTCGGTCAGCGCCGCGCGCTCCAGCTGGCGGGGAACCAGGTAGTCGCGGGCGATGGCGACCTTATCCTCTTCGGTGTAGCCGTCGATGGTGACGAGTTCCATCCGGTCGAGCAGCGCCGACGGGATGTTCTCGACCACGTTGGCGGTGGCCAGGAAGACGACGTCCGACAGGTCCAGATCCAGATCCAGGTAGTGGTCGCGGAACGTGTGGTTCTGCGCCGGGTCCAGGACCTCGAGCAACGCCGCCGACGGGTCGCCTCGGTAGTCGGAGCCGACCTTGTCGATCTCGTCGAGCAGGATCACCGGGTTCATCGAACCGGCCTCGCCGATGGCGCGGACGATCCGACCGGGCAGCGCGCCGACATACGTGCGACGGTGGCCGCGGATCTCGGCTTCGTCGCGGACGCCGCCGAGGGCCACGCGCACGAACTTGCGGCCGAGCGCGCGGGCGACGGATTCGCCCAGCGAGGTCTTGCCGACGCCGGGCGGACCGGCCAGCACCATCACCGCACCGGATCCGCGACCGCCGACCACGGACAGTCCGCGCTCAGCGCGACGCGCGCGCACCGCCAGGTACTCGACGATCCGATCCTTGACGTCGTCGAGACCATGATGGTCGGCGTCGAGGATCTCGCGGGCTCCGGCGAGGTCGGTGGAGTCGTCGGTCGTCACCGACCACGGGAGGTCGAGCACGGTGTCGAGCCAGGTGCGGATCCATCCGGTCTCCGGACTCTGGTCGGACGCGCGCTCGAGCTTGCCGACTTCGCGCAGCGCCGCCTCCCGCACATTGTCGGGGAGGTCGGCGGCTTCCACACGACCGCGGTAGTCGTCGGCGCCTTCGGGTTCGTCCTCGCCGAGTTCCTTGCGAATCGCGTTGAGCTGTTGGCGCAGCAGGAACTCCTTCTGCGTCTTCTCCATGCCCTCGCGGACGTCGGACGCGATCTTGTCGCTGACCTCGGTCTCCGCGAGATGCTCGGCGGTCCAGCCGATCAGCAGTCGCAGTCGCTCGTCGACGTCGGGTGTCTCCAGCAGCTGGCGCTTGCGTTCCTCGCCGATCCACGACGAGTAGCCCGACGTGTCGGCCAGCGCCGACGGATCGGTGATCCGGTTGACAGCGTCGATCACCTGCCACGCCTCGCGACGCTGCAGCATGGCGAGGACCACCTTGCGGTACTCGGCGGCCAGCTCACGCGTGGTGTCGGTGGGTGCGGGCTCGTCGACCAGGTCGACCTCCACCCACAGCGCCGCGCCCGGGCCGGTGGTGCCGGTCCCGATGTGGGCGCGCTGCTCGCCGCGCACAACGGCGAACGAGCCGTCGCGGCCCTGCATGCGCCCCACCTGGACGATCGACGCGAGCACGCCGTGCGTGGGGTATCGGTCGTCGAGGCGGGGTGCGATCAGGATCTTGCCGCTGTCGGTCGCGGCGTCGTCGCTCGCGCGGGCCGCGTCGATCGCGGCCTGTCCGGCGTCGTCCAGTGGAACCGGCACCACCATTCCGGGCAGCACCACGAGGTCGGAAACGAAAACGACGGGGACGGAAATGTTCTCAGACATGACACCTCCAAAGTTCAGTCTGACCGACTCAACCCAAGAGGGTCTTGATTTGTTCCGCCCGATGTGTTCGCCCTCAGCGATAACACCCCCTGCTGGGCGACGGCCGCCGCGACGCTCTACCAGTCCGACTCGTCGAAGACCACCATTCCTCGGATGTTGTTGCCTTCGAGCATGTCGTCGTAGGCCTTGTTGATGTCTTCGAGGCGGTAGGTCTGAGTCACGAGATCGGCCAGGTTCAGGGCGCCGGCGCGGTACTCGTTGAGGAGCTTGGGGACCTGGGTGCGGGGGCCGGCGCCGCCGAAGATGGCGCCCTGCAGGCGCTTCTGGAGCAGGGTCATCTCGAAGAGGTTGAGCTTGACGTCCATGGCGGCGTAGTCGCCCATGCCCACGACCACCGCAGTGCCGCCCTTGGCGGTGAGCGCCATGGCGGGTGCGATGTACTCGCCCTTCATCTCGCCGATGGTGAGGACGACGGCGTCGGCCATGGTGCCCCAGGTCATCTCACCGACCGCGGGAATCGCGGCTTCCATCGATTCGAAGGTGTGGGTGGCGCCGAGCTTCTCGGCCATGTCGCGCTTGAACTTGACCGGGTCGACCGCGATGACGTGTCGCGCGCCGGCGGCCTTGGCACCCTGGACCGCGTTGATGCCGACGCCGCCGATGCCGACCACGACCACCGTGTCGCCGACCTTGGCTCCGCCGATCTCCGTGACCGAACCCCATCCCGTCGCGACGCCGCAGCCGAGCAGCGCGGCACTCTGCAGCGGGATGTCGTCCTCGATCTTGACCAGCGAGGCCTGATTGACCGTGATGTACGGCGAGAAGGTGCCGAGCAGGCACATCTGGGTGAGGCCGACGTCGCCCTGGGTGACGCGATGCGTCTTGTCGGAGATCGACAGTCCGGTCAGCAGTCCGGCGCCCTCGTCGCAGATGTTCTGCGCGCCGCGCGAGCACGGGCCGCAGACGCCGCAGGCGGGGATGAACGCGGTGACCACGTGATCGCCCTCGGCGAACCGGGTGACGCCCGGGCCCACCTTGACGACCGTGCCCGCGCCCTCGTGTCCGCCGACCACCGGGAACGGCGCCGGGCTCTGGCCGGTACGCAGGTGATGGTCGGAGTGACAGAGGCCCGAACTGGCGAGGCGCACCTGAACTTCACCGGCGACGGGATCGCCGAGTTCCACCTCCTCGACCTTCCACTCCTCGTTGACGCCGTGCAGAACTGCGGCCTTCGTCTTCATCCCGAACACGCTCTCTCTCGACTCAGTGGCGGCCGTCACATTCGGCCCGAGCCCATCCTGTCTCGAATTCCCGTGCCGCGTGGGGCATTCGCGGCGATACCGTGGCCGCCGCGCGCACTCGCCGGACTCACAAGGAACAACGACCATTCGTTAAGGCGACCGCCAGGCATCGCGTTCCACAATCGACAGCAATGAAGATGATGCACCCGCACCCACTCGCCACCGCCGCCCTGTCGACCCTGGCGGTCGCCGTCGCATGCATCGCGCTGATGGTTTCCTGGGCGACCATGCCGGGCAGCGACCACCGCGCGCCTTCCTCGGCGAGAGCGCCCCTCGCCGATCAGGCGAAGTCCGACGCAACGCAACGCATCCATCACTCCGCGCCGCACACCGACCCCGCGGAGAACTCTGCCGACCACGCCGCCGGACCGCTCGACATGACGTCCGCGGCCCGTCACGGCGACGTGCGGGCGATCCGCGTACGGGACGACCGCCCGGCACCCGACAGTGGGCAGGCCCACAGTCCCGAGATCATCGCACCCCGCGGCACGGCCGACCGACCGGCGTCCGAGGTCGAGTCGGAGCGGTTCATAGTCCGCAAACCGAGCGTCGCCGGCCGCGGGCTGCTGCCACTTATCCCCGGTCAGACCCACACTTCGGAGTTTCGAGCCGCCTCCGTCGCAAATGCGGGGTTCGTCGATTTCATCGTCGACGCGACGACCGCTTCGTGAGCTGACGCGCGGCCGACCACGACACTCCCCCGCCCAGCACAAATAGCGATGACAGCGGCCCTACCAGTAGCATCCCGCGTGTGAAGTTTGCTGGAAACGGAGCCGAGGCCAAGCCTCGGACCCGTCACAACGAGGATGCGGCGACAGGCAACACTTCCGGGTATCGACTCGACCTGGACGGCCTGCGCGGTATTGCGATCTTCCTTGTCGCCGTCTTTCACGTCTGGTTCGGCCGGGTGTCCGGCGGCGTCGACGTGTTCCTCACGCTCTCCGGTTACTTCTTCGTCGCATCCCTGCTGAAGCATGTGGTCCGGTCGCAGCCGGCCGAGGTCTCGTGGCGCGCCGCGATCGATCCCTGGCCGCGCCTGAGCCGACTGCTGCGCCGCCTGATCCCGGCACTGTTCCTGCTGCTGGCCATGATCGCGGTGGGCGTCTGGTGGCTGATGCCGAGCACCCGCTGGGGTCCGCTCGGCAAGGAACTCATCGCCTCGGCGTTCTACTACCAGAATTACCACCTGGCCTTCCTGTCGCAGGACTACGGCGCCGCGAACTCGGCGATCAGCCCGATGCAGCACCTGTGGTCGATGTCGATGCAGGGCCAGTTCTTCGTTCTCACCCTCCTCACCGCGCTGGCGCTGGGCGGTCTCCTGAAGTGGGGCGGCAAGCACTACGAGTTCCTGACCCGCTACAACGTCATCCGCGCGATCGTCGGTGGCGCGCTGCTGGTGGTCACGCTGGTCTCGTTCGCCTGGGCCAACTACCGCCACGGCATCAACCAGCCGTTCAACTACTACGACACGATCGCCCGCATCTGGGAGCCGATGGCCGGCGGCCTGCTCGCCATCTGGATGCCCAAGCTTCGCCTGGCCAACTGGATCCGCACCCTGGTGACGATCTTCGCCGTCGCGATGATCGCGTCGTCTGGCATCTGGATCGAGGGCGTGGAGCAGTACCCGGCCATGCTGGCGCTGGTCCCGGCCGGCTCGGCGCTGCTGCTGATCTGGATCGGCTCGTCGGCCACCGCGCCGCGCCCGGTCCCCGGCAACGACCTCAGTCCCGGCGGCCGCGTGCTGGCGCACCCGTGGATCGTGTGGCTCGGTTCCATCGCCTACTCGCTGTACCTGGTCCACTGGCCGCTGCTGATCTTCTACATGAACTGGCGCGCCGTCGACGACGTCAGCTTCCTCGAGGGCACCGTGATTCTGGTGATCTCGGTGATCGCCGCGTGGCTGATGACCAAGTTCATCGAGGCCCCGCTCCGCGCGGGCCGCGGCACCGGCTTCACCCAGCAGTACCGTCGCATCCTGTCGGCGATTCTGATCGCCGCCTCGATCTTCGCCCTCACCAGCGCAGGCTACTGGCAGTACCGCCAGAACCAGATGATCGTCGACACCACCAACCTCGACCCGCGCGAGTACCCGGGCGCCGCGGCCAATCTGCTGGGAGCGCCGGTTCCCGCAGTGCCGGTGGCACCGTCGCCGGAGGCCGCCGCCGAGGACTGGCCGATCAGCCATCTGCCGCACTTCTCGAACTTCGGTGATCCATCCATCAAGGTCGGCTCGTACGGCGACGTGAACGCCAAGCGGACCATCGCGCTGGTCGGCGGCTCACACTCCGAGCACTGGATGACGGCGCTCGACAAGCTGGGCAAACAGCGCGGCTTCCGCGTCACCACGTACATGAAGGCCGGTTGCGCACTCTCGACCGAGGCCGAGGTGAAGATCGACGGCCGCACGCTGACCGAGTGCAACGACTGGACTCGCGCGGTGATGGACAAGATCGCCGTCGACAAGCCGGACTTCGTGTTCACCACCGCCACCCGCCCCGCGGAACGCGGCACCAAGGGCGACCTGGTTCCCAAGGGCTACATCGACATCTTCAAGGAGTTCCGCGACAACGGCCAGCGGGTGATCGCCGTTCGCGACACCCCGTGGCCGCGGACCCGTCAGCAGCCGCCGGACTGCATCGCCGACGGCAAGCTGCCCACCGAGTGCGGCACGCCGCGCGCGCGGGCGCTCTCGCCGGAGAACCCGGCCGACGAGCTGATCGAGGACTTCCCGAACATGACGTTCCTCGACTACAGCGACGCCTTCTGCACGCCGGACTACTGCCCCGCCGTGGTCGGCAACATCCTGGTGTGGCATGACTACCATCACGTCTCGACCGCCTTCATGCGCAGCCTGGTGCCGTTCATGGACCCTGACCTGGGCAAAGCCACCGGCTGGTGGTGACCGTCCGCAGCTGTCGGACCCCTGATGCACAGCTGACACACAGCGTTGCCTGTTAGCGTCGCCGACTAGTGCCGCGTCGCGACGGCCCCGCTTCGGAGCCTCGCGACGGGCCGCGGTCTCCGTCGACGCACGGGAACCGTTCCGCGTCCGCTAGTCGTATGAGGTTTGATGTCGTCCCTCACTGTCGCCCCCGAGGTAGCCGCAGGCTCCGCCGGCTCCAGGCCGTCGATCACCGGTACCACGCCCCCGTCGGCGTCGACCGAGGTCGCGTCGCCCAAGCGCCCGTACCTCCATCACGTCGACCTCATCCGGACGACGACCTTCGCGCTGGTCATCTTCATGCACGTGATGACCTCGACCACCGCCGAGTTCGAGAACATGGGCGTCAATGCGACGGCCCTGCTGCTGCACGGCACCCGCAACATCTTCTTCGCGCTCACCGGCTTCGTGCTGATGTACCAGTACCTCGATCGTCCGGACTTCCGCGCGACGTCGTTCTGGCGTCGCCGGATGAAGCTGGTGATCGTGCCGTATCTGGTGTGGTCGGCCCTGTACTGGGTGATCACCGTGATGTGGGTGAACGCCCGGCTGGGCGAGGTCCCGACCAGCCTCGACGAGCTCGGCGAGCAGCTCATGTGGGGCACCGCCGCATATCACCTCTACTTCCTGCTGGTGATGCTGCAGGCGTACCTGCTGTTCCCGCTGCTGCGGAAGCTGATCATGAGCACCCGCGGCCACCACGGCAAGGTGCTCGCGGTGAGCGTCGCGGTCCAGGTGACCGTGCTGAGCCTGATCAGCTACTGGACACCGCCCGCGGGCTTCGCCGCCGAGATGTGGGGTCACCTGTACGCCACGGTCGTCCCGTACCAGCTGCTCATTGTGATCGGTGCGCTGGCCGCCGCCCACCGCGATCGCGTGGCCGAGATGCTCCGCGGCCGCGGCGAACTGATCGGCTGGCTGTTCCTGGCCACAGGCATGCTGGCGATCGGCGCGTACGCGCACCGGGTGATCTTCAACGGCGCTCCGATCCACGATCCGGGCAGCCCCTTCGAGTTGACCCTGCTTCCGTTCATCGTCGTCGCGGTGGTGGCGCTGTACGCGCTCGCGCTGCACTGGACCACCCATCACCGCGCACACATGCCGATCATGGCGAAAGTGGTGTCGTACGCGTCCAACCGCTCGTTCCCGGTGTTCCTGGTCCACGTGATGGTGCTGTTCTTCCTGCTGTACCCGAAGACCGACGACGGCCAGAAGTGGCTGGTGGCCGCCCTGCCGCAGCCGCTCGCGACGCTCACCGTCTACCTGCTGACCGTGACGATCTCGCTCGCGATCGTCGAAGTGCTGCGACGCCTGCCGGGATCGCTGTACCTGACCGGTCGTCCGCGGCTGCCGCTGAAGCCGATGATCTGACTGCCGATGATCTGACGTTTGTCCGACTCTCCGGCTAAAATCTGCATGCCCGGTGCAAATTTTCCGGGAGTGGATTGAACTGAAAGGGAGATCATGACCGACACCTGGCTCACCAGCCTCATCACCGAGACGCCGCAGGAAGGTTTCGAACTCGCGATCACACTCAGCAGGCGCGGCGTCAAGTACACCCAGCCCGACGGCGAGATCCTGCACCGGCTGCGCCCCGACTACGCCGAGGACGCCGACTCGTTGATCGCCGGCTCGCAGGTGGTGGCAGTCAACTTCCAGACGGTGGCCGCGGCCAACGGCTACTGGCGCTGAGAGTCCGGGCGACGCCCGAGGTCGCACACCACGACGGCCGCGTGACCGTGCTCGTCGGCGGTCACCAACGCCACCTCCGTGTAACCCGCGGCCCGCGCTCGACACAATCCTTCGATCGGCGCGGAACCGCCCGACGTCGGCACCACTCCGACCACCCGTCGATCGGCGGGTGGTCGAATGCCCCCGGAAACCGCCGCGACGATCGGCACATCGCCGCCCACGGAAGCCAGCACCTGGTCCACCGCGGTCAGCGGACCGGCGCGCTTGAGTGAGACGTCGGCGGTCCGCCGCCCGGTGACGACGGTGACGGCGTCGACGGCGACCACCCGTCCGGGCACGCCGACCATCACCAGCGCCGCCCCTCCCACCGACAGCAGCACTGCCCCGGATCGCTGCATCAGGATCGACGCCCCGACCGCGATCGACGACGGCACCCCGCAGCCGTCGTCGATCACGTCGAGCGCATGGACATGCGGCACCCCGCCGAGCCCGAGGCGGACGCAGACCCCTGCCGCCGACTCCGCCGAGCCGAGTGCCGCGCCGACGCTGATCACCGCGGTCAGTCCGAGGGGTTCGATGTCGGCGTCACGCAACGCCCGCAGTTCGGGACCGCGACCGTCGGTCGCGCTCGCTGCGGCGATGCCCGCGATCCGCACGCGGACCGGCCCCGACGACCCGCGGGGCGGGCTCGCGGCGGCGCGCGGAAACTCAGGCATGCGGCCAACGCTACGTGCGGCCGACCACCCGGTAAGCCATCCGAATGACGCCCGGTTTTCGGTACGTGAGCAGTGCCTTTACCCGGTGCGCGAGCGACCGGTCCGCAGCATGTCGAGCACTGCGCGCGGCCGTGACAGCAGCGCCTCGCGAAACTGGTTGCGCACCAGACTCAGCAGCGAGCATCGGTCGCACGGTGAGATCACCCCGACCACGTCGATCCCCCACGCCCGGCACAGCGCCACCGCCCGGGCGATGTGGAAGTCCTGCGTCACGATGGTGGCGGATGCGACGTCGAACTCGGCGACGGCTCGACGACAGGTGGCGTTGGTGTTGAGGCCCAGCGGATCCTCGATGATCGCTCCCGACGGCACTCCGTGCGCCTCCAGATACGCACGCATCACCCGGACCTCGTTACCCGCGTCGTCGGCGTCGTTGCCGGAGACCAGAAGCGTCTGGGCGTGACCGGCACGGTAGGCCTCGACCGCGACGTCGAGGCGTGCGCGCAGGTAATCGCCGGGCTCGTCGTCGGAGACTCTGGCGCCCAGCACGATCATCGTGCGCGGGGCGTCGTCCGGGATGGCCGACGCATCCACCACGCGTCCCCGAGCCGCCACCGCCAGCGCGCTGGAGGTGACCACCACGATCGCCTCCATCACGATCACCAAGGTCAGCACGGCCAGGCGCAGACGACGAGGGGGAATCCGGCGGCGAGTCACCGACTCAACGTAGACGACAGTTCCCACGTGCACGGTCATCCCGTGGCCGACGTCATGCCGGGTGCCCTGGTTCACATCGGCGATACGCCGAAGCGTCGTGCACCGGCAGGGCGGTTCGACCGACATGCCATAATTCTCGGGAAGCGAGATCTACCTGCCTCGCCCGATCAAAGGGGCGTACGTGAAGTACATGCCGGTCACCGAATCTATGTTCCTGATCGCCGAGACGCGCGATCAGCCGATGCACGTCGGCGGACTGCAGTTGTTCATCCCACGCGACGGCCAGACCACCGAAGAACTGGCCGATGAGATCTGTGAGCGCTTCTACGCCGCCACCGACATCGCGCCCATGTTCCGCAGGCGCCCGGCCACCCCGGCTCAGATGGCGGGCTACATGGCGTGGACCGAGGACGAGGACATCGACTTCGACTACCACATCCGGCGCACCATCCTGCCGCGCCCGGGCGGCCCGCTCCAGCTGCTTCGCTACGTCTCGCTGAACCACGGAGCTCTCCTGGACCGCCGTCGCCCGATGTGGGAGGTCCACATCATCGAGGGCATCGCCGGCGGGCGCGTGGGCCTGTACAGCAAGATCCACCATTCGGTGGTCGACGGCGTCTCCGCTTTGCGCCTGCTGCAGCGAGCGCTCTCCACCGACCCGGACGACCGCTCGGGAACCGCCATGTGGGTACGACGGCCGTCGCGCAAGAGGAGCAAGAAGCCTTCCAAGAGCCTCCTCGGCACGTTCACCGGCGCCGCGGGCGCGGTCGTCGACGCCGCGGGCCAGGTGGCCGGCCTGGGGCCGGCCGCAGCCCGAATCGCGGCGGCCGGGCTGACGGACAAGGATTATGTGGCGCCGATGCAGATGGCGCCCACCACGATGCTGAACCAGTCGATCGGCTCGGCCCGCCGCTTCGCGGCCCAGGACTGGCCCATCGAACGTCTCCGCGACGTCGCCCAGGCGCAGCAGATGACGGTCAACGACGTCATCCTCGCGATGTGCTCGGGCGCGCTCCGCGCCTACCTCGACGAGCACGACGACCTCCCGGCCGAGTCGCTGGTGGCGGTGATGCCGGTGTCGCTGCACACGGAGGGCGACGCCGACGGCAATGCGATCACCGCCATCTCGGTCCGCCTCGCCACCGACCTCGATTCGCCCGCCGACCGGGTGGCGGCGATCAAGGCATCGAGCAAGAGCGCCAAGAAGGCGGTCCGCGGGCTCAAGCCGCTGCAGGCGTTGGCGCTGGGCGCGGCCACCACCTGGCCGCTGGCGTTCGCCACGGTCCCCGGGTTCGTCGAGTACACGCCGCGCGGCTTCAACCTGATGATCTCGAACGTCCCCGGCCCCGAGGAGCCGCTCTACTGGAACGGCGCCAAGCTCGACGGCTGCTACCCGGTCTCGATTCCGATGGAGGGGCTGGCGATGAACATCACGGTCACGACCGTCGCGGGCAAGGCGGGCTTCGGCATCATCGGCGCTCGCGCGCAGCTGCCGAGCCTGCAGAAGATCCTGGTCCACCTCGAGAGCGCGCTGGCCGAGCTCGAAGCCCTGGAACCTGCGCAGGACTAGTGTCAGTGAGGCCCGCCCCAAACCGATGGAGCGGGCCTCACTGATCGATCAATGTGTTCGCGGATTGCGCTGATCAGGCCATCCCACTGGTGATCAGTGCGACAGTCGCACCGGCGGCGAAGTACTCGGTCAAGTTGCGTCGAATGCGGTTCAGAATCATCATCTTCTTGCTCTCCCCACTCCTTGTGTCCCAGTGACACCAACCGTAGAGCCAAGAGACTGCCGTCACAGTCCGATTGGGGAAATCGATCAGCCGGCCGGGACCTCGTCGACGACGGCGGGGGCAGCATCGACGGGTTCCACCGCATCACCATCGCCTTCGGAAGCGGCCTGCGAATCGTCGACCTCGGGCGCCTCAACGGAATCCGTCGGGGCCGAATCTGTCGGGGCCGCCGGAATCACGTCCGCGGCGGTCGTGTCGTCGAGGGCGGCCGGTGCGGAGGTCACGGGGGCCTCCTCGATCGGCGCATCGTCCTCGACCACAGGCGTCACGACCTCACTCGCCGCGGGCTCGCTCGCCGCCGGCACCGCAGCGCGCTGCACGTCGGCCACCTGCTGGCCAGCGGGAGGCTGATCGGCGTCCGGCGCAGGGGTGGTCGACTTCTTGCCGAAGAGATCGGTTCCGAACTTCGGTCCGTCGTCGGTCATCGTCACGCGGATCAGGTCCGAGGTGAACATCGGGATCACCTTCCCGGTCAGAATGTCGGTGACAGCGGTCGGGAAGGGCGCCTCTATGCCGAGCGCCGAGACCGTGTCAAGGAGTTCGTTGAGCGGTGCCAGCGGACTGCCGAAGGCCAACGAGAACGGATTCTTGATCGCGTAGACCACCGGCCCATCGCCCTGCTGCGACTTCTGGAAGATGAACGCGACGCTGGTGCACGACGCGTAGTGCTTGCCGGTCTCGCCATCCGTGACCTCGGCGGTGCCGTAGAGGGCGGTGCAGACCACCGAGCTCTTATCCGGGTCGGGGCCGTTGATCGATGCTTTCAGGAAGCCGGTCGCGACGGCGACCCCACCCAGCGCCGTCGCGGAGGCGTTCTCGCCCATGCCGAGCGCCACCGCGATGCCACCGGGCAGCGCGCGTGCCGAGGTCTGAGCCAGACCGGCACCGATGGAGAGGCCGAGGCCGCCCAAACCGTACGAGTCCGCGGTCGCCCCCAGGCTTCCTACCGAGATCGCCCCGGACAGGAACGCATCGGCGGTCGCGTTGGCCGTCCCGCCGACGGCAGTGGCCGAGGCCAGCCCCGTGCCGGCGATCGTCGCCGATCCGGGGAACATGTCGCCGAACCACGGAGACAGGCTGATGGCGGTGGCCGAGTTGAGCGCCGACAGGTTGATCCCCGCGTCGGGAAGGATCAACGGGATCAGCGCGTCGCCGATCTTGGCCAAGATGGCGGGCGATGCATCGCGACACTCCACGCTGTCGACGGTGGTGCTCGGCACCACCACCTCGCCGGCCGCGCAGGTCAGCGGGGGCGGGCCTGCGGCGCCCGCGGCATGCGCGGGAGCGGCGCCGACGACGAGGGCCGCCGACGCCGCCATCGCGGTGACGCCGGCAAGGAGCCGAGTCGATCGTGCAGGGCGATTGACGGGAGGGCGATTGACGGGAGGGCGATTGACGGGAAGGGCGATGGACAGGCTCACAGGAACTCTCTTCTACTCAGAAGGCTGGTCTACTTCCGCGAGCACGACTTCCCCTGCGCCGATGTCGCACGCTCCGTCGCCGAACTCGTACCGGACAGTAACTTCGCGGTGACGCAGATCTCGTTAAACCGTTCAATCGACAGTACGGTTGGCACGCTTTTGCCGTTCCGGCACGGATTCGACAACTGAGGGCGACCCCACAGCGGACTAGACCCTGTTATTACTCACGAGTAACATCACTGACGAGGTAGCCGCGGCCAACGCTCAACCTGCCAACTTAGGTAAACCTTGGCAGCGCTGAGCAGGGTCGAACCTTTACGGTTACCAGGAATATAGATTGACGGGTGAGCGGCGGTCCGTGCGCTCGGCACGTCTCGGTACGACCTGGAAAGAAAGGCCGGTACTTCCAGTGACAACGACTACCGTTGCGATCGGAACCATCGCCGCGCTGATCAGCCTCGTGTGTTGGGCTCTCTTCTTGCGCGGCGTGTTCACGATGGTGCGATCGATCGCGCAAGGACAGAAGGTGGAATCCCAGCGATTCGCCTACCCGCTGAAGCGCTTCGGCACGATGATGAAGGAATTCGTCGCGCACACGCGCATGAACAAGTTCCGCACCGTCGGCTGGGCACACTGGCTGGTCATGTTCGGCTTCCTACTGGGCGCGATCTTCTGGTTCGAGGCCTACGGTCAGATCTTCGACCCGGCCTTCCACTGGCCGATCATCGGCAGCTGGAACATCTACATCTTCGCCGACGAGATTCTCGGCCTCGGCACCGTCATCGGCATCTCGGTGCTGATCATCCTGCGCCAGCTGAACCACCCGCGTCTGCCGCAGCGTTTGTCGCGCTTCTCGGGATCACGCTTCGGCGCCGCGTACTTCGTCGAGCTCGTGGTCCTCATCGAGGGTCTCGGCATGATCTTCGTGAAGACCTTCAAGATCTCGTCGGGCCTCGAGGATCCGCCTATCTGGACCTCGTTCTTCACCCACTACTTCGCCCAGCTCTTCGAGGGCTCGTCGGTCTACTGGGTCACCGCAGCGGCCGTCGTCAAGCTGATGAGCGGCATGATCTGGCTCGCCGTGGTCGGTCTGAACATCGACTGGGGTGTGGCATGGCACCGCTTCGCCGCATTCCCCAACATCTTCTTCAAGCGTGAGACCGACGGTGGCGTGGCCCTCGGCGCAGCCAAGATGATGGTCAGCAACGGCAAGGTCCTCGACATGGAGACCGCCGACCCCGACGTCGACGCCTTCGGCGCAGGCAAGATCGAGGACTTCAGCTGGAAGGGCTGGCTCGACTTCACCACCTGCACCGAGTGCGGTCGTTGCCAGAGTCAGTGCCCCGCGTGGAACACCGGCAAGCCGCTGTCGCCGAAGCTGATGATGATGTCGCTGCGCGACCACGGCCAGGCCAAGGCGCCGTACCTGTTCGCGGGCGGCAAGAAGGACATGGGCGGCGACGAGGTCGGCATCATCGACAAGGACGGCAACGTCGACGAAGCACGTCTGGCCAAGGTCCCCGAGGCCGCGCGCCTGGAGGCCGAGCGCAAGCTGGTCGGCGAGTCGGAAGGCACCACCGGTGCCGTCATCGACGCCGAGGCACTCTGGAGCTGCACCACCTGTGGTGCCTGCGTGGAGCAGTGCCCGGTGGACATCGAGCACGTCGACCACTTCATCGACATGCGTCGCTACCAGGTCCTGATCGAGTCGGACTTCCCGTCCGAGCTGGCGGGCATGTTCAAGAATCTCGAGAACAAGGGCAACCCGTGGGGCCAGAACGCCTCGCAGCGCACCGCCTGGATCGACGAGATGGACATCAACATCCCGGTCTACGGCCAGGACGTCGATTCGTTCGAGGGCTACGAGTACCTCTTCTGGGTCGGCTGCGCCGGCGCCTACGAGGACCGCGCCAAGAAGACCACGAAGGCCGTCGCCGAGCTTCTCGACATCGCCGCCGTGGACTTCATGGTCCTGGGCCAGGGCGAGACCTGCACCGGCGACTCCGCTCGTCGTGCGGGCAACGAGTTCCTGTTCCAGATGCTCGCGCAGCAGAACATCGAGACCTTCAACGAGGTCTTCGCGACTGCTCCCGAGCAGCGCAAGAAGATCGTCGTCACCTGCGCCCACTGCTTCAACGCCATCGGCAATGAGTACTCGCAGGTGGGTGGCGAGTTCGAGGTGGTCCACCACACGCAGCTGCTGAACCGCCTGGTTCGCGAGAAGCGCCTGGTGCCCGTCGCCGCCCCGGCAGGCGAGCAGGTCACCTACCACGATCCGTGCTACCTGGGTCGCCACAACAAGGTCTACGACGCCCCGCGCGAGCTGGTCGAGTCGTCGGGCTCCACGCTCACCGAGATGCCTCGCCACGGCGAGCGCTCGATGTGCTGTGGCGCAGGCGGTGCCCGCATGTGGATGGAAGAGCAGATCGGCAAGCGCATCAACGTCGACCGCGTCGACGAGGCGCTGGACACGCTGAACTCGCGTCCGGCCAACGCCGACGGCAGCAAGGCCGTCCGCAAGATCGCCACGGGCTGCCCGTTCTGCCGCGTGATGCTCACCGACGGTGTGACCGCGCAGACCGCACAGACCGAGGACGAAGGCCAGATCGAGGTCGTCGACGTCGCCCAGCTGATCCTGGAGGGCGTGAACCGCGGCCGCCAGCAGGTGGAGCGCGGCGGCAAGTTCCTGGGCCCGATCCAGTCGGAGCTCGCTCCGGCACCGGAGCCCGAGCCCGTGAAGGTCGCTGCAGCGGCTCCGGCCGCTGCTGCTCCCGCGGCTGCGGCAGCAGCCAAGCCGGCTGTCGGACTGGCGCCCAAGGGCGGCGGTCTCAAGAAGCCGGGCGGCCTGAAGAAGCCCGGCGGCGCACCCAAGCCCGGCGGCGCTGCCCCGGCAGCCGCGGCACCTGCTGCCGAAGCTCCCGCCACCGAGGCCGCACCGGTCAAGGGTCTCGCCATGGGCGGCGGCCTGAAGAAGCCGGGTGGACTCAAGAAGCCCGGCGGCGCACCCAAGCCCGGCGGCGCTGCTCCGGCAGCGGCGGCACCTGCTGCTGAAGCCCCTGCGGCTGCGGCTCCCGCAACCGAGGCGACGGCCACCGAGGCGGCGGCAACCGAGGCGACTGCGGGCAAGGCCAAGGGATTCGGCATGGCCGGCGGCCTCAAGAAGCCCGGCGCCAAGAAGCCGGGCGCACCGAAGCCCGCTGCGGCAGCAGCCCCGGCAGCACCGGCTGCCGAGGCACCGGTCGCTGAGGCACCGGCTGAGGCTCCCGCTGCAGAGGCGACCACGGCGGCCGCTGCGGTCACCGAGGGAACCGCGGGCAAGGCCAAGGGATTCGGCATGGCAGGCGGCCTCAAGAAGCCCGGCGCCAAGAAGCCGGGCGCACCGAAGCCCGCTGCGGCAGCAGCCCCGGCAGCTCCGGCTGCCGAGGCACCGGCGGCAGAATCGGCTCCGGCTGAGGCTCCCGCAACAGAGGCCCCCGCAGCCGAAGCCCCCGCCGAGACCGCTGCTCCGACAGCAGGTTCCGCGGATGGTCGAACGATCGCCGAGACGGGCGAGTCCAAGGCCAAGGGCTTCGGCCTCGCTGCGGGCAAGAAGCGCCCCGGCAAGAAGTAGCCCGCTAGATCGAACGAACTTCGGCGACTTTCCGGTTCTCCAGAACCGGAAAGTCGCCGAAGTTCTTTTCTATCGGCGCTCGTACCCGACCACCAGGGGCGCATGGTCCGACAACCGCTGGTCGGGGGACGGCTCCTTGTCGACCTCCACCCAGCGCGCTCGCGCGGCGAGTCCGGGTGTGGCGAGTTGGTGGTCGATCCGCCAGCCGACGTCCTTGGTGAACGACTCCCCCGCCCAACTCCACCAGGTCAGCGGGCCGGGACGATCACCGTGCAGCTTCCGGACCACATCCACCAGCCGGCGCGGCGACAGCAACTCGCCGAACCACTCGCGCTCTTCGGGGAGGAAGCCCTCCATCTTGCGGGCGGGCCGCCAGTTGGTGACGTCGTGCTCCACGTGCGCGACGTTGAGGTCGCCGAGCAGGAGGAACTCACGACCGGCACGCTTGGCCGACAGCCGGTTCCGGTCGAGTTCACGCGCAAAACCCGCCAGGAAGCGCATCTTCCGCGCGTACTTGGCACCGCCGTCCGGCTTCTCCCGGATGTTGCCGGGCTTCTGCAGTTCCGCGGGCAACCCGCCCTTCGGCAGGTACAGGCAGCCGATTGTGACGGGTTCGTCAGCCAGGTCCACTTCGATGTATCGGCCATGCGAGGCATAGTGGGCCAGTCCACGAGCCTTGGGCGGGTGCGTCACCCAGGTGCGCACAGCCGCCGGAGGCACCCGCGTCAGCAGGGCGACGCCGTTGCGCCCGGGAATCGACCCGGCATCGAACGATGCCGTGTAACCAGGGAACTCTCCGACCAGCTCAGCCGGGCACCGAAGCTCTTGCAGACCCACGACATCCGCCGACCGCGCCCGCAGCCAGTCGTCGAAACCGCGCCGACGAGCGGCCCGGATTCCGTTGACGTTGAACGAGACCACTGTCATCTCTGCACTTCCCACGACCACCACAATGCCCGAGGGCTACGCCGGGTCGACCGCCCCATCGGGCCGGGGATTCAATTTGATTGCGTCGGGCTGACAGAATGTACCCATGAGTCGCCCTCGTGTTTCGCACCCCATCGCCAACCTGCGCCCGCTGGAGCAGTCCGAGAAGTTGCAGAACGTCTGCTACGAGATCCGTGGCCCGGTGCACGAGCATGCCGCGCGCTTGGAGTCCGAAGGCCACCGGATCATGAAGCTGAACATCGGCAACCCGGCCCTGTTCGGCTTCGAGGCGCCCGACGTGATCATGCGCGACATGATTCACGCGCTGCCCTTCTCGCAGGGCTACTCGGAGTCGGCAGGCGTGCTCTCGGCCCGCCGCGCCGTGGTGACCCGCTACGAGACCATCGACTTCCCCTACTTCGACGTCGACGACGTCCTCCTGGGCAACGGAGTCTCCGAGCTCATCACCATGACGATGCAGGCGCTGCTCAACAACGGCGACGAGGTGCTGATCCCGGCCCCCGACTACCCGCTGTGGACCGCGATGACCGCACTGTCCGGCGGCACCGCCGTGCACTACAAGTGCGACGAGGACAACGGCTGGAACCCCAGCGTCGAGGACATCGAGTCCAAGATCACCGACCGCACCAAGGCGATCGTGGTGATCAACCCGAACAACCCGACCGGTGCCGTGTACTCGCGCGAGATCCTGGAGAAGCTGGTCGACGTCGCGCGTCGCCATTCGCTGCTGATTCTTGCCGACGAGATCTACGACAAGATCCTCTACGACGACGCCGAGCACATCAGCATCGCGTCGCTGGCCCCCGACCTGCTGGTCTTGACGTTCAACGGCCTGTCGAAGGCTTACCGCGTCTGCGGCTACCGCTCCGGCTGGGTGGTCCGCACCGGTCCGAAGGATCATGCCAAGGGATTCATCGAGGGCATGTCGATCCTCGCGTCCACCCGACTGTGCGCCAATGTGCCGGCGCAGCACGCGATCCAGGTGGCACTCGGCGGATACCAGAGCATCGACGCGCTGACCGCCCCCGGCGGGCGGCTGTACGAACAGCGCAACGTCACCTGGGACAAGCTCAACCAGATCCCCGGCGTCTCGTGCGTCAAGCCGATGGGCGCGCTGTACGCGTTCCCGCGCCTGGACCCCGAGGTCTACGACATCCACGACGACGAGCAGTTGGTCCAAGACCTGCTGCTGCAGGAGAAGATCCTGGTGGTCCAGGGATCGGGCTTCAACCTGCCCGACAACAACCACTTCCGCATCGTCACTCTGCCGTGGGCGCAGGACCTCTCCGAGGCCATCGAGCGCATGGGCAACTTCCTGTCGAGCTACCGGCAGTAGGGAGCCCGAGCCCCTCACCTGCACTGATCCGTCTCCCGCCCCCTTCAGAATCGGCGCTAACAACTGCTAGCAGTTAGTTGTTACGAGTGGTAACGTCTACTCAACCGCACTGAAATGGGAGACGGATCATGGCCGATTGGCACCGCTTCAATGTCACGGGCGACGGCGTGGAACTCGCCGCGTTCTCGTACGGCACCCCGGGTGAGACGACGCCCGACAAGCCGGTAGTCCTGCTGGTTCACGGCTGGCCCGACAGCCATCACCTCTGGGATCACGTCGCGCCGCAGCTGGCCGAGCACTACCGCGTCTACGCCTACGACACCCGCGGGTTCGGCGAGAGCGACCGTCCGGAGAAGGTCTCGGCCTACCGCCTCGACACCCTCGCGTCCGACATGTTCGCCGTCTGCAAGGCAGTGAACCCGACCGGCAAGACGCACATCGTGGCGCACGACTGGGGCTCGGTACAGGCGTGGGAGACGGTCACCACGCCCGACGCCGACGACGCGATCGCGTCGTTCACCTCGGTCTCCGGCCCCAACCTCGACTTCCTCGGCGAGTGGGCCCACGGCAAGATCGCCAACCCCACCCCGCGCAATATCGCGCAGGCGCTGTCGCAGGTCGCGTCGTCGGCCTACACCGCCTTCTTCCAGGTGCCGGTGGCATCGGACCTCTTCTTCCGCGCCGTCGGCTCCGACAAGGTGTGGACCGAGTTCCTGCATCTCATCGAGGGCACCCCGCGCGAGAACGCGACGTTCGGCCCCACGCTGCGCGAGGACATGATCAACGGCCTCAAGCTCTACCGCGCCAACATCCGCGGCAAGCTCGCGGCGCCGAACCCGCGTCCGACGCGTGTGCCGGTCCTCGAGGTGGTCAACGACAACGACATCGCGCTGCGTCCGGCCATCTACCAGCGGACCCACGACCACGCCGAGAACCTGTGGCGCAAGCGCACCACCACCGGGCACTGGTTGCCGTACACCAACCCGAACTATCTGGCCGCGACCGCCAAGGAGTTCATCGACGCCATCGAGAACGGCTCGTCGAGCGCCCCCAACACCATCGACCGCGCGCACGTGACCGGCCCCGCGGGCGAGCTGATCGGCAAGCTCGCCGTCGTGACCGGAGCGGGCAGCGGCATCGGCCGCGAGACCGCGTACGCGCTCGCCGACCTGGGCGCCGAGGTGGTCCTGGCCGACATCGACCTCGACGCCGCCAAGGAGACCGCCACCGAGTGCAAGGGCAAGGGCGTGCTCGCCACCGCCTACAAGCTCGACGTCTCCAACACCAAGGCGTTCACCACGTTCGCCGCGAAGGTCCGCAAGACGCACGGCGTGCCCGACATCGTCGTCAACAACGCGGGCATCGCCCTCGCCGGCTCGGCGCTCGCGGCGTCCGACGCGCAGGTCGATCGACTGTTCGACATCAACCTCCGCGGCGTCATCAGCGGCAGTCGTGCGTTCGGCAGCCAGATGGTCGAGCGCGGCGCGGGCGGACACATCGTCAACCTCGCGTCGGCCGCGGCCTTCACCCCGTCGCGCGACCTCGGCCTGTACGCGGCCAGCAAGGCCGGCGTCCTGATGTTCTCGGAGTCGCTGCGCGCCGAACTGGCCGAGCACAAGATCGGCGTCACCGCGATCTGCCCGGGCATCGTGCACACCAACATCACGTCGAACACCGAGTTCGCCGGCGCCGCCGATCAGGACGCCACCCGCGAGAAGGTCGACGGCTTCTACAAGAAGCGCAACTTCACGCCCGACCGCGTGGCCGCCGACATCGTCGCCGCCATCCGGAAGAACAAGGCCGTCGTGCCGGTGACGCCGGAGGCCGAGTTCGGCTACCGCGTCTACCGCTTCTTCCCGTGGGCCTCGCGCATCGGCGCACGCCAGAAGCTTGCCAACTGACTTACATCGCGCGGACACTGACGAGTACCGGAGGACAATGATGACTACTCAAGCAACTCGCTCGACCGTCGAGACCGATCCCGGCAAGGTGGAGCTGCACGCCCGCAACGTCGTCTTCGACGTCTCGAAGACCCCGCTGCACTGGATCCCCGACCACCCGATGTCGTCGAACATGATCACGGTGCTGAATCTGCTGCTGCCCGAGGGCGAGCGCTGGTTCGTGGAGACCTTCAACGAGGCGCTGCCACTGATCAAGGATGAGGCGCTCGCCGCCGACATGCGCGGTTTCGTCGGCCAGGAGGCGATGCACGCCGAGGTGCACGACCGCGCCGTCGAGAGCTGGCTGCGCGGCCACGGGGTGGACCCCACCGGCTACCTGAAGCAGATGGAGTGGATCTTCCTCAACGTCCTGGGCCCGCGCGACGGCAGCCCGGAGCAGAAGCAGAAGCACCTGGTGGAGCGGCTGTGGCTGATCGCCGCCATCGAGCACTACACCGCGCTCCTCGGCGATTTCGCGCTCAACTGCTCGTGGGAGGAGCGCGGCGCGGACATGAACATGGCCGACATGTTCATCTGGCACGGCGCCGAAGAGGTGGAGCACCGCTCGGTGGCGCACGACGCCGCCGCGTACTTCGCCGACAGCCCGCTGCGTCGCGCCCGCGCGATGAGCCTGGCGTTCCCGTTCCTGGTGTGGCTGATGGCCCGCGGTTTCCGCTTCATCAACAGCCAGGACCCGTCGGTCGCCGACAAGAGCGTGCTCGAGAAGACCTCGCTGTACGTCAAGAGCTACTTCCGCGATTCGCGCGCGGGCGTGTTCCCGAAGCTGTCGCACCTGGCGCTGGCGACCGTCACCTACTTCAAGCCGTCGTTCGTCCCCGCCGACATCGGCGACACCGCGCAGGCCGTGGCCTTCCTCGCGGCGTCGCCGGGAGCACGACGAGCGGCATGACGATCATGAGCGAATCCTCCCGCCACGCGATGCGGGCGAGCGAGCCGCCTCACCTGTACGGCCGGTTTCGGCGCGACCCGCTGATGCGGTTCCTGACGGGTGTCGGCAAGGTGTGGTTCCCGCTGTGGAATCCGGTCTCGCCGCTGTACGACCGCGCGGCCGACGACGGCGTCCTCACCCTCGACATCGTCGACCGCGAGGTGGTGGCGGTCGACGAGAACGTGATCGCGCTGACCTTCGCCGCCCCCGACCACGCGATCCTGCCCGAGTGGCGCCCCGGGGCCCACCTGGATCTGCTGCTGCCGTCCGGCCGCATGCGGGAGTACTCGCTGTGCGGCGATCCCGGCGATCGTCGCACCTACCGGATCGCCGTCCGTCGCATTCCCGAGGGCGGTGGCGGTTCCATCGAGGTGCACGAGCGTCTGCGCGTCGGCGACTCCATCCAGATCAAGGGCCCGCGCAATGCGTTCCCTCTGGTCCTTCCGGGATTCGGTTCGCCGTCGCAGCGTCTGCGGTTCGTGGCCGCGGGCATCGGCATCACGCCGATCCTGCCGATGCTGGCGATGGCCGACCGGTACGGCCTCGACTGGTCGATGGTGTACTCCGGCCGCAGCGCCGACTCCATCCCGTTCATCGACGAGCTCGCCAAGTACGGCGACAAGGTCACCGTCCGAACCGACGACGTCGACGGTCTGCCCACGATGGCGGACCTCGTCGGCCCGGTCCCCGACACCGACGCCGAACTGGCCGTGTACTGCTGTGGCCCGGTGCCGATGCTAGAGAACCTGCGCGTGCACCTGGCCGAGCGCGCCGACATCGAGCTGCACTTCGAGCGCTTCTCGCCGCCGCCGATCCTCGACGGCACCGAATTCACCGTCACCGTCGGCTCCACCGGGCACGACGAGACGGTGGCCGCCGACGAATCGGTGCTCACCGCGCTGCGCCGGGTGAACCCCGCGGTCCCCTACTCCTGCCAGCAGGGCTTCTGCGGCACGTGCCGGATGAAGACGACGGCGGGCGAGGTGGATCACCGCGACTCGATCCTCACCCGCGCCGAGCGCGACGAGGGCTGGTTCCTCCCGTGCGTCTCGCGCTGCGATTCGGAGTCACTGACCGTCGACATGTGAGCACTCCCCGCCGGGACGGTTTCGGATTTGGGACAATGCACCCCATGACCGAGTACCGAATCGACGATCTGGCGCGCGCCGCGGGAACCACCACCCGAAACGTGCGCGGCTACCAGGACCGGGGGCTGATCCCCCCGCCGGTGCGGCGCGGCCGGATCGCGATCTACGGCGACGAGCACCTCACCAAGCTGCGCGTGATCAACGATCTGTTGGCGCGAGGCTTCACGATGACCCACATCGGCGACTTCTTCAAACGCGTGCAGACCGGCGGCGACATCGCCGAGTCCCTGGGCCTGCGCGAAGTGGTGTCGGCGCCGTGGTCGCAGACCGCGACCGCCACCGTCTCCGCCGACGAGCTCTACGAACGACTCAACACCAGCGACCCCAAGCTGCTCGACGAGCTCCGCGGCTTCGGCCTCATCGAGCCGGTCGGCACCGACGTCCCGCCCGCGCAGTACGAGATCAAGGACGTCGAGACCATCGAGGCCTATCAGCGTCTGCTGAAGATCGGCGTCCCGCTGCCCTACCTGCTGGGGATGCAGGCGCAGCTCGACGAAGACATGAGTCTTGCTGCCACCACGCTGGTGACCGCTGGTCGTCGTGCCATCACCGAGGGCCGCTTCGACGGCTGGATCCCTGAGGAGGGCGCGGAGTCGGACTGGGCGTCGAAGTTCCTCGCCGAACTCCGCAGTACCGGTCGGGTGGCCGCGCACAACACGCTGTACCGTGCCCTCGACCGCGAATTGGCGCGGCAGCTGGACGACTACCTGTCGATCGCGCGCAGCCGTCGGGAGAGTCGCGGGGCGGAGTAGCGACCATCTACCCGCGTGGCAGCTATCCCACGACGATCGGCGGCAGGCCCGGGATCGGATTCGGGATGGTGCGACGGTTGGGGCGGGTCGGCTCCGGCGGTTTGGGACCGGGGCGCGCCTCCGACTGACGCGGCGTCTCGGTCTCCGACGGCGG
>NZ_JAAYXO010000085.1 GCF_012515855.1 Gordonia sp. (in: high G+C Gram-positive bacteria)
ATCGCCTCGACGATCACCGGTGCGAGGCCCATGCTGAGCTCGTCGATCAGTAGGACGTCGGGCTGCTGGAGCAGCGCGCGGGCGAGTGCGAGCATCTGCTGCTCGCCACCCGACAGTTGGCCCGCGGCCACCGACATCCGCTTGCGCAGGGCGGGGAAGTAGTCGAGCGCCACCTCCATCTCCTTGGCTGCCGCCTTGCGGCCCCGTGCGCGACACGCCAACCGCATGTTCTGCTCGGTGGTCAGCTTGCGGAACAGCGACCGGTCGTCGGGAACCAGCACCAGTCCGCCGCGGACCGCTGCGCGCGGATTGCCCGACGGCAGGTCTGCGCCGCCCAGGACGACCTTGCCCGACTCGCGAGGGAGAAGGCCGGCGAGGGTCTCCAGGAGCGTGGTCTTGCCCGCCCCGTTGGGGCCGAGCAGGGCGATCACCTCACCCTTGTCGACAGTCAGGTCGACGGCGTGGACGCACGGATTGCCTGCGATCCGTGCGGCCGAGAGGGACTCGCATGCGAGAACGTTCACTTCTGGGCCTCCGTCGTTGCCGTCGCGAGCGGTGAGCCGAGGTAGGCCTCGACCACCTTGTCCGATGTCCGAATCTCGTCGGGTGTACCGCTGGCGATGACCGCCCCGAGATCGAGGACGATCACTCGATCGCACACGCCGAGAACCAGGTCCATGTCATGGTCGATCAACAGCATCGCGGTGCCCGAGGTCTGCGCGGCGCGCAGTCGGGCGCCGAGCCACTGGCTCTCGGCGGTGTCGAGGCCGGCCGCGGGCTCGTCGAGCAGTGCGACGCGAGGTTCGCCGGCGAGCACTCGAGCCAGGGACACGAGTTGGCGTTGCCCCTGGGACAGGTCGGCGGCAGCGACGTCGGCCAGGTCGGTGATGCCGAGCAGTTCCAGGGCGTGCTCGGCGGCACCGTCCGGGCTGCGGCCCGCGGCGACCTTCAGGTTCTCCGCGACGGTGAGGTCGTCGTACAGTTCGATGTCCTGGAAGGTACGCCCGAGACCCGCGCGTGCCCGCCGGTGCGGCGACATCCCGTCGAGGCGGACGTCGCCGGCGGTCACCCTGCCGGTGGCGGGAACGAATCCGCAGATGGCGTCCACCAACGTGGTCTTGCCCGCGCCGTTGGGGCCTATCAAGCCCACGATCTCGCCCGCGCGGAGCTCGAAGGAGACGTTGTCGACGGCGGTCACGTTGCCGTACTTGACGCTCACCTGATCGACGGTGAGAACGGGTTCGCCGATGGTTCGGGCGGGGACGTCGGCGTCTGGAACCGCGTCGGTGCCACGGGAGACCTCGACCTCCGAGTGCTTGGCCGGGCGCAGGTTGGTGAGGCGGCCGGCGATGCCGTCGGGGCTGGTGACCACCGTCAGAATGAGGAGTACGCCGCTGGCGAGCATGTAGTAGTCGCCGAAACTGAGCCACCGGTCGGTCGCGAAGTACATCAGTGCGCCCGGCGCCATCAGACCGGCGAGGATGGATCCGGTGATCGAGGTGACGCCCGCGATGTAGATGACGGCGAACAGGGCGATCCCGCTGAACACCATGTACGACGCCGAGGCCGCGAGGGTCTGCTGGTAGGCGAGGAGAGATCCGCCGAGGCCCGCGATGAACGAGGCGATCGCGAAGGCGGCCAGCTTGGTGGTGCCGACATTGATTCCGGCGGAGGCCGCCGACCGCTCGTTGGCGCGGACCGCGAGCATCGACGCGCCGAGCCGACTGCGGCGCAGCGCCGCCACGGCCAACGCCGTCAGGGTGAGGACGACCAGACACAGGAGGCCGAAGGCGATGCGGGGATAGCCGTCGCCCGCACCGATGCCGAGATCGAGACCGAACAGCGTCGGGTTCTCGATGGGCGCGCCGTCGATGCCGCCGTTGAAACTGGGGTTGCGGAACCAGAAGGCTTCGGCGAACACCGCGAGGGCCAGGGTGGCGACCATCAGCGGGAGTCCGCGGACGCGTAGCGCAGGCAGCCCGACGACAACGCCGATGACCATGGCGACCACGGCGGCGAGCAGCGGGGCGATCGGGAACGGCAGGCCCATGTTGACGCCGAACCGGCTGAGCGCGAAGGCCCCGGTCCCGGCCAGCGTCAGCTGGGCGAGGGAGACCTGTCCGGCATATCCGGTGACCACCAGTTGCGACAGCGCGATCATCGCGAAGATCGTCGACGAGATCACCGCGAGGCGCAGGCTGCCGGTGGTGGCGACCAGTGCGACCACCGCGATCGCGATGCTGATGAGCGCCGGCACGACAATCCGTTTCGGCCGGGGCGACCGCCCGAGGTCGCTGGTCGAGATGGCGCCGCGCCCGGGGAGCGGTCGACCGCGCAGAAGCAGGAAGCCGAGGATCAGAATCAGCGGAATCGCTTCGGCCAAGCCCGCATCGGGCAGGGTGTCCCACACCGACTGCAGGTAGGTGGACTCCGACTGCAGCATCCCGATCGCCAGGCCCGCGGCGACGGTGACGCCGATGCTGGCGAAGTCGCCGACCAGTGCGGCGGCCAGGGCGGGCACGATGAACATCGTGTACGCGATGGGATTGAGCGGCACGATCGGCGCGATCACCACGCCGCCGATACCCGCGGTGGCCGACGACAGCGCCCAGTTGGCCACCGAGATCTTGTTCGGTGACAGACCGGTCAGCAGCGCGCCCTTCTCCGACTCCGCCGACGCCTCGGTCGCAATGCCGAAGCGGGTGTATCGCAGCACCAGGCCCGCGCAGACGGCCAGCGAGATGATCACCGCGGCCAGCCACAGGCGGTCGGTCGGAACCACGGCGTCGCCGATCCGAATCGTCGACTGTTTGAAGATCGGTGCCACCGAGGGGGTGTCCGAGCCGACCTGCAGCGCGATGAGCGCCTGCAGCACCAGCATCACACCGATGGAGGCGACGGCTTTCGCCAGCACCGGAGCGGTGCGCATCGGCCGGAAGACGAGGAGTTCGACGATCACGCCGACCACGGCGGCCAGCACGACGGCCACCACGAGGGCGGGCAGCACCGACCACGGGCCGCCGACGTCGATGGTGGACTTGAGGCCGGGTATCGGGACCAGCAACTCGCCGTGACGCAGGTAGGCGAACGTGTACGCCGCGTACAGCGCGACGGCTCCGGTGGCGAAGTTGACCACGCCGGAGCTCTTGTAGGTCATCACCAGTGCCAGGCCCAGGGCGGCGTAGACGGCGCCATTGCCCATGCCCAGCAGCAGGTATGCGAAAACGGAAGTCATTGGTGTCCTCGGGAGGCGAAGGGGATTAAGCCGGGGAAGCACATCGGGGACTGCCGATCACGGCAGCCCCCGATATGCCCCACTGGTTCGTGCGCTGTTGTCAGTCCTTGTTCACGACGACGCTGTCGACGAGCTTGCCTTCGGACGAGATCTTGCTGACGAGAGCGGCCTTGCTGCACAGGCTCGGCAGCTGCGGCATCGCCTTGCCGTTGCACGTGAACGTCAGGCCCGGAGCGGCCGGGATCGGAACGTCGGTGGCTTCGCGCAGTGCCTTGGTGAAGTCGGCGGAGCTGACCTCGGCGGCCGGCAGCTTGTTGCCGATTCCCTGCATCGCCATGACGACCTGGTAGCCGAGGTAGCCGATGCCGCGGGCGTCGGCCTCGGGAGCGTACTGGGCCATCACGCTGCGGTAGATCTTGACCGACTCGTCGGCGTCGTCGTCGAGGTTGACGGTCGAGATCGCGGTGGATCCGGCGATCGTGTCGACGCCGACGGCTTCCACGACCTGCTGGTCGAAGCAGGTGGAGATGAGGTACTTCTTCATGTCCGGTGCGACGGTCTTCAGCGCCTTGAGCGCGGTGATGCACTGGCGCGAATCGCCGAGGATGTTGATCGCGTCCGGCTTGTTCGCATTGATCGCGGCGGTGATGTTCGGCGTCGGATCGGCGATCGACGTCGGGACCGTGATGACGTCGAATTCGACGCCTGCGCGCTTGAACATCGGCTCGCCGAGGGCCTTGACCGAGGCGGCTGCGTCGCCGGTGTCACCGATGATGACGGCGAACTTCTTGACGCCGTCCTTGGCGGCCTGCGTCGCCATCGCCATCAGGGTTCCGGGCGTGCCGGCCGAGAGCATGAACGACATCGGGGAGACCATCTCGGCCTGCGAGACCGGGGCCATCGAGATGTAGGGGATATTGGCACCGGACAGGATCGGCAGAATCACCGCGCCGGTGGAGGTGAAGGGCGAGACGACGGCGGCGACCTTCTGCTCCACCATCTGGTTGGCGCACTTGGTGGCCGACGCGGGCTCCTCCTGCTCCTTGCAGACCACCAGGTCGATCTTGTGGCCCGCGATGCCGCCGCCGTTCTCGTTCAGGTACTTCACCGCGGCCTCGCCCGCCTGGCGGACCTCCGGCAGGCTGACCGCGCCGCCCTCGGGGGTGATGAAGCCGAGTTTGATGGCGGGACCGGTGGCCGGGTTCGCCGACAGTTCGACGGTCGCGCCGGTGGTGTCGGACGACGAATCGTCCGACGCGCAGGCGGTCAGTCCGCTGCCGAGGACCGCCGCTGCCGCGAGGACCGCGCCGGCGGCGCGGAGTCGACGCATTCGGGGTGAGGTTACTTTCACGAGATTCCCTTCGGTGAGGTCCGCGCCGCCGCCCTGTGGCGGTGCTGTGCGGATCAACTGACTCGGAAGGAATGTCCGAGTCGGCCAACCCTGGGAATCTAACGTGATCTGAATCATGAAAAGACCAGATTCGTGAACTTCATCACCGATCTGACTCGGCGCTTTCTATCCGCACCATGGATGACGAGGGCGGACCCGATTGCCGAAGGTGGCACAGATTTGACGTTGTGCGCTGTCCGATCGGGCTACGCGACGCGGTTCAGCACCCGCAGTGAGCCGTGCACCGACTCCTCGACGAACCGACCCGAATCGAGCGCTTGCCGGTAGATCTCGTAGGGCGGTCGGCCGCCGTCCCTCGGGTCGGGAAAGACGTCGTGAATGAGGAGGGCGCCGCCGGGGCGCACCCACCGGGCCCAGCCGTCGTAGTCGTTCTGCGCGGCCTCCATCGAGTGCCCGCCGTCGATGAAGACGAAGTCCACCTCTCGTCCCCAGACCTGTGCTGCGGCGGTCGAGGGCGCGAGCAGGCCGAGGATCGTGGCCTCGAGTTCGGCGTCGAAGATCGTCTGGCGGAAACGCGCAGCCGTGTCGAGGAGTCCGCTGTGCTCGTCGACCAGCGCGGTGTCGTGGTACTCCCAACCCGGCTGATGCTCTTCGGATCCGCGGTGGTGATCGACCGTCACCACCAAGGCGCCGACCGGTTCGGCGGCAGCGCCGAGGAAGACGGTCGACTTGCCGCAGTAGGTGCCGATCTCGACTCCGAGGCCGACCGAGTCGGTCTGCGACAGATAGCGAGCCGCGATGTCGTGGAGTGCGCGCGCCTCGTCGATCGGCATGAAGCCCGGTGCCTCGTCGGCGACGCGCAAACGGTGGTCGGAGAGGCCCTGCGAGGGGGAGGTCGATGCCATGAATCGATCGTATAGACAGCTGTCCGGCAGTTACGGTAGGAGGTATGAAAGCACAGGTGATCGTGACCGAGTCCGGCCCGGAAGGGCTGGAACTGCAAGACATTCCGAATCCCGAGCAGCATCCGGGGATGTACCTGGTGGACGTGCGTTCGTGCGGCATCTGCTTCCCGGACCTGCTGATGAGCCAGGGCAAGTACCAACTCCGACCGCCGCTGCCGTTCACCCCCGGAACCGAGGTGGCCGGTGTCGTCAGCTCCGCTCCCGAGGGTGGAGCGTTCGCCGTCGGAGATCGGGTGGTGGTCGCCTCCATGCTCGGCGGCTTCGGTGAGCAGATCGCCGTGGTCGAGCAGCAGTTGTTCCCGCTGCCGGATGCGCTGACGTTCGACGAGGGCGCGGCGCTCGGCATCAACTTCCAGACCGCGCTGTTCGCTCTGAAGACGCGGGCCAACCTGCAGCCGGGGGAGACCGTCGGAGTCCTCGGGTCGGCGGGCGGCATCGGCGTCGCGTCGATCATCGTGGCCAAGGCGATGGGCGCGAAGGTCGTCGCGGTGGTGCACCGCACCGGCAATGAGGAGATGCTGCGCGGGCTCGGCGCCGACGAGGTGGTGCAGCTGACCGACGGATGGAAGGACAAGGTCCTCGAACTCACCGGAAACGGCGTCGACGTGATGATCGACCCCGTCGGCGGCGACGTGTTCGACGAAGCCCTCCGTGCGGTCGCGCCCGACGGCCGCTTTGTGGTCATCGGTTTCGCGGCCGGCGGCATCCCGACGGTGAAGCTCAACCGCGTCCTGTTCCGCAACGTCTCCATCGTCGGCGCGGCATGGGGCGAGTACATCCGCACGCACCCCGAGGTTCCGGGCAAGCTGCACGAGGACATCGTTCGCTTGGTCACGGAAGGCATGCGTCCCCCGGTGAACCACCTCTACGAGCTGGCGCAACTGCCCGAAGCGCTCACCGACCTCGCTGAGGGTCGAGTGCGCGGCAAGGCCGTCGTGCGGGTGTCGGAGGGCTGACGGCGCCGGCGGCCGATGCCTCCCCTGTTGGTCGAGTAGGCGAGCGCGCCCTCCCTGTTGGTCGAGTAGGCGAGCGAGCGTAGCGGGGGTGCCTCCCCTGCTGGTCGAGTAGGCGAGTGAGCGTAGCGAGCCCGCTCAAAATCGAGACCGGACCGACCGCGCAGGGGGGATCTCGATACACCGTTGCGGGCTTCGCGCCGCAGCGGCACTCGATCATCTTGCTGGTCGAGTAGGCGTGTGAGCGTAGCGAGCCCGCCTGATATCGAGACCGGGGCGACCGCGTGCCGGGGGATCTCGATACGCCGTTGCGGGCTTCGCGCCGCAGCGGCACTCGATCATCTTGCTGGTCGAGTTGGCGCCGCAGCGGCACTCGATCATCTTGCTGGTCGAGTCGGCGAGTGAGCGTAGCGAACCCGCCTGATATCGAGACCGGGGCGACTGATCAGCTCCGTCGCACGGCCGATCCGACCTCAGCCAGCAATTCGGGATCGGCCGCATACGGGGTGTTCAGTCCCATCCGGTCGACCAGGTCGCCATACCGAGACAACAGATCGGCCGCTCCGGCGGCGGGGCCGTCGATCGTCACCGCGATCGCGTCGACGAGGGTGTCGTCGACCAACGTCGCCATTGCGGTCCAGTCGCCGGATCGCGAAAGCTCGTGCAGTCGTGGACCGATGTCGCGGTAGCCGACCGACTCCAAGACCGGGTGATACGCGGGAGTGGAACCGTAGAACGCGATCTGCCTGCGGACGGCCTCGCGTGCCTCGGCGCGCGCAGCGGCGTCGTGGCCGACGATCACCATGGCGGAATGGTGAATCGCAGGCATCGAACGCTCGGACTGCGTCGCCGCCGATCTGAGTGTGGGCACGGTGGTGTCACGGAGGAACTCCGGCGGGCACAGCGGATGGGAGAGGAACCCGTCGGCCACCTCACCCGCGACTCGGGTCATCGCAGGCCCGACGCCCGCCAACCAGATCGGCGGGGGACCGAAGCCGTCGACCTGCGCCGCGTCGGGTCGGAACAGCGGCGGCATCAGCGTGTGCTGGTAGAACTCCCCGCGGTGGTCGAGCCGACTGCCGTTCTCCCAGCTGTCCCAGATCGCGCGGATGCCTGCGATCATGTCGCGCATCCGGGCGGCCGGGCGACTCCACGGCATCGAGTAGCGGCGGGTGATGTGCGGTTTGATCTGAGTGCCCAGGCCGAGCACGAATCGACCGCCCGAGTACGCCTGCAGATCCCAGCCGATGGTCGCGAGCGTCAGCGGATTCCGCGCGAAGGCAACCGCGATCGAGGTGCCCAACTGCACGTTCTCAGTGTGCTCCGCCGCCAACAACAGCGGGAGGAACGGATCGTGCGCGCCCTCGAACGTCCAGATGCCGTCGTATCCGGCTGCCTCGGCTGAGGCGGCCGCAGCGCCCATGTCTCGCAGGTCGCGGACGATCGTCGAATCGACCAGCATGGCGTCAGCTGATGCCGAACAGCTTCGAGGCGTTGTCGTGGAAGACGGCGCGCAGCCAGTCGTCGCCGAACCCGAGACGCGCGCACGCGTCGAGGGCGTGCGTGTACCCGTAGGGAATGTTCGGGAAGTCGCTGCCGAAGAGGACCTTCTCGCCGAGGTCGCCGAGCCGCTTCATCAGGTCCTTCGGGAAGGGAGCGCCCTCCTCGGAGAAATCGGTGAACGACATCGTGGTGTCGAGCCGGACGTTGTCGAAGCGCTCGGCGAAGTCGAGGAACTCCGCGTACTCGGGCATCCCCATGTGCGCGACGATCAGCGGCAGCCGAGGGAAGCGATCGAGGAGCGTCGCGATGCGGTCGGGTCCGGTGAACTCACCCGGCGCCGGGCCGGATCCACAGTGGATCACCACCGGGATCTGGGCGTCGTCGATCTGCCCCCACACTCCGTCGAGCAGGGGATCGATCGGCGAGTACGCCCCGACCTGGATGTGTGACTTGAAGATCGCCGCGCCGGCTTCGATGGCCTCGGCGACGTACTCGGTCGCGCCCTCCTCCGGATAGAAGGTCGCCGTCTGCAGGCAGTCCGGGTGTTCGGCGGCGAACTCGATGCCCCACCCGTTGAGCCACTTCGCCATGTCTGGCTTGTGCGGGTAGATCATCGACGAGAACGCGCGCACGCCGAAGGACCGCAGCACCTCGACGCGCTTCTCCTCATCGGCGCGGTACGCGATGGGCCATTCCCGGCCCAGCATCGGTCCCGCGGAATCGAAGTAGGCCCACACCTTGTCCATCACCGGACGCGGCATGAAGTGCGTGTGCACATCGATCAGGCCCGGCAGGCCGAGTTCCTGCCAGCGGCTGCGGACCGCGTCGGCCTCGGCGTCCGAGAAGGGCTTCACATCGTGATCGTCGCACATGGACCCGACGCTACCTGTGGGACGAAACGCCGTCCGCGGAACCCCTGAACGAGTGCTTACTCGGGGGCCCCGGGCCTACTCGGACAGCTCGGCCCGGAGGCGTTTGATCTCCTCGTGGCGGGGATGATTCGCCGGCGAGATCATGATGCCCTCGGCCACCACCGTGGGGCCTTCGGCGTCGCAGAGCTCCGCGCGAGCGAAGAACTTGCGGCCCTCGTTCCCGGTGGTCACCGCGTTGAGGCTCAGCGGGCCGAGCGGCGTCGGGCGCAGGTACTTCACCGTCAGCGTGCCGGTGAAGCAGGGCGTTCCGTTGCCGACGCTCACCGCCTCGCCGAGCAACTGATCGAGAAGCATCGCCGACACGCCGCCGTGCACCAGCCCGGCGGGACCCTCGTACGCGGCGCCGAGAGTCACCTCGCTGGTCGCGCTGCCGTCCGGGTGGTGCTCGATCCGGAGCGGCGGCGCGATGGCGTTGCGCGCCCCGACCGCCGCGTTCCCGTACGGCATGCCGTGCAGGGTCTTGGTGAACGGAACGCCGTAGCTGCCCGGCTTCTGCTGCTCGCGCAGCGACTCCACGACGGCCTCGATCTGCTCGCGGGCAGCGTTCAGACGGTCGTCGTCCACCTCGGTGCGGATCACCGCATCGATGAGTTCGCGCACCGAGTTCGCGAGGGGCTCGACGACGCTGAGCTCCTGTTCGATCTCCGCGTCGGTCATGTCGGTCAGTCGGAAGTCCATGCGGTCACCTTACGAGTCCGGGTGGTCGGCGACGATTGCACGCTGTGGTCACTGCACAGACTTGCGGTGCTTCTTGATCTGCTCACCGAACATCATCGTCATCTTGGTCCCGAGCGGCCAGCCGACGTAGTAGCAGAGGAACAGGCCGATCTCGTTCAGCTCCTCGGGCGTGAGTTCGCCGTTGCCCAGGGCGGCGCCCGCTTGGATCTCGGCGATGTCGACCTGTCCGTTCGCGGCGAGGGCGCCCAGTAGCAGCAGCCGACGGTCGCGGTGGGTGAGGCCTTCGCGGCTCCACACCTCGCCGAAGACCTGATCGGCGGTGTGCGCGAAGAAGTCGCCGGGACCGTCGGCCATCTCCCATCCGTAGACCTCGGACATCGTCTTCAGGCCCTTGCGGCGCTGGTCGGTCATCGGTGACGCGTCGTCACCGGGCTGTTGGGAAGTCATGAGGCTCCTTGACTGGTGTGGGGCACGCCGAGTCCGGCGGCCAGGTCGATGCGGGCTCGACGACCCAGGGGGAGGTCGACGCCCAGATGGTCGGCGAGGTCGAGTGCGAGACCGAGATCCTTCTCGCCGAGACTGCGGACGTGGGTGAAGACGCCGTACCAGAAGTCGTCGGGATCGATGGCCGCGGTGGTGTCGCGCAGCATGATGGCGCCCGCTCCGCCGGTGATCGCATCGGTGTGGCGCACCACCTTGCCGAGTTTGGCGATGTCGATGCCCGCGGCCTCGGCCAGTCGGGACGCCTCGGCGGTGGCGGCGAACGAGACGAAGTGGAGCAGGTTCCGTGCCAGCTTCATCCGCGTTCCGTCGCCGGCTTTCTCGCCTGCGTGGACGATCATGTCGCCTGCGGGAGCGAGTGCGGTCTTGGCTTGCTGGTAAGCGGCGCGGTCGCCGCCGATCATGATGGCGAGGCGCCCCTGCTGGGCGCCGGGCGCTCCCCCGGAGATGGGCGCGTCGAGCAGGATCACGTTCTGCTCGGCGCAGACGACCGCCTGCTCCGCGGCGGTCTCCGGCGAGATGGTGGAATGCACGGCGATCAACGCTCCGGGCGCCAGGTGGGGGAGCAACTCGCCGACGACGTCGCGCACTTGCTGGTCGTCGCGCACACAGATGCTGACGAGATCGCTGGACCGGGCGAGGTCGGCGATGCTCCCGGCCGCGGTCGCGCCCGCCGCCACCAGTGTGGCGACGGCCTCTGTGGCGACGTCGAAGACGGTGATCGGGCCGGCCTCGGCGAGTCGCCCGGCCATCGGACCGCCGATGTTTCCCAGCCCGATGTAACCGAGGCGCAGAGGGGTGTCCGTCATGAACGGATCACCTGACCGCCGTCGACGTTGAAGATCTGCCCGGTGATCCACGACGCCTCGTCCGACAGCAGGAACAGGCACATGCCGACGAGATCTTCCGGCGTGCCCATCCGGCCCATCGGCAGCTTCGACACCATGTCCTTGACGATCTCGGTGGGCGTGGTGGACCGCGTCGCCTCGGTGTCGATGGGGCCCGGCGCGATGGCGTTGATGCGGATCCGCTGGCCGCCGAGTTCCACGGCTAGCTGCTGGGTGAGGCCGTTGACGCCGACCTTCGCCAGTCCGTAGAAGCCGCTGTACACCCAGGCCGCGGTCGACGACTGGTTGACGATGGCACCCCCGTGCCGCATGTGGGTGTAGCAGGCGCGGGTCACGTTCAGTGCGCCGTCGAGGTTCACGCTCATGAACTTCTTGTAGTAGTCCCACGGCACGGTGGTGAGGAAGTCGAGCTTCATGCCGCCGTAGATGGCGGCGTTGTTGACGAGCGCGTCGATCTTGCCGCGCTCATCGACGACGGCCTTGGCCAGCGCTGCCGCGGAGTCGGGGTCGGCGACGTCGGTGTGCACGTACATCCCGCCGATCGAGTCGGCGACCGCCCGGCCGGCCTCGTCGTTGACGTCGGCGATCACGACGTACGCGCCCTCGGCCGCGAGCGCGCGCGCATAAGCCTCGCCGATCCCGCCTGCCGCGCCGGTGACGATCGCGGTCTTGCCTTCGAATCTGTTCATGTCTTCCTCTTTCTGTGGGTGTGTGGTTTTTGGGCGGGTGTCCGCCGGTTGTGCGGGGCTCGGGCTGCGTTGCCTCGACAGTCCTCGCTCCTCGGCTAGCGCCTCGTCCCTGCGGAGAGCTCGGCAATCACAGCCCGAGCCCCGCACAACCGGCTGCTTCGCGACCACCTGCCGAATCGACATACAGCGGCTGGGATCGCAACTGCCAACGAAACGAACGGACTACGAAGCGGGGAGCGAAACGAGCGAAGCAACGAAACAGGGGGTGGGCGGGATGGTTGCGACGAGCTCTCCGCAGCGACGAGGCGCTAGCCGAGGAGCGAGGACTGCCGAGGAGTAACCATCCCGCCCACCCCCGGGCAACAAGGAACCGAAACGCAACAAACGAAACGAATCACAAGACAGGCACGGCAACAGCCTTGGTATCGAGATACTCGGAGAACCCAGCCATCCCCATCTCACGCCCGATCCCCGATTGCTTGACGCCGCCGAACGGCACGTCGGCGGAGTACCAGATGCCGCCGTTGACCCCCATGGTTCCGGTGCGGACGCCGTCGACGACGGCGTTGATGCGGTCGGGATCGGTGCCCCAGACCGCGCCGGAGAGGCCGTAGGGCGAGTCGTTGGCGATGTTGATCGCGTCCTGATCGCCGTCGTGCGGAAGGATCACGAGCACCGGCCCGAAGATCTCTTCCTGGGCCACCCGCGCGGAGTTCTCGAGGCCGGAGATGAGAGTCGGTTCGACGAAAAAGCCGCGGTCGTGTGCGCCGGGACGACCACCGCCGGTCTCGATGACGCCGCCTTCGTCGCGCGCGAGTTGGATGTAGCCCTCCACGCGTTCGCGTTGGCGTGCGGAGATCAGCGGACCGCAGATGGTTCCCGGTTTGGTCGGATCGTCGGCGGCGAGGCCTGCCATGGCGTTCTTAGTGAGGGTGATCGCTTCGGCGAGGTTCTCACGCGGGACCAGCAGCCGGGTGGTGATGGCGCAGCCCTGGCCGGCGTGGGTCACGACGGAGAATGCGGCCATGTTGCAGGCGGCGGCGAGGTCGGCGTCGTCGAGCACGATGAACGCCGACTTGCCGCCGAGTTCCAGGAACACCTTCTTGAGGGTCGGTGCGGCGGCCGCCATCACGGCGCGGCCGGTCGCGGTGGAGCCGGTGAACGAGACCAGGTCGACACGGGGGTCGGTCGAGAGTTGTGCGCCGAGGCCGTGGTCGGTGGAGGTCACGATGTTGATGACGCCGGGCGGGAAGTCGGTCTCCTCCGCGATCACCTTGCCGACCAGCGCGGCGCTCCACGGGGTGTCGGGCGCGGGTTTGAGGACGACGGTGCAGCCGGCGGCGAGCGCGGGACCGATCTTGGCGAAGTTGATCTGGTGCGGGAAGTTCCACGGGGTGATGGCGCCGACCACACCGACCGCTTCGGAGCGCAGTTCGCGGCGGTTCTTGATTCCCATCGGGCTGGCCTCGCCGAGGTCGACGGTCCAGGTGTGGTTCTCGGCGAGGTCGGCGAAGTACCCGAGGTCGGTGATCGGTCCGACGAGCTGGGGGCCGTGGGTGAGGAAGCTGGGGCAGCCGACTTCGGCGACGGTCAGCTCGCGCAGTTCGTCGGTGTGCGCGAGGAGGGCGTCCCGGAGTTGACGCAGGCAGTGGGCTCGGAAGGCGTGGTCGCGTGACCAGTCGGTGTGGTCGAAGGCGCGGCGGGCGGCCGCGATGGCCGCGTCCATGTCGGCGGCGGTGGCCTCGGCGGCCTGGCCGATCACCTCTTCGGTCGCCGGGTTGATCACGTCGAAGGTTCCGCCGGATCCGGGGATCAGAGCGCCGTCGACCAGGAGGTCGCTGGCGATCGCAGGGCGGAGTGGCTTGGGTGGGGCGGTGGCTGGTCGAGTCATTCTCGGAACTCCATCTGGACAAGTGTCTGGACTTCGATTCAACCGTAGAGTAGCGTGCGTCACATGTCCACTACCAATACGTCCGGGGTCGCGGTCGAATCCACTCGCCGACGCCTGAGCCCGCAGCAGGCAGAGAAGATCACCAAGATGGCCGACGCGGCCGTCGAGATCCTCGCCGACGGTGGCTTCGACGCCCTCACGGTGCGCGACGTCGCCAAGCGCGCGGGGGTCGCCCCGGCCACCGCGTACACCTACTTCAGCTCCAAGAGTCACCTGGTTGCGGAGGTGTTCTGGCGTCGATTGGCGGCCGGTGTTCCGGAGCCCGATCTCTCGCTTCCCGCCGCCGAGCGGGTGGCACAGGTGCTGCGCGGGGTGTCGATGGTGGTCGCGGGCGAGGGCCAGCTCGGCGGCGCGGTCACCGTCGCGCTGCTGGGCAGCGACCCGGACTCCGAACACCTCCGCTGGCGGATCGGTGGGTTCATCCACGATCGCCTCAGCGTGGCCGTCGGCACCGATCATCCGGATCACGAACGGGTGGTGGACGCCCTGCAGATGCTCTACGCCGGCGGACTGGTGACCGCGGGAATGGGCCATCTGACCTACGAAGCCACGTCCGAGCGGCTGGTTGCAGCCGCCGCACTGTTGATGGGATGACGCACACGATGACAACCGTTGCCGACGGCATGCAGGGCTCGATTCCGTTCGACCCCTACGACTACGACTTCCACGAAGACCCGTACCCGACGTACGCGCGATTGCGCGAGCAGGCGCCGGTGTACCGCAACACGGACGGCGACTTCTGGGCGCTGGCCCGGCACCACGACGTCACCGACGCCTTCCGCGACAACATCCGGCTGTCGAACAGCTGGGGCGTCTCGATGGACCCGGCGTCGTACAACGAGAACGCCGAGTACGCGATGAGCTTCCTCGCCATGGACGACCCCCGTCACCTGCGCCTGCGCAAGCTGGTCTCCAAGGGATTCACACCGCGCCGCGTCAGCGAGTTGGCGCCGCGGATCGAGGAACTGACCCGTCAGCACTGGGCGCGCTGTCTCGAGATGGGCGAGTTCGACTACGTCCACGACTTCGCCGGGCTGCTCCCGATGGACGTGGTCTCCGAGCTCCTCGGGGTGGGTCCCAACGACCGCGCCTACCTGCGCACGCAGTCGGATCTGCTGATCCACCGCGAAGAAGGCGTCACCGACGTGCCCCAGGCGGCGATCACCGCCTACCTCGAGCTGCACCGCTACTACACCGACCTCATCGCCGACCGTCGCAACAATCTCGGCGACGACCTGGTCTCGGCGCTCATCGGCGCCGAGATCCGCGACGACGACGGCGAGCTCACGATGATGAGCGACCAGGAGATCATCGGCTTCATGATGCTGATGGTGGTCGCGGGCAATGAGACCACCACCAAGCTCCTGGCCAACTCCGTGTACTGGGCGCACCGCAGCCACGACCAGCTGGCGCAGATCCTGTCCGCGGTGGGCGACGGCGCCGACGCGGTGGAGAGCGTGCAGGACTGGGTGCAGGAGACGCTGCGCTACGACACCTCCACCCAGATGCTGCTGCGACGAGTGGTCGAGGACGTCGAGTACGGCGGCTTCACCATTCCGGCCGGCGATCGGGTGCTGCTGCTGATCGGCTCGGCCAACCGCGACGAAGAAGTCTTCGGCCCCGACGCCGATCGGTACCGAATCGGTCGCGACAGCGATCGCACGATCCTCTCGTTCGGGCTCGGCACGCACTTCTGCCTGGGCGCACACCTCGCGCGACTCGAAGCGGAGCTCGGGCTCGCTGAGATCGCACGCACAGTGTCCGACTTCGAGGTCGATCTCGAGGCGGCGGAACGGGTCCACTCGGTCAACGTCCGCGGCTTCGCCTCCCTCCCGATGAAAGTGCAGGCTCGATGAAGTTCCAACCCCATCCCGAACGCCGTCCGACCCTGGTCGCCGGCGCCTCCTCCGGCATCGGTGAAGCGACCGCCCGCGCCCTCGGTGCGGCCGGATATCCGGTGGCACTCGGCGCGCGGCGCGTGGAGAAGTGCGCCGAGATCGCCGCGCAGATCGTCGCCGACGGCGGCGAGGCCGTCGCGGTCGCGCTCGACGTGACCGACGACGAGTCGGTGCGCGCCGCCGTCGCCGCGGCCGAAGCGGCACTCGGTCCGCTCGAAGTGGTGGTGACCGGGGCGGGCGATCTGCAGATCGGCCTCGCACACGAGATGCCGGTCGCGGAGTGGGCGGCGCAGATCGACGTGCACCTGGTCGGCGCCTATCGCGTCTACCGCGCGGTGGCCCCGGCGATGATCGAGCGTCGTCGCGGCGACATCGTCTTCATCAGCTCCGACGTCGTCGCCAATCCGCGCCCGTGGTCGTCGGCGTATGTCGCCGCCAAGTTCGGCATCGAAGGTCTGGCCACCACCATCGGGATGGAACTCGAGGGCACCGGCGTGCGGTCGGGTCTGGTCCGCCCCGGTCAGACCCTCACCGGCATGGGAATGAACCTCGACCAGAAGCAGACCGAGTCGATGCTGAACGACTGGATCAAGTTCGGCCTCGCTCGCCACGGCCACTTCCTCCGGCCCGAGAATCTCGCCGCCGCCGTGATGGCGATGGTCTCGATGCCGCCCGGCGCGCACATGCGCTCGGTGGACGTCGAAGCCGAAGGCAAACTCATCGCACCGACTCCCCAGAACGAAGGAGCCCCAGCATGACCTCGACGACGTCCACCACCTCCCTCCGGGTCTCCGGCGGGGAGGGCCAACACGGCCACCTCGACGAGCTCGCCACCGACCCGATCGCCCTCTTCCAGCGGGTGCGCGACGAGCACGGAGAGGTCGGCATGTTCCAGCTCGCCGACCGCGAGGTGGTCCTCGTCAGCGGCGCCGCCGCCAACGAGGAGTTCTTCCGAGCACCCGACGAGGTGCTCGATCAGGGCGCCGCGTACCCGTTCATGACGCCGATCTTCGGCGAGGGCGTCGTCTTCGACACCAGCCCGGAGCGGCGGTCGGAGATGCTGCACAACCAGGCGCTCAAAGCCTCGCACATGAAGCAGCACGCGGTGACGATCCCCGACGAGGTGGAGCGGATCATCGCCGACTGGGGCGACGAGGGCGAGATCGACCTGCTCGAGTTCTTCGCCGAACTGACCCTGTACACCTCGTCGTCGTGCTTGATCGGTCGCAAGTTCCGCGAGGAGTTGTCGGCCCACATCGCGCACCTGTACCACGAGCTGGAGAAGGGTACCGACCCGATCGCGTACGTCGACATGCACGCCGACATCGAGAGCTTCCGTCGTCGAGACGCCGCGCGCGAGGAACTGGTGGAGTTCATCGCGGGCGTCCTGGACGGTCGGATCGCCAACCCGCCCGCCGACAACAGCGACCGCGACCTGATGGACGTGCTGGTCTCGCTGAAGAACGACGACGGCTCGCAGATGTTCAGCCCCGACACCGTCACCGGCATCTTCATCTCGATGATGTTCGCCGGGCACCACACCACGTCGGGCACCGCCGCGTGGACGTTGATCGAGCTGCTGAAGCATCCGGAGTACCTGGCGGAGGTGACCGACGAGCTCGACGCCATCTACGCGGACGGAATCGAGTACAGCTTCGCGGCCATGCGGCAGATCCCCAAGCTCGAAGGCGCGATCAAGGAGGCCCTGCGGCTGCATCCGCCGTTGATCATCTTGATGCGTCTGGTCCAGGAGGACTTCGAGGTCGGCGGCGTCACGGTCCGCAAGGGCCAGTCGATCGCCGTCTCGCCGGCCGTCTCGAACCGCCTGCCCGAGGACTTTCCGAATCCCGACTCCTTCGATCCCGCGCGCTACCAAGAGCCCCGGCAGGAAGACCTGGTCAACCGCTGGACGTGGATCCCGTTCGGAGCCGGCCGGCACCGCTGCGTCGGCGCGCAGTTCGCGATGATGCAGCTCAAAGCGATCTTCTCGGTGCTGCTGCGCAACTATGAATTCTCCCTCGCCCAGGACCCCGAGAGCTACCGCAACGACCACTCGAAGATGGTCGTTCAGCTTCAGCAGCCGTGTCGGGTGAGCTATCAGCGTCGGGTCGACGCAGAGTCCTTCGCCGGAGAGTCCTGATGCGCGTCGTCGTCGACCTGGACCTGTGCCAAGGCCACGGGATGTGCGAGATGGAGGCACCCGACGTCTTCGAGGCCGGGCGCGACTCGGTCTCGATCCTTGAACCCGAATTCGATGAATCCCGGCGCGCCGAAGTCGAGGCCGCCGTCCGTTACTGCCCAACCCAAGCCCTGAAGATCGTGGAGGATTGACATGCCCTTTGACCGTGCCGAACTCGATGAGATGAAGCGCCGCTGGCTCGACGCCAACGTCGAAGCCGAGAAAGCTGGTGACTGGAAGCCGCTCGCCGAGTTCTACACCGAAGACGCCACCTACGGCTGGAACTACGGACCGGAGAAGGACTTCATGGCCGTCGGGCGCGACGAGATCCGCGATCTCGCGCTCGGCCAGGAGATGGACGGCCTCGAAGGCTGGGAGTACCCGTACCAGGCGTGGGTGATCGACGAGCATACCGGCGACATGATCGGACTGTGGCGACAGATCAACGAGGGCACGCGAGCCGACGGGACGCACTACGGCGTGCACGGCATCGGCGGCAGCTGGTTCCGGTATGCGGGTGACTTCCAGTTCAGCTGGCAGCGCGACTTCTTCGACTTCGGCAACGTCTCCGCGCTGTTCTTGGAGATGCTGACGAACCAGGCGTGCAGCGACGGGATGTTGAAGCGGATCGAGAAATCGGCGCCCGGCAACCTGCCCGGCTGGTATCCGCTCGGCGAGGCACCCGTCGGCCTGTGGACGCTGCCGTGACCCTGCATCATTTGACGCACGACCAGCTGGCCGCGCTGGTCCCGGAGTCGTTGCTGTCGGGCCAGCTGATCGACCGCTCCGGCATGGCCCACCTGATCTCGGCGTTCGGGCGCGAGGGCATGACGCAGGTCGCGATCGAGGAGTGGATGGCCGCCAGCCCGGTCTACACCGGCCGGATGCGGGACGCGCTCGGGATCGACGGCGACGGTGTCGAGGACATGTTCAAGTGCCTTCAGCTCGACATCGGCGCGCCGCCGCAGTTCATGGACTTCCGGTATTCGATCACCGACAAGTACCACGGCTCGTTCGTCCTCGATCACTGCGGCGCGCTGCTCGACGTGGAGCCGATGGGCGATGAGTACGTGACCGCGATGTGCCACGACATCGAAGACCCGACCTTCGACGCCACCGCCATCGCCACCAACCGTCGGGCTCGGATCCGACCTGTGCACCGACCGCCGCGCATGCCCGTCGACCGCACGCCGCACTGCGAGTGGACCGTCACGATCGAACCCGATCGCGACGAACTGCCGCTGCCGAAGGTCACCGAACCGACGTTGCAGACCCGGGCTGCGACCATCGAGCTCAGCGCGATCGACCCGACGGCAGGCGACGGTCGCAGCGACTATCGGGGGCCGCTGACGGAAGACCTGGAGTTCGGTGAGTTCTCGTCGTCGGCGCTGGTGCGGATCGCGGAGGAGGCCGCGCTGCAGCACCAACTCCTGGCGTTCGGCTTCCTGATGTCGGTGTTGCGTCGGACCGATCCCGATGCGGCCGACGACATCCTCGAGAAGCAGCTCATCGGCATCGCGGGCATCACCGCCGAGCGTCTGGCGGCCGCGCTGTTCGACGGCCGTTCCGATGCCGCGACCCTCGCCGACGTGCTGACCGTGCACCCGGTGTTCGGGCCGGTTCAGTACACCGGAGTGGTGGCCGAGGCGGTCGGCGACCAGGTCCGCGTCCGGATCCCGCGTAGTTCGCCCGCGGTCGAGGACGGCGCCTGGCTGCGCCTGCTGTCGCAGGGACGCGTCGACGCACTGCAATCGGCCGCACGTGCGGTCGACGAGACGTGGGTCGTCGGTGAGACCGTCGTCGAAGGTGATGAGCTGGTCGTCTCGATCGCGCGCGGCGAGCCCCAGCGCGAGTCGGGCGAGGTGGCGATCGTGCGCTTCTCGGCTGGGTCGTCGTTCGCCTTCGCCGATCGCGGTCCGTCGAGGCCGCTGCCGCTGACGGTGGTGTAGCGCCTGCCGGCGATCTCTAGACTTCTCGCATGACCTCGATCGAAGCCGTCCAGCGGCGGACGCTGCGCGTCGTCGTCGCCAGCCAGGTGATGGGCGGAGCGGGACTGGCCGCGGGCGTCGCGGTGGGCGCGCTGCTGGCGGCCGACATGCTCGGGAGCGACGGCCTCGCGGGACTTCCGATCGCGCTCTTCACTCTCGGTTCGGCCTTGGCCGCCTACCTCATCGGACGGTTCACGCAGAGTCGCGGCCGACGGCTCGGACTCGGCCTCGGCTTCGCTGCCGGCGGGCTCGGCGCCGTGGGCGTCGTCGTGGCCGCCGTGACCGGGAGCATCCCGCTGCTGTTCGTCTCGTTCGTCGTCTACGGATCGGGGACCGCCAGCAACTTGCAGGCGCGGTATGCGGGCACCGACCTCGCGACCCCCGAACAACGCGGACGGGCGGTGAGCGTGGCGCTGGTGTCGACCACGCTCGGCGCGGTCGCCGGGCCGAATCTGATCGAGCCGCTCGGACGACTGGCCGAGGCGTTGGGGATACCGGCGCTCGCTGGACCGTTCCTGCTCGCCGCCGTCGCCTACCTCGCGGCGGGCGCGGTGCTGATCGCGCTGCTGCGCCCCGATCCCTATCTGCTGGCACGCACCCTCGAACCGCAGTCCGACGACGGTCCGGCCGTCGGGAAACGGTCGCCGTTCAGGTCGCGCGCGGTGATCGCCGGGGCCTCGGCGATGGTGCTGACCCAGATCATGATGGTGGCCGTCATGACCATGACGCCGGTGCACATGCGCGCCCACGACCATTCGCTGGGGCAGGTGGGTCTGGTGATCGGCGTGCACATCGGCGCGATGTATCTGCCGTCGTTGGTGACCGGAGCGTTGGTCGATCGCATCGGCCGCACCGCGATGGCACTGGCAGGCGGGGTCACCCTGCTGCTCGCCGGGGTGCTCGCCGCCCTGGCGCCCGCCGACTCGCTCGCCCTGCTGATTCTCGCGTTGGCGCTGCTGGGTCTGGGCTGGAACTTCGGTCTCATCGCGGGCACCGCACTGATCGTCGACGGGACCGCAGTCTCCGAACGGGCACACGTTCAGGGATCGGTCGACGTTCTCATCGCTCTCGCGGGCGCCGGCGCCGGCGTGGCGTCCGGCGTCGTCGCGTCGGCGACGAGCTTCGGCACGCTCGCCGTGGCGGGCGGCGTGGTGGCGATGGCGATCGTCCCGATCCTCATGTGGAGTCGGAGCTCCGGGGACACGCCACCCCGACCGTCGTGACGGTCGCGACGAGCCCGTCGCCTCAGACGTCGAACCGAGCGTCTGCGGTGGCGCGGCCCAGGAGCTGCTCGCCGTCGTACATGCGGGCGTCGAAGATCGACAGTCGACGACCCAGCTTCACCGGCGTCACCTCGACGCGGACCGAGCGACCGTCCACGACGGGGGAGCGGTGGAATTCGCAGGTGAAGTCGATCAACTGGTAGCCGCCGCCGGCCCGGACGTTGCGCTGTGCGTCGAACGAGCAGGCCTGCGCGAGCATGGCGGCGATCACGCCGCCGTGCATGGTCCCCATCAGATTCGCCATCCAGGGGGCCGCGGTGAACTCGACGGCCACCGAGCCATCGTCGTCGCTGCGGGTCACCGAGCCGCCGAGGAGTTCGGTGATCGGGCCGACGGGCAGGGTGCCGTCGATCAACTGCGCGACGACCTCCGCACCGGACAGCGCGGGATCGAGCGGCGCGACCGCGGGCTGCGAGTTCGGGGCGACGGGCTCGGGCAGCGCGAGGTCGTCGGAGCCGTCGACGACGGGACGGCCGACCCGGACGTTGCGAGCGGTGCCGACGCAGACGACGGAGCCGTCGGCGCGCGTGATCTGCACGGTGGTGGAGCCGTAGCCGGGGTCGCTGATGGCGAGTTCGGCCGTGGCGCGCAGACGGTCGTGGACCTCGGGGCGATGCAGCATCGACATCGACAGACGTGCCTGCATCGAGGACGTCTCGGGCTCGGCGAAGTAGAAGGGCATGCCGCCGAGGTCGTCGAACAGCACGGCCAGCGCAGGCAACTCGACGAGGCCGCGGTGGTCGGTGACCCCGGTGCCGAGCAGTTGCGTCATGGCCGGTGGCGGATAGCCGGGCTCGCGATCGATGGCGAACGCGGCGAACGGGTCGGTGGTCGTCGAGGCACCGGGAGGCATGGTCATGGGTCTGTCCTATCAGGAGCGCCCAGGTCACGAGAAACCGTCGACTGGGCGGCGGGGACCGTCGCCGACCTGGCGGCACTCGGCGGTGCGGTGAAGATCAGCCGTCGGACGGACGCGCGAGGGAAGGCTTCCCTCGAAACATCGTGAGCGGGAGGATCTTTGCAGTTCAGGGCGTCGGCTACCGAACGCCGTCGACTTCGACCGTAGAAACAATCATGCATGCTTGATTTGTTTGTCGATTCGTGTGACTCTGGTCGCATGGCGATTGTGGACCAACTCGTACAGGCTCTGCAGGACGAATCCGATTCGCTCGATGGGCTTGTCGCGACTCTGCCCGACGAGAAGTGGGCGACGATGACGCCGTCCGAGGGCTGGAGCATCGCCCATCAGATCGGGCACCTGCTCTGGACCGACCGCGTCTCGCTGCTGTCGATCACCGACGAGGCGGCCTTCGCCGAACTCGTCGCGTCGGCGATGACCGACCCGATGGGTTTCGTCGACGCAGCCGCGGAAACCGAGGCCGCACGACCACCGGCCGAACTGCTGACCGACTGGCGCAAGACGCGTGCCAGGCTCGCCGGCGCACTGCTCGCCGTCGAGGAGGGCCGCAAACTCAACTGGTTCGGCCCGCCGATGTCGGCGGCGTCCATGGCCACGGCTCGACTGATGGAATCGTGGGCGCACGGACTCGACGTGGCCGAGGCGCTCGGCGTTCCGCATCCCGAAGGCGACCGCATCAAGCACGTGGTCCATCTCGGCGTGCGGACCCGCAACTTCGCGTACCTGGTCAACGGTCTCGACGCTCCCGCCGACGACTTCCGCTACGAGATCACGGCGCCGTCCGGCGAACTGTGGACGTGGGGGCCGGACACCGCGACCAACGTCGTGCGCGGCCCGGCGGTCGACTTCTGCGAACTCGTCACCCAGCGCCGACACCTCAGCGATCTCGCCCTCGAGGTGATCGGCGACGACGCCGCGCAGTGGGCGTCCATCGCGCAGGTCTTCGCAGGCCCGCCCGGAGGCGGCCGCCCCGCGCAGAGCTAGTCCGACACCAGCGCTCGCCAGGTGAACCCGCTTCTCTCAGTGCACACAGGAGGAACTCTTCATGTCTGACACCCCTCGCCCCATCCGCATCGGCAACGTGTCCGGCTTCTACGGCGACCGTTTCAGCGCGGTCCGCGAGATGCTGGAGGGCGGCGACCTCGACTACATCGTCGGTGACTACCTCGCCGAGCTCACCATGCTCATCCTCGGCCGCGACCGCCTCAAGAACCCCGACCTCGGTTACGCGAAGACCTTCCTGCGCCAGATGGAGGAGAACCTGGAGCTCCTCGCCGAGAAGGACGTCAAGGTGATCGTGAACGCCGGCGGTCTCAACCCGCACGGCCTGGCCGTCGCGCTGCGCGAGGTGATCGACAAGCTCGGCGTCGACCGCCGGGTGGCCTTCGTGAACGGCGACGACATCGTCGGCCGTGCCGCCGAACTGGGCCTCGGCACCCCGATCACCGCCAACGCCTACCTCGGTGGATTCGGGATCAAGGCGGCGCTCGACGCCGGAGCCGACATCGTCGTGACCGGTCGCGTCACCGACGCCTCGCTGGTGGTCGGCACGGCCGCCTCGGCCTTCGGCTGGGGCTACGACGACCTCGACCAGCTGGCCGGCGCCGTCGTGGCGGGCCACGTGATCGAGTGCAGCGCGCAGGCCACCGGCGGCAACTACTCGTTCTTCACCGAGATCGAAGACATGGGCAAGCTGGGCTTCCCGATCGCGGAAGTGGCGGCCGACGGCTCGTCGGTCATCACCAAGCACGAGGGCACCGGCGGTGCGGTGCTGGTCGGTACCGTCACCGCGCAGCTGCTGTACGAGGTCGCCGGCCCGCGCTACTACAACCCCGACGCCACCGCCCGCCTCGACACCATCGCGCTGTCACAGGAAGGACGCGACCGTGTTCGCATCAGCGGGGTCAAGGGCGAGGCCCCGCCGAAGGACCTCAAGGTCTCGATGAACCACCTCGGCGGCATCCGCAACGAGTTCGAGGTGGTCCTCACCGGCCTCGACATCGAAGCCAAGGCCGCCCTGTTCCAGAAGCAGTTCGAGGCCGCGCTGCCGTCCCGTCCGGCCGAGCTGACCTGGGAACTGGTCCGCCTCGACCGCCCGGACGCCGACACCGAGGAGAAGGCCAGCGCCATGCTCCGCTGCGTGGTCCGCGACGCCGACCCCAAGAAGGCCGGTCGCCAGTTCACCAGCACCGCCGTCGAACTCGCGCTCGCCAGCTACCCGGGCTTCACCCTCACCGCACCTCCCGGCAACGGCTCGCCCTACGGCGTCTTCGAACCCGGTTACGTCGACGCCGCACTGGTGCCGCACCAGGTCAACCAGCCCGGCGGGGTCACCGTCCGCATCGAGCCGTCGCCGCTGCGCGCCGAGCCGATCGTGGACCAGAGCGTCCCGTCATCCGGTACCACCGCGGAGTGGGGCGCCACCGTCGACGCGCCCCTCGGGACCGTCGCCGGAGCCCGCTCGGGCGACAAGGGCGGCAGCGCCAACATCGGACTGTGGGCCCGCAGCGACGACGAGTACGCGTGGCTCGACCAGATCCTCTCGGTCGACAAGCTCAAGGAACTGCTTCCCGAGGTCGCCGATCTCACCGTGCACCGCTACCCGCTGCCCAACATGCGTGCGGTCAACTTCGTGATCGAAGAAGTCCTCGGGCGCGGTGTGGCCGAGAACGTCCGCTTCGATCCGCAGGCCAAGGGCCTCGGCGAATGGCTGCGGTCGCGCGTCGTCGCCGTTCCGGCCCGATTCTTGAACGAGTCGACCACCACGAATGAAGGGAACTGACCCGTGCCCATCGCCAGTGCCATCTGGGACTCCCCGGAGCGCCGCGAACTCCGCAGCATGATCGCCGGGTTCGCCGAGCGACACATCCTGCCGTTCCAAGACGAGTGGGAAAGCGACGGGCTGATCCCGCGCGAGCTCCATCTTGCGGCCGCGGAACTGGGGCTGTTCGGCCTCAGCGTCCCCGAAGAGATCGGCGGGAGCGGTGGCGATCTGATCGACGCCTCGATCCTCGCTGAGGAACTGCACTACAGCGGAGTTGCCGGCGGCGTCTTCGCTTCGCTGTTCACCAACGGGATCGCGTTGCCGCACCTGATCGCGGCCGGCGACCCCGATCAGCTCGAGAAGTGGGTCAGTCCGACGCTGGCCGGCACCAAGATCGGCAGCCTCGCGATCACCGAACCCGGCGGCGGCAGTGACGTCGGGCATCTGCGCACCACGGCCGTGCGCGACGGCGACCACTTCGTCGTCAACGGCTCCAAGACCTTCATCACCTCGGCGGTTCGCGCGGACTTCGTCGTCACCGCGGTCCGCACCGGCGGCGACGGCGCGGCCGGCGTCTCGCTGCTGGTGATCGAGAAGGGCACGCCGGGCTTCGAAGTGGCACGCAAGCTCGACAAGATGGGCTGGCTCAGCTCCGACACCGCCGAGCTCTCGTTCACCGACGTCCGGGTCCCGGTCGCCAACCTGGTCGGCGCCGAGAACTCCGGGTTCGCGCAGATCGCGCAGGCCTTCGTCACCGAACGCGCCGCGTTGGCCGTGCAGGCGTACGCGAGTGCGCAGCGCTGCCTCGACCTCACGCTCGAGTGGGTCCGCAACCGCGAGACCTTCGGCAAGCCGCTCATCAAGCGACAGTCGGTGCAGGACGCGGTCACCGAGATGGCCCGCAAGGTCGACGTCGCTCGCACGTACACCCGCGCGGTGATCGAGCGTCGCGTCGAGTCCGGCGACGATCTCATCGCCGAGATCTGCTTTGCCAAGAACACCGCGGTCGAGGCCGGCGAGTGGGTGGCGAACAAGGCCGTGCAGTTGCACGGCGGCATGGGCTATATGCGCGAATCCGAAGTCGAACGCCAGTACCGCGACATGCGGATCATCGGCATCGGCGGCGGCACCAACGAGATTCTGACCGGCCTCGCGGCCAAACGATTGGGGTACCAGGGATGACCATCATCCGGAGTAAGGTCGACACCTCGTCTGAGGAGTTCGCGGCCAACGTCGAGGCGATGAACACCAAGCTCGCCGAGCTTGATCTGGAGTTCCGCAAGGTTCTCGCGGGCGGCGGCGAGAAGTACGTGGAGCGGCACCGGGCGCGCGGCAAGATGACCGCGCGCGAGCGCATCGAGCTCCTCATCGACGAGGACTCGCCGTTCCTGGAGCTGTGCCCGCTCGCGGCGTTCGGCTCGCAGTTCACCGTCGGGGCCTCGGCGGTCGTCGGGATCGGCGTCGTCGAGGGCACCGAGTGCATGATCGTCGCGAACGATCCCACGGTGAAGGGCGGCACCTCGAACCCGTGGACGCTGCGCAAGATTCTGCGCGCCAACGACATCGCCATGCAGAATCGCCTGCCGGTGGTCTCGCTGGTGGAGTCCGGCGGGGCCGACCTCCCGACGCAGAAGGAAGTCTTCGTCCCCGGCGGACGGATGTTCCGCGACCTCACGCGGCTGTCGGCGGCAGGCATTCCGACCGTCGCGCTGGTGTTCGGCAACTCGACGGCGGGTGGCGCCTATGTCCCCGGCATGAGCGATCACGTGGTGATGATCGAAGACCGCTCGAAGGTGTTCCTCGGCGGTCCGCCGCTGGTCAAGATGGCCACCGGTGAGGAGAGCGACGACGAAGAGCTGGGTGGTGCCAAGATGCACGCCCGCGTTTCCGGTCTGGGCGACTACCTGGCCGCCGACGAGCAGGACGCGGTCCGGATCGGTCGACGCATCGTGGCCCGGCTCAACTGGCGCAAGCAGGGCCCGGACACCGTGGCCGAGGTGGTAGCGCCGCGCTACAGCGAGGAGGAACTGCTCGGCATCGTGCCCCCGGACCTCAAGATCCCCTTCGATCCGCGCGAGGTGATCGCCCGGATCGTCGACGATTCCGACTTCGACGAGTTCAAGGCCGAGTACGGCTCGTCGCTGTGCACCGGCTGGGCGCGCATCCACGGCTATCCGGTCGGGATCCTCGCCAATGCCCAGGGCGTCCTGTTCTCGCAGGAGGCGCAGAAGGCCACCCAGTTCATCCAGCTCGCCAACCGCAGCAACACGCCGCTGCTGTTCCTGCACAACACCACCGGGTACATGGTCGGCAAGGAATACGAGCAAGGCGGCATCATCAAGCACGGCGCGATGATGATCAACGCCGTCTCGAACTCCACCGTTCCGCACCTGTCGGTGCTGATCGGCGCCAGCTACGGCGCGGGCCACTACGGGATGTGCGGTCGGGCCTACGACCCCCGCTTCCTGTTCTCCTGGCCCAGCGCCAAGAGCGCCGTGATGGGTGCCGCGCAGCTGGCGGGCGTCATCTCGATCGTCTCCCGCGCGGCCACCGAGGCCCGCGGCGGCACGGTCGACGAGGAAGCCGATGCAGGCATGCGCGCCATGATCGAGGCGCAGATCGAAGCCGAGTCCGTGCCGATGTTCCTGTCGGGAATGTTGTACGACGACGGCGTGATCGATCCCCGTGACACCCGCACGGTGCTCGGCCAGTCGCTGTCGGCCATCGCGTCGGCGCCGATCGAGGGCACCAGCAACTTCGGCGTCTTCCGGATGTGAGGAACCAGAACATGACTACTGCAACTCTCCAGAGTGCAAGCACCCAGAAGACCATCACCCGCGTCCTCGTCGCGAACCGCGGCGAGATCGCGAGCCGCGTGTTCGCGACCTGCGTCGCAATGGGCCTGGGCACTGTCGCCGTCTATTCCGACCCGGATGCCGACGCGCCGCACGTACGGGCAGCCGACGCCGCGGTCCGACTGCCGGGCTCCACGTCGGCCGAGACCTACCTGCGCGGTGAGAAGATCATCGCCGCGGCGCAGGCCGCGGGCGCCGACGCCATCCACCCGGGGTACGGCTTCCTGTCGGAGAACGCCGAGTTCGCTCAGGCCGTCATCGACGCGGGCCTCACCTGGATCGGTCCGCCGCCCGCGGCGATCGTCGCGATGGGATCCAAGGTCAACGCGAAGGCGTTGATGGACGCGGCAGGCGTGCCGGTCCTCAAAGACATCGACCCGGACGCCGTCACCGCCGACGATCTTCCACTGCTCATCAAGGCCTCGGCGGGCGGCGGCGGTCGCGGGATGCGTATCGTGCGCGACCTCGCCGAGTTGGCCGACGCCGTCGCCGGTGCTCGCCGAGAAGCGGAGTCGGCGTTCGGCGACGCGACGGTCTTCTGCGAGCCCTACGTGGAGCGCGGCCATCACATCGAGGTGCAGGTGATGGCCGACGAGCATGGCGAGGTCTGGACCGTCGGGGAGCGCGAGTGCTCCATCCAGCGACGCCACCAGAAAGTGGTCGAGGAGGCGCCGGCACCGCTCGTCGAGCGGGTGGGCGGCGACATGCGCGAACGACTCTTCGCCGCGGCAAGGACGGCCGTCGAGTCGATCGGGTACCGCGGCGCGGGCACCGTCGAGTTCCTGGCCGACGAGTCGGGCAAGTTCTTCTTCCTCGAGACCAACACCCGACTCCAGGTGGAGCATCCGGTCACCGAACTGACCACCGGCGTCGACCTCGTCGAATGGCAGCTGCGCGTGGCGCAGGGCGAGCCTCTCGGCGACTCGGCTCCGACCTCGTCCGGCCATGCGATCGAGGTACGGCTGTATGCCGAGGACCCGGCGCACGACTGGCAGCCGCAGTCGGGCACCGTTGCCCGCATCGATCTGCCCGCGACCACGCGGTTCGGACTGCTGGAGCGGCCCGGCGTGCGCGTGGACTCCGGCATCACGGGCGGTAGCGAGATCTCCACCTTCTACGACCCGATGCTCGCCAAGGTGATCTCGTGGGCGCCCGACCGCACCCGGGCCGCGGGCATCCTGGCACGTGCCCTGGCCGACGCGCGGATCCACGGCCTTGTCACCAACCGCGACATGCTGGTCAACACCCTCCGCGAGCAGGACTTCCTTGCCGGACACACCGACACCGGCTACCTCAGCGAGGAACGGATCGCCGAGCTGTCGAAGCCCCTCGCGGGCGACGGCGCCGACCTGGTGGCCGCGACCGCCGCCGCACTGGCCCAGTCGGTGCGGAACCGCGACGGCGCGGTCGCCGTTCCCGGCGCTCCATCGGGGTGGCGCAACCTCGCCTCCGACTACCAGCGCAAGGCGTACGTAGCCGCCGACGGAACCGAGATCATCGCTCGGTACCGCATCGGACGGGGCGGCGAGGTGGAACTGCCCGACCTGGACGGGGTCACCGCGGCCGCGGTGTCGTCGGACGTGGTGGTCCTGATTCGTGACGGCGTGGCCCGCCGGTACGAGGTCAGCCTCGTCGGCGATCAGGTGTTCGTGGACTGGCCCGGTGCGTCGGTGACGCTCACCCGCGCGCCGCGTTTCGTCGATCCCGCGGCGGTTCAGCGCCCGGGTTCGCTGCTGGCGCCGATGCCGGGTTCGGTGATCCGCGTGGCCGTCGCCGAGGGCGACCGGGTCACCGCCGGTCAGCCGCTCCTGTGGCTGGAGGCGATGAAGATGGAGCACACCATCTCGGCCCCCGCCGACGGCATCGTCTCCGTTCTCGCCGTGGAAGAGGGCCGCCAGCTCTCGGTCGGTGAGGTGCTGGCCGTGATCACCGAGGAAGACGAGTAGCGGGCAGCAGGCCGGCCCGCCACCAGCACGAGAACCACGCGTCACCAGACACCAGACACCACACAAGAAGGACTCACATGAGCTTCATCGAAACCGAAGAACAGACCGCCCTCCGCGAGGCCGTGTCCGGCCTCGTCAAGAAGTACGGCCAGCAGTACTTCAACGACTGCGCCCGTCAGGGTCGCAAGACCGACGAACTCTGGAACGAAGCAGGCGAGCTCGGCTTCATCGGCGTGAACCTGCCCGAGGAGTACGGCGGCGGCGGAGCGGGCATGTACGAGCTCGCGATCGTCATGGAAGAGCTCGCCGCGGGCGGCACCGGTCTGCTGATGCTGGTGGTCTCGCCCGCGATCTGCGGCAACATCATCGCGCGCTTCGGCACCGACGAGCAGAAGCAGCGCTGGATCCCGGGTCTCGCCGACGGCTCCATCACCATGGCCTTCGGCATCACCGAACCCGACGCAGGCTCCAACTCGCACCAGATCACCACCACGGCCGCGCGCGACGGCGACGAATGGGTGCTCAACGGCCGCAAGGTGTTCATCTCGGGCGTCGACCAGGCGCAGGCCGTGCTGATCGTCGCGCGCACCGAGGACTCGAAGACCGGTCGCCTCAAGCCCGCGCTGTTCATCGTCCCGACCGACGCCAAGGGCTTCGAAGCCCAGATCATCGACATGGAGATGCTGAACCCCGAGAAGCAGTTCACCCTGTTCCTCGACGACGTGCGCCTCCCGTCGGACGCCCTTATCGGTTCCGAAGACGCCGCGCTGAGCCAGCTCTTCGCGGGACTCAATCCCGAGCGCATCATGGCCTCGGCGTCGGCCGTCGGCATGGGCCGCTACGCGCTCGACCGCGCCGTGGCCTACGCCAACGACCGCACCGTCTGGAAGACGCCGATCGGCACCCACCAGGCCATCGCGCACCCGCTGGCGCAGGGCAAGATCGAGCTCGAGATGGCCAAGTTGATGATGCAGAAGGCCGCCACGCTGTACGACGCGGGTGATGACTGGGGCGCCGCGGTGCCTGCCAACATGGCCAAGTACGCCGCGGGTGAAGCTGCGGCGAAGCTGGTCGACCAGGCGATCCAGACGCTGGGCGGCAACGGGCTCACGGTCGAGTACGGCCTGGCCGCGATGCTCCCGCTGTCGCGTCTGACTCGGATTGCGCCGGTGAGCAGGGAGATGATTCTGAACTTCGTCGCTCAGACGAGTCTGGGTCTGCCCAAGTCTTACTGATATTCGTTCGCTCGGTTTCACCCGGGTTCGGCGGGGAAGTTCCCTCCTCGGCAGTCCTCGGTCCTCGGCTAGCGCCTCGTCCCTGCGGAGAGCTCGTCGGGAACTTCCCCGCCGAACCCTGTTCCAGCGGACCTCTTGCTGGTCGAGTAGGCGGGGACGTATCTTGCTGGTCGAGTAGGCGGGGACGTAACTTGCTGGTCGAGTAGGCGGGGACGTAGTCACCGGCGTTATCGAGACCGCCGCGGGCCGGGTCAGCATTCACCATCGTTCTAGGAGTCACCAATGACAGACGACATCCTCGTCAGAACAGCGGTCGACGCGTCCGTGCTCACGGTCACGCTCGACTCGCCGTCGAATCGCAATGCGCTCAGCTCGACCCTCGTCGGGCAGCTTCAGGACGCGTTCGACACCGCGGCCGATTCGGCGATCCGTGCCGTCGTGCTCACCCACACGGGCGGGACGTTCTGTGCGGGCGCCGATCTCGGGGAGGCGTTGAAGCGCGGGCTCAGCCCGGAGGAGGCGACGGCCGAGGGCGGCAAGGCGATGGTCGGGTTGATCCGCACCATCCTGGAGCTCGACAAGCCGGTGATCGTCGTCGCCGACGGACACGTCCGTGCGGGAGGCCTCGGCCTGGTCGGGGCGGCCGACATCGCGCTCGTCGGACCGGCGACCACCTTCGCACTCACCGAATCGCGGCTCGGACTGGCGGCGTCGATCATCTCGATCCCGCTGCTGGCGAAGATGACCGCGCGGTCGGCCGGACGCTACTTCCTGACCGGAGAGAAGTTCGGCGGTCAGGAGGCTCAGCAGATCGGCCTCGTCACCGCGGCGTCCGACACCGGCGACGGGTTGGCCGCTGAACTCGACAGCGTCCTGGAGGGGATCCGCAAGGCGTCGCCGCAGGGACTGTCGGTGAGCAAGAAGCTCACCACCGCGGCCCTGCTCGACGGCTTCGACGAGGCCGCCGCCACCCGTGCCGCGGAGTCGATGGCCCTCTTCGCCACGGACGAAGCACGCGAAGGCATGACGGCGTTCCTTAGCAAGCGTCGCCCGGAGTGGGACTCGAGCCGGGCATGACGTCGGTGCGCGAACCGCAGCAGGACCGCTCCCGCGCCACGCGGGAGCGGCTCCTCAGCTCCACCGTCGACCTGCTGGCCACGCAGGGGTGGGCGGCGACCACGGTCGCCAAGGTCGCCGAGGAGGCGGGGGTCTCGCGCGGCGCCGCGCAACATCACTTCCCGACGCGCGAAGCGCTGTTCACCGCGGTCATCGAGCAGATGTACGAGACGATGACCGCCGAGGTCGGAGACGCACTCGTCGACATCCCGGTGGGCCCGGACCGGATCGCCGCGGTGGTGGACCAGGCGGTGGCGATCTATACGGGCAAGCGGTTCAAGGCGGCGCTGCAGGTGTGGTCGGCGGCGGCGTCCGACGAGGCATTGGGCGAGGTGATCCGTCCGCTCGAACTGAAGCTGGGTCGCGCCGCGCACCAATTCGTTCTCACCGGGCTCGATCCCGACGGCACCCATTCCCAAGCGCACCGCCTCGCGCAGATCACCCTCGACCTCGCCCGCGGTTTCGGCCTCGCCGACACGCTGACGGACGACTCGCGTCGTCGTGCGGGCGTGGCTGCGGCGTGGGTGGAACAGTTGCAGGGAGCACTCGGCTGAGGCAGCTGCCGGTCGGCACTCAGTCCCACCAGAAGGCCCAATAGGACCACACGTCGAGGGCCTCGAGATACTGCTCGTAGGGGATACCCTGATCGATGTTGTCGGGGCAGAAGCCGTAATGCTCGGCCGCGAGTTTCCGTCGCTGGTCGTCGGTCGAAGGCGGGCGCGGCACGTACACGGTGATCGTGTCGAACGTCATCTCGGTCGGGATCGCGCCGAAACGGTCCTCCCACGAACGCAGAGCCGCGGAGACCGGTTCGCCGTTGTACCCGTAGTTCGTCGGCCCGAGCCACCCCAGTACCTTGGACACATTGGCCGGGCGGTCGACGGGGACCAGGACGAGTGTGCCGGGCCTGTTGAAGTCGATGTCCTGCGGATTCGCCTCCGGGCCGGGCACCGGGTCGGCGAGACCTGTGAACGGGACTGCCGGCGGGTACTCGTCGTCGAAGTTCCAGCTGCCGCTGAAGACGGCGACCGGATCGACCGTCTGGCCGTCGAAGCCCGCGACGAACTCATCGGAGATCAGACCGCTGTCAAAGTCCGCGTGGTCACCCAGCCCAACCGTGTGCAGCGGCCACAGGCCGGTGGCTGGAAAAGCCGACATCAATTCGCGGAACAGCTCGGTGATGCGTTCCGCCGGGAGCACGGACTCCGACATCCACATGATCGGTGCCGTCGGATCATCCGGGTGAGCGAGCGCTCTGCCCGGCGGCAGCTCGATTCCCGCTGCCGTCGGAGTGCCGGATGCGGGCACGGTGCCCGGTGTCGCGATGAACATCCGATCAGCGTAAACCGAGATTCAGGTGGGGCAGGCGTGACTGACCGACGACTCACGCTCGCGGGCCGGGTCAGCCCGCCGGACCCAACGGTGCCGATGCCGATGCGTCGCCTGCGCTCGCAGGCTCTTTCAGTTCGACGAACAGCACGTGTGTCGCAGTGTCGCCGATGTTCTCGCCCGCATGGTCCTGAGCGGGAAGCCAGCCGACGAATCCGGCAGGCATCTCGACCTCGCGGGTGTCGTCGCTGCTTCCGCTGACGAGTCGTCGGCGAAAACTGCTGAGGGTGTACATCACGCTGTCGGGATGATGGTGGATCGTGGTCCGATGCCCGGGTGCGTCCGTGTACTCCAGCACGCGAACCCGGTCGTTCTCGAAGACGACCTGATAAACATCACCGTTGCTGACCGTCGGATCGCTGGTCATCTTTCGACGGTACGCCCGCTCTGACCTGCAGACAAGGGTCCGTGCGCGGCTCGTTCCGGGCCGACGAACTGGAACCGCGGGCCCGCCGAACGCGCAGTGGCGTCGGCGGACCCGCGGGGTCGGGTGCATGACTCAGGCGTGCACGATCACGCCGCGAACGTTCTTGCCGTCGCGGAGATCCTGGTAGCCCTGGTTGACGTCCTCGAGCGAGTAGCGCTGCGTGATCAACTCGTCGAGCTTGAGCTGGCCCGCGTCGTACAGGCGCAGGAGGCGGACGATGTCGTACTGCGGGTTCATCGAACCGAAGAGCGAACCCATGATCGTCTTTTGATTCAGCGTGAGATCCGCACCCGAGACCTGGACGGTGAGCTTGGCCGGATCGGCGAGGCCGGTGATGACCACCTTGCCGCCCTTGCCGATGACGGCGGTCGCGGCCTGAACCACGGGCACGTCCACCGTGCCGACCAGGATCAGCGCGGCGTCGGCGCCCTGACCCCAGGTGAGCTCGGTGACCTTCTCCTGGGCCTCCTCGGCGGTCGCGAAGGCGTGGGTGGCGCCGAACTTGAGAGCCTCGGTGCGCTTCATCTCCACCGGGTCGACCACGACCACGTACTTGCAGCCGGCCGAGACCGCGCCCTGGACGGCGTTGATGCCGAGGCCGCCGATGCCGTAGATGACGGCGGTGTCGCCGGCGCGGAGGTTGCCCGCGTTGACGGCGGTGCCCCAACCGGACGGGACCCCGCAACCGACGAGGACGGCGGTCTCCAGCGGCAGCCAGTCGTCGACCTTGACCACCGAGTGCTGCGAGATGGTCGCGTACTCGGAGAAGGTGCCGAGCATGCACATGGCGCCGAAGTCCTTGCCGTCGCCGTGGAACCGGAAGGTGCCGTCGGTCATGGCGCCTTCGAGGATCGTGGCACCCATGTCACAGAGGTTCTGGCGGCCGGTGGAGCAGTAGCGGCAGGTGCCGCAGTTGGGGATGAAGCTGCACACCACGTGGTCGCCGGGCTTCACCTTGGTGACGCCGGGGCCCACCTCCTGGATGATGCCGGAACCCTCGTGGCCACCGACGATCGGGTAGCGCGGCGGCAGGTCGCCGTCGGTGAGGTGCAGGTCGGAGTGACACAGGCCGGCGGCGGTGTACTTGATCAGCACCTCGCCTTCGCGCGGGCCGTCGAGCTCGAGTTCCATGATCTCGAAGGGCTTGCCTGCTTCGAGGAGTACTGCGGCCTTGGTCTTCATATCGAGTGAATCCTTTCGGGGTGAGATGTGGGCGAGAAGTGGATCAGAGCGCGATGTTGACGGACTTGTTCTGGGTGTAGAGGTCGATGGCGGAGTCGCCGAGCTCGCGGCCCCAGCCCGACTGCTTGAAGCCGCCGAACGGGAGCGCGGTGTCGAAGCCGTTGTACTGGTTCACCCACACCGAGCCGGCCTGGACCTTGGCTGCGGTGCGGTGGGCCTTGGAGAGATCCTTGGTCCAGATGCCCGCGGCGAGACCGTAGATGGAGTCGTTCGCAGCGCGCGCGACGTCGTCCTCGTCGTCGAACGGCAGCGCGGCCACCACGGGCCCGAAGATCTCCTCTTCGACGATCGAGAACTCCGGCTTCACGTCGACGAACACCGTCGGCTCGATGAAGTAGCCCTGATCGCCCCAGCGCTTGCCGCCGGTGAGGGCGCGGGCGCCGTCGGCCAGGCCCTCGTTGATGTAGCGGCTGACGCGATCGAACTGCTCCTGCGAGACCAGCGGGCCCAGCTCGGTGGTCGGATCGAGGCCGGGACCGATCTTGGCCTGCGACGCGGCGTCGGCGACGGCCTGGGTGAACTCGTCGAAGATGCTCCGCTGGACGAAGAGGCGGGTGCCGGCGACGCAGCACTGGCCGTGGTTGAACATCCACGCGGCCACCGAACCGGCGACGGCCGACTCGATGTCGGCGTCGGCGAACACGATGTTGGGGCTCTTGCCGCCGAGCTCGAGGGAGACCTTCTTCAGGTTGCCGGTGGCGGCCTGAACGATCTTCTTGCCCACCTCGGTGGACCCGGTGAACGCGACCTTGTCGACGTCCATGTGTGCCGACAGCGCGGCGCCGGCGTCGCCGAAACCGGTGACGACGTTGACGACGCCGGGCGGGAAGCCGGCCTCTTCGAAGACCTGGCCGAGCATCAGCGCGCTGAGCGGGGTCTGCTCGGCGGGCTTGAGGACCACGGTGTTGCCCGCGGCGAGTGCCGGGGCGAGCTTCCACGTGGCCATCAGGATCGGGAAGTTCCACGGGATGATCTGCCCGCAGACGCCGAGCGATTCGCGACGGGTGTAGGCGTGGAACTGTGCGTCGGGGCCCGCGAACGGCATCGACGGGGTGATCGAGGAGCCCTTGATCTTGGTGACCAGCCCGGCGTTGTAGCGCCAGACGTCGGCCGACCAGTTGACGTCGACGGCGGTCGCGATCGCTACGGACTTGCCGTTGTCGAGAGCCTCGAGCTGCCCGAAGAGCTCGGCGCGCTCGGAGAGGATGTCGCCGACTCGCCAGATGAGACGTTCGCGCTCGTTGGGCTTCATGCGGCCCCACGGGCCCTCGTATGCCGCGCGAGCGGCGGCCACTGCGCGGTCGATGTCGGTGGCGTCGCCGTGCGCGACGTTGGTGATGACCTGCCCGGTGGCGGGGTCGTGGGTGGCGAAGGTGCGGCCGGACGCGGCGTCGACCCACTCGCCACCGATGAGCATCTGGCGGTCGCGGGAGACGAATTCGGCGACGGCGGGATGAAGCGCCGAGTTGAGCGTGGCGGTCATGAAAGCCTCCTGAAGATGAACGCGGCGTGCATCAGGTGTGATGCACGACACCATTGAGGTGATGCACCATTCTCTCCACGGCGGGAGGGACGCGCCGTGTACGGAAACTGAACAGTCGTCCCGGACAGTGAACAGCGGCTGGTCTGATGCCGCCGGACATGGCAGGTCAGCCGGTGATTCCGAGCGCACGGATGCGCGCGTACAGGGTGGTCCGCGAGACGCCGAGGGCCTTGGCGGCGTGCGATTTGTTGCCTGCCGCGGTCTCGAGGGCATCGACGATGGCCTGCCGTTCGGCCTGTTCCCTGCCCATCAGCCGGGAAGCGCGGGTGGACCCGCGGTAGTCGGCAGGCAGATCGGTTGCGGTCACCAGGCGTGCTCCGCGCGCAAGCACCGTGGCCGCGGCCTCATCGAGGACGATGGACAGTTCGGTGAGGTTGCCGGGCCACTCCTGGCAGACGAGGGCGTCGGCGGCATCGGAACTCAACTCCAGCAGCGGGTCGCGTCGCGCGATGAGCTGTTGGCCGATCGCGGCGAGCTCGCCCGATCGTTGTCGCAACGGCGGCAGCGTCACCCGCTGGCGACAGCACGCGATGAGGGCGGCCAACGACGACGCTCCGCCGGCCGTCGGTTCCGACACCACGACGATCGGTGGTCGTCCCGGCTCGTGCGCGGCGATGGCGGCCTGCAGCAACCGGAGGGAACGATCATCGAGGAGATCGGCGCCGTCGACGACGAGTCCGGTGCCGAGCGAGCGGGCACGTCGGATCGCGTCGCCCACATCGGGTGCGGTCCCGTCCAGAAGCGCGGCGGCGACGTCGAGCCGCACGTGGTCGTCCGGAACCAGTGACTCGGCGCGGGTGGTGCGCCCGGTGCCGGGCTCGCCGCAGACGGCGACCGACGCGGCGTCCGCCGTTCTGGGCGGAGCGTAGGCGGCAGTGTCGTGCTCGATGCGCGGACGCAGCCGGAAGACGGCGGAATGTCGAACACCGGGCACCCGGTCGATGGCGACGTCGGCGGAGATCCCGGAGACCAGGGTGACGATGCGATCGCGGTCGGACGCGTCGTCTGCCATCATCCGCAGGGTGCCGAAATCACCTGGACTCAGCAGGCTGGCGGCGAGTGCGTTGGTGAGCTGCAGATCGTCGCCGACGGCTGCGACGGCGAGATCGCGCCGCCGCGACGCCTTCTCGAACGCGGCGATCACCGCGCGGTGATCGGAGTGCGAGCGGCTGAGCAGCCGCTCGGCGATGTCGTCCACCAGACCGCGGATCAGGGGTACCGAGAGCGGGTTGATCCGCGGGGCCACCTCGGTCATGCAGATCACGCCCGCCACGCGGCGAGTGGCCGGGTGGATGATGGGTCGCCCGAAGCAGCTCAGCGAACGGAACTGCTCGAGATAGTGTTCGTCGCCGTTGATGATGACGTCGCCGCGCACCTCCGCCGTGGTGCCGAGCGCGGTGGTGCCCATCGCGCTCTCGGTGAAGGCAGCACCGTCGACCGCACCGGCTTCGGCGAGGCCTCGCTCGAGGGAGGCGTCGGCCGACACCCGGGCCACCATGCGGCTGCGGTCGTCGACCAGCAGCAGGGCCGTCTTGGTGCCGTTCAGCACCTCGGCGGCGCGCGCCAGCACCGGGCGTGCCGCATCGAGCAGCGGATCGGCCGAGGTGATGTCGGAGAGGGTCGGGGCGGGCCGATCGTCGGGGGCCAGCCCCGACGACTGCGCGCGGCGCCACGAAGCGGCGATCACGTCACGATGCGGGAGCTGGGTCGTCACGCCTCAACTGTGGCATGGATTACATGTCGGGGCTAGCGGGCCTGCAGACCGTCGAGGAACCGTCGGTAACTGTCGGTGGCCACCGCGGAGATCGGCATCGTCACGGTGCCTGCGCATGGACCGGAGGCGATCGTCGTCTGCCAGACGCCGCGGAAGTATCCGTCTCGCTGGGGCTTGCTCGCTGGGGCTTGTAGGTCATGGTCGACTGGGCGGGCGTCCGCACCTTCGGTGTGGTGGGACCCGTGTAGCAGTCCCACTGCCAGGCGAACGTGTTCACCCAGGTCGTGTCGTTCCACTTGTACCTCGGTGGTGTCGGCACCGTTGGATTGCCAGCGGGCCCGCTGGCAATTCCAGCACTCGCCGACGCCCACCGGAAGGCGTCGGAGGCGGTGAGATTCAGGTTGGTCCGACCGGACGACTACGGTGTCCGTTATGCGCGTGGCGACTTGGAACGTGAACTCTGTCAAACAGCGGATCCCGCGGCTTCTGCCCTGGTTGGACGAACGCGAACCCGACGTGGTGTGCCTGCAGGAGACCAAGGTCTCCGACGACGCCTTCGCCGCCGAGCTCGGCGACGAACTGATTGCCCGCGGGTATCAGTTCGCGCATGCCGGACAGGGGCAGTGGAACGGCGTTGCGCTCCTCAGCAAGGTGGGGCTCGACGACGTGCGGGTGGCGTTCCCCGACGCGCCCGGCTTCCCCGATCCGGCGAGTGAACCGGAGGGCCGCGCGATCTCCGCGGTGTGCGATGGGATCCGCATCTATTCGGTCTACGTGCCGAACGGTCGCGAGGTGGACTCGGATCATTACGAGTACAAGCTGAACTGGCTCGAGAAGCTGCGCTTGGCGGTGGAGCCGGAGGCCGATTCGACCATCGTCTGCGGCGACTACAACATCATCCCGACCGACGCCGACTGCTTCGACCCGTCGGCGTTCGTCGGGCACACCCACGTCACGACCGCTGAGCGCGAGGCGTTCGACGCGCTCACCGCGCTCGGACTGCGCGATGTGATGCGCGAGCGCTGGGCCGACGAACGGATCTACACCTACTGGGACTACCGCGCAGGCATGTTCCACAAGGATCTCGGCATGCGCATCGACTTCCTCCTCGCGGGCGGCTCGGTGGCCGACCGCGCGCAGGCCTCGTGGGTCGATCGCAAAGCCCGCAAGGGCACCAAGCCCAGCGATCACGCGCCGGTGTTCCTCGACCTCGACACGGCCCCCGACGGAGACATCGGGCCGGTGGTGCCGCCGCCGTCGCGTCCGGCCAAGGTGGCTGCCGGTTCGGTGAAGCTGCCGCACTCGGTCGGGGAGTAGTCGGGCCGGCCGATCGATGCCGTCGGTCGGCCGACCGATACCGCTGCCGGTCGGCCGACCGATACCGCTGCCGGTCGGCCGCGGCCGCGGCTAGCGTCGAACCATGGGACTCTTCGACAGACTGACCGGCACTAAGAAACCCGACGGCGACACCCCGGCGGCGGCGCCGCAGGACGTCGCGAACGCGATCCTCGGCGTCAACCGGCCGACGGCGCCCTTTCAGATTCGCCAGGCCAATCCCGGCGAGGGATGCGACTTCGTCGCCGAATGGCGGATCGTGGACGCCCGCTGGTACGAGATCTTCGCCAAGGCGGGCCTGGCGGCCGTCTTCCAGATCCTCCTCAAGCTCGACCCGTCGTCCAACGAGGTCCGGGCCGTGGACCGCGAATGGACCGTGGAATGGCGAGCCGGAGTGCCGTCGTTGTCGATGGCCGCCGAGGGCTTCCGCGGCCAGAAGGTGCAGTTCGCGTTCGGTGCCGTGTACGCGTTCACCGAGCAGGGCCGGCACGGCGAGGTGTACAACTACCGGTTCCGGACCTCGGAGATCAGGGGGCCGATCCAGGACGCGGTGACCGGGGCCGGCTGGACCTACCGGGCGGTCTCCTTCGGAAAGCTGTGACCCGATGGCCGATCATCCGTAGGTGAACGAGAACACCTGGAGTCCGGGCGAGACCGTCACCTCGACACGTCCCGATCCGTTGTCGGGCTTCGCGACGATCTGATGCAGGGTCGGCGGGCCGCTGATCTGTTTGGTCGACGTTGATCCGTTGCTGCGCACGGTGAGAGTCCCGGCGCCGCCGACGACGATGAACACGTTCTTCGCGTGGTAGTTGAGCGCGATCGTGGCGTCGCGCTCGGCGCGCGCTCCCTGGTAGTCGAGGCTCCACCGACCGCGCAGGGCGAACGTGTCGGGACGCTGGTCGGCGGGGAACGCGAAGTCGGCGGTGCCCGCACGGTAGGGCGCCGCGCCGCCGTAGTTCACCATCTTGCCGACGCCGAGATAGGTCTCGGCGGTGGTCGACTCGGTCGGGGTGGTGTCGGCCTTCTCGGTGGGCGCGGGGAGCGCGACGCCGGGCCGGGCATCGGTGAGGAGTTCCCGAATCATCCGCTCCGACTGTGCGTAGCCGCCTTCGCCGAACTCGATGTGCCGCACGGTGCCGGAGGCGTCGATCAGGTACTGGGCGGGCCAGTAACTGTTGCGGTAGTTGGTCCAGGTGGAGAACGCCGGATCGAGGGCGATCGGGTACTCGATGCCCAGACGGCTCGCCGCGGCGGTGACATTCGACGGCACCTTCTCGAAGGCGTACTCGGGAGTGTGGACGCCGATCACTTCTAGACCGGCGTCGCGGTAGGTGTCGTACCAGTCGACGACGTGCGGGATCGAGCGCTGGCAGTTGATGCACGAGTAGGCCCAGAAATCGATCAGCACCACCCTGCCGCGCAGCTGCGACAGCGACAGCGCCGCGTTGTCGGGGGTGTTGAACCAGTCGGTGATCCCGGTGAGCTTGGGAGCGGTTCCGCACGACTGCAGATCCGGCGCACCGTCGGTGCACTTGGACAGCTCGCGGTTCTCGTCGGTGACGATGCCGCCCAGGCTGAGCTTGTTGTTCAGGTCGTCGGCGCCGTCGACCGATTCCTGCAGCGCCGACGTGTAGTCGGGGATGGCCCGCTGCAGCGCGCCGGGGACGTCGAAGACGAGGCCGATGGCGAGGGCGATCATCACCACGCCGCCGACCACGCGGATCTGCCGCTGCCGACGGCGGAACGCCGCGACGCGTTCGGCGACGCGACGGCCCGCCAGCGCGAAGATCAGCAGCGGCAGAGTGGCTCCGATGGCGAACGACAGCGTCAGGACCACCGTCGAGATCCCGATCTCACCGGTCGCCCCGGCCACGACGATCGCTGCGAGCACCGGGCCCGCGCACGGCACGTACAGCACGCCGAGCGCCAAACCGAGTCCGAAGCCTGAACGGCGCTGCCCGACGGGGCGCTGCGGCAGCCGGGAGAAGGGCTTCTCCAGCCATTCCTCGACCTTCGGGAAGATGAGTCCGAGCCCGATCGCGGTGAGCGCCACCAGGCCGAACCATCGGATGCTGTCCTGGGGCAGTCGGACCAGCGACAGCAGGCTCGAACCGACCAGCGTGACGATGGAGAAGCTGACGACCAGCCCCGCGATCACCAAGTAGGGGCGCGCGCTCTCGGAGAACCGGGCCCGGCGGGAGCTCGAAGCCGGATCGGGCGCGTCGTCGTTGTCCCTGGCGCTCTGGGCGCCGGACAGGAACAGCACCGGAAGCACCGGGAGGATGCACGGCGAGATGCCGGTGATGAGGCCGCCGATGAAGCCGATGACGATGACTGTGTTCATGCCGGGTATTCGTTCGGGCCGCGTGTGCGGATGGGTCGTCTCAGCAGATCGACAGCATTCTCAAACTTGTTCGTCATCCGACCCATCCGATGTTCGTCGGGCTCCGAATGACCCATGTCACTGCTGATGATCGCCGACGACCGTCGGCGATCCACGACAAGGGAGAGCAGGCTGATGAGAACCAGCAACACCAGGGGCGCCAAGATCGCTGCGATGGGTTTCGCCGTCGCGATCGCCGCAACGATGACCGCATGCTCCAGCGACGACTCGACCACCAACACCATGTCGAGCGAGGCCGCGCCGATGAGTACCTCCGCGATGGCCGACCCCGCGGCGGATCTGGTGGGTCCCGGATGCAAGGCGTATGCGGAGCAGGTCCCGACCGGCCCAGGTTCGGTGACCGGCATGTCCACTGAACCGGTCGCGGTCGCCGCGGCCAACAATCCGCTGCTCACCACGCTCACTTCGGCGCTGTCGGGCAAACTCAATCCGGACGTGAACCTCGTAGACACGCTCAACGGCGGTGAGTTCACCGTGTTCGCACCGGTCGACGAGGCGTTCGCCAAGGTGCCGCCGGCCACCATCGATTCGCTCAAGACCGATGCGCCGGCGCTGAAGTCGCTCCTGACCTACCACGTGGTGCCGGGTCAGCTCAGCCCCGATCAGGTTGCCGGGATGCACAAGACCGTGCAGGGCGAGTCGGTCGAGGTGACCGGTAGCGGCAACGACCTCAAGGTCGACGGCGCCAGCGTCATCTGCGGCGGCGTCCACACCGCGAACGCCACCGTGTACTTGATCGACCAGGTCCTGATGCCCCCGGCCAAGTCCTGACGCG